>JBILNK010000203.1:0-7195 GCA_044375105.1 Planctomycetota bacterium
TACGGCCTTGGGGCCTCGTCCGAGGGCGCCTGTGTGCTGGTGGGCGCCCCGGGGCGTCCCCCCTTCCAGCGCTCCGCGGATCCGGAGGCAGGGGGCGACGCGCAGGCCAAGCCTCCGACCCCGGCCATCGAGAAGAACAGCCCGCGGGGCACCGTGGCTTTGTTCCGGGCCCCGACCCGCTGACAGATGGGATGAGAGGGTCGACTGGGCCGCCATCCGGCGGCCGCAGAGGCTGGGATCGGCGCTGCGGCTTGCCTGGGGCGGCAGAAAAAACGCGCCTGGCCCGGGCGAACCCGGGCCAGGCGCGGTGCATTCCCTGGCGCCTGAGATCGGCGCGCAGCGCCGGCCCGCGGGTCAGGAGGGCGCGGCCAAGCTGAGTGAGCGCCTCGGGCCGAGCCCGGGGCGCACCGCAGCCCGGCCCGCGATCAGCGCTCGAGCAGCTTGGTCTTGGTCGCGCGGGCCACGCCGATCTGCCGCTCGATCTCCTCGGCCGCGAAGGTACCGGAGTACTTCTCAGCCAGCTTCTTGAGATCCTCGATGCGCTTGTCGCAGTCCTTGACCTTGCGCAGGGGATTCTTGCCGACCAGCTTGCGCCAGGCGCGCTGCCCCTCGAGGCACTTCTGCGCCGCCGTGTCGGTGGCGAGGTGCTCGAGGTGCTTCTGCAAGCGGGCCTTGAGCTCGCCCTCCTCCAGCGTCGGCAGCAGGGACTCGCCGCGCTCGAGCACGGTCAGGAAGTCGCCCGCTTCGAAGCGCTGGTTCAGGAATTCGAGCCGGCTGGTCAAGGAGGCCTGCAGGTCGGCCAGCAGCTCGGCGCCGAGCTCGCCGCCCTTCTCCGCGTAGACCTTGGCCTCGCGGATCGCAGTTCCGATGTCGCCGCTGCGCACCGACTTGGCGATCTTGGAGGCGGCCTTGGGCCACTCGAAGAGCGGCTTCCTCAGAGCCCCGACCAGGTGCTCCTCGATCAGGGCGCTGGTCAAAGAGGAGGGATGGCCAGACCAGACGACCACGCCCGAGGCATCGATCAGCGCCGACGACGGGTAGCCGCCGGCATCGATGGCGCGCATGAAGCCGTCCATGTTGGCGGCATAGGTGTAGGCGTATTCAGCGCCTTTGTCTTCGATCCAGGCTTCCGTTTCGGACTTGCTTTCACCGGTCACGCCGATGACCGACAGCCCGCGCCCGCCGAACTCTTCCTGGAGCTCGTTGAGGTGCGGAACCGCCGAAGCGCAAGGGCCTCACCAGAAGGCGAAGGCCTCCACCAGGATCAGGCGCCCGGAGAAGTCCTCGAGGGATTGGGCCGGAGTTTGGGCGAAGTCCTTGAACTCGAGATCCCGCGGGAACGGCGCGCCGACCTGGGCCGGCAGCGGAGCGGAGAGGACGAGCCAAGAGACCAGCCCCACGGCGATGGAGAGCAGTTGCTTCATGGGGGTGGGGGCCGCGGTGCGCGGCTCTCGAATCCTAACCGCAGGGGCCAGGGGGCAGGAGCCACGGGCCGGCAGCGCGCGGGCCAAGGCGCAGGAAGCCGGGTTCGGTTCCGGGCGCAACTCGGCCCGGACGGCGACTAGGATCTGGCACGGACCCGAGCGGGGTCCTGGGCCGACCGCAGCATGGACTTCTTGCTCGAAACGATCGGCTTCCCGCCCGGACCGGCCACGGAGCGCTGGATGAGCGAGCAGTTCCGCCGCGGCGGGCCGCGCCGGGTGCCCAGCGGGCCGGACATGGCGGTCTTCGTGGAGCGCGGCCAGCTGGACGGCCCCCTGGCCCTGTGGCCCAGCCTGCTGGGCGGCTCCCGGCAGCGGCTCTGGGTCCAGCGCCTCGGACCCTGGCCCCCCGAGGACGGGCCCCCCGAGCGGCGGCTCCGAAGACTGCACGGCATCCAAGCCTTGCTCGAAGGACGCCTGTGCCGGAGCCAGCGCAGCACTAAGTCAGGGAGCGACGGGGCGCCGGCGGCGCTGCGGTTTGCCGGGGAACCGATCGCTCCAGCCCAGGAGCTGAGCGCCTGCCTGGTCGACGACCCGATGGCCGTGCCGGAGGACGGCCTGCCGCCCCTGGCGGCCGGCCAGCACGCAGAGTTCGAGCTGGCGGCCTTCGCGCTGGATGTCGAGCAGGTGGCCGCGCAGCCGAATCAGCCCAGCCAGCGTCGCGGGGCCCCGCGGTTGCTGGCCAGCCCCTTCGAGCCGGGAGGCCAGCGGGTGGCCCCCCTCAGCGGGCGTCAGGCCCCGGCGGGCTGCGTCGAGCTCGAGCTCGAGGTGCGCCGCCAGCGGCGTCAGGCCAATCGCTTGACGGGCCGGGTCTACGAGCGCTTCGAAGCCGGCCTCGGCGACGGGGAGCTGACCCTGTTCGTGTCCCGCTGGCAGCTCGAGCAGGACGGCCTGCCGCGGCCGGAACCGGGGGCTTGGATCCGGGGCTGCTTCTGGATCGAAGCGCGCCGCCTGGCGCCGTGCTCCCGGCGCCAGGCGGACGACGCGCGCTGGGCGGACGAAGCCGATTGAGCGCCGCGCCGCAGACCGGCTGCAGGAACCACCGACCAGGGCGCCGCCCGAGCGGTCGGTCCAGTCCGTCGGCATGACCTTGGGCTGCCATCGGGCGGCCGCGCCGGCGCGGATCGTGGCTGCGCGCCGATCCGAGCCTTAGAGCCGCTGCGCGCCCGGCGCCGGCGCCTGGCCCGGGGCCTTGGAACGGATCGGGGCGCTGGCCTGGTGCCCCGATCGAAAACCAGCCGCCTGGCAGCGCGGGTGCTTGCAGCGGGTGCCGCATCCGGTCGGACTCCTCCGCCCGCAGCGCGGGCCGCCGGCCGCCGTACCCTGGGAACGATGCAACGCCTGCGCCCGGCAACGCGGCTCCCGAGCGCGCTCGCTTTTTTTGGCGCCCTGGCCTTCCTGCTGCCGAAGAGCGCGCCCGGCATCACCCTGGAGGACGCCGGAGAGCTCAGCGCCGCCGCCGCCTGCTTGGGCGTCGCCCACCCGCCGGGCTATCCGCTGTTCGTGCTGCTCGGCGGGCTCTGGCTGCGGCTGCTCGCGCCGCTCGGGATCGCCCCCGGCGCGGCCCTGAGCGCCTTTTCGGCCGTCTGCGCCGCGGCGACCCTCGCGCTGCTCGTGGGCGGACTCTCCGCCCGCGGCGCCCGCTGGTCGGCCCTGGCGGCGGGATTGGCGCTGGCGCAAGCGGGTCCGTTCCTCAGTCAGGCCATCGTGATCGAGGTCTACGCCCTGGCGGGCCTGTGCCTGGCCTTGGCCCTGCGCCTGGCCTGCGCCGCGACCCCGCGCCCGCTGACCCTCGGGCTCGCGCTCGGCCTGGCGATCGTGGCCCATCCGGCGGGCGCGGGCGGCCTGCCCCTGTCCCTGGCCGCGCTGTTGCCGGCGGGCGCGCGCCTGCAGCGCTCGGCGCGCCTGGCGGCCGGCCTGGCCCTGGGCCTGGCCCCGTTCCTGGCGCTGCCCGTGCTGGCCCAGGGCGATCCGCCCCTGTGCTGGGGTCAGCCGGACAGCTTGGCGCGCTGGAGCGCGCACCTGCTGCGCAGCCAGTACGGCTCGGGCACAGGACTGGCCTTCGCCGAGCGCCTGCACCTGGCGAGCGAGCTGCTCTGGCGGCCCTTCGGCCTTTGGTTGCCCACCACGATTTCCCTCGGGGCCCTGTGCGCGGGCCTCGGCCGATTCCTGCGGCGAGCGCCGGCGCGGTCGCTCGCAGCTCCCGCCGCTTCCGCGCCGTCCGCGGGGCCGAAAGCAGAGGCCGCCTCCGACAGGCCCCCGCCGCCCTCCGACGCGGCCCCGCTGCTGCCCCTGACTTTGGCGGCCGCCGCCGCGACGCTGCTGTGCCTGCTGGCCTGGTCCCACCCGACCCCCGACGACGACGCCCGCGCCCGCTTGATCGGCTCGGCCCTGCCGGCCGTGGTGCTGATCGCGGCCCTGGCCGGGGCCTGCCTGGGGGCGCTCGAGCGCCGCCTCGCGCCGCGGCTCGGGGCCCTGCTGCTGATTCCTCTGGCCCTTCTGCCGATCGCCGGGCGCGGACAGGCCCTAAAGGGCGCCGGCGCGCGCCTGTTCGGACTGGCGCTCGATCAATCGAGCGCCCGTTTGGCCGAGGAGTACGCGGCGCTGGCCTTCGCCGAAGCGCCTGCGGACAGCGTGCTGATCGCGAATCGCCTGGGATCGACCGACCTGTTCGGCTTCCCGCTGCTGCATCGCCAGATCGCGCTTAGGGAGCGCCCGGACCTGCTGCTGATCGATCGCAGCCTGCTGGAGGCCCCTTGGTATCGGGAGCAGCTGGCGCGCCGCGCGCCGGCCCTGGCCCCGGCGCTGGCGGCCCTCGAGCGGGAGCTGGCCTCGGCCGGCGCCGACCCGGCGGCCCAGCGCCGCGCCTCGCGCGTGCTCTTCGCGGCGCTGCTCGCTGGCCCGCGCCCCGTGGGCTTCACGGACCCTCCCGGGCCCGCGGCCCTGGGCGGTGCGGAGCTCGAGCCGGGCGGCGTGCTGTGGTGGCCGGCCGGCCAAGGGCCGCGCCACGAGGGCGAGGATCCCCTGGCCGCCGCGATCGCGGCCGAACCGGCCAGCCCCTGGCTGGAACGCTTCCGCGAGGAACTGACCGCGCGCCAGCGGGCGCGGCTGCGCTGAGCAGCGCGTGCCGCGGCGGGTGCGCTCGAAAAGCGCCCCGAATCCGCGCTCTCGCGCCCCGCATGCAGCAGACCCGTTGGCGGGCGCGGCACCGCTTGCAAAGCCGCGCCGTCGATCTTCGAGCGCGGTCCCGCGGCAGGCTTCTCCTGCGCGGCTCACAGCCCGCGGCGCGCATCCGCCACGGGCCGCGATCCCGGAAGGTCAACGCCCCTCTGAATCCGCCGCGGGCGCCTGTGGTTGCGCGGGATCGGCGCGGATTTCGAGCTCGAACAGCAGCGCCGGATCCTTGGGCCGCGCCGCCGGCGAGGTCCACAGCTCGAACGTGACCGTGGCGCCCTCGAGCCGCACGGCGCTGCCGGGCAACGCCGCTCCCAGGGCGCGCCCGGCGGCCGCCTGGCGCTTGGCCTCCGCCGCGATCGCCGCGCGGAACTGCTCGGCCTCCGCAGGGCTGTCCCAGACGCTGGTCCAGTGCAGGTAGTTCTCGCCCGGCGCGGTTTCGAAGAGCACCAAACGATCGCCGTCCCAGCCCGCGGCGACCCCATTGCTGAAGGTGAGCCGGCTCTGGAGGCGCTCGAGCTCCTTGGGGCTGCGCTTGGCATCGGCATCGAAGAGCAGCGCGATGGCGGCCTCGCCTTGGGTGTCCTCCAGCAGCCAGCGGAACTCGGCCGGGGTGCCGGCCCAGGTCTCCACGGCAGCGGCGGCCCGCGCTCGATAATCGATCGCGGTGGGCGCATCGACGGCGCCCGCGCGCCAGTACTTGTCCGGATGCAGCACCTGCTCGGTCGAGCGCGGCAGGCGCGCGAAGGCCGCCTCGAGGTCCGGCAGGGACAGGGGCCTCAGCAGGGCCTGCTGCGGCGATTCGAGACGCCGCAGGAAGGCCAGCCCCTGGAAATAGGAGCACAGCATCGGCTTCCAGACCGCCAGGGGAGCCTCGAACAGACCCTGGCTCTGCTCTGCGGCGGCGCGGGCCACGGCCATCATCTCGCCCGGGCCAAGGTGCGCGCTCATCCACAGGTTGCCGATCGAGAGCGCCGAGCCTTCGAGCAGGGCATGCACCGCGGCGGCCTGGTCCGCGTCGTCGCGGCGGGCTTCCAGCAGCCCCCCGAGGTCGTAGTGCTGGTCCTCGAGGGCGTGCACGAACTCGTGGGCGATCACCGAGCTGGCTAGGGAGCGATCCAATCCCTCGAGCAGATAAAACGTGTCGCGGCCCGGGTCGTAGAAGCCGCCCGCCTGGCGATTCAGGAACTCGACCAAGAAGGATTCGAGCTCGAAATCCGCCGGCAGCAGCCCGAGCAGCTTGGCCAGCCGCTCGGCGGCCAGGCGCTCCGCGGGGCTGTCCATGGCGTCCATGCGCTCCCGCGTGTAGCGCGCCACGCTCTCCCGATCGGCCACCTTGACGGCCACGGGCCGCAGGAACTCGAGGCCGCGCAGCTCGGCCACCTGGGGCGCGATCTCGGCGGCCAGGGCCTCGAGGCCCGCTTGATCGAGGCCCTGGGGCCTGGCCTCTGGAGCTTCGACCTGCGCGCCCGCGCACGCGGCGCCGAGCCAACAGCCGAGGGCGGCGAGCGGCAACCAAGGGAGGAAACGCATGGTTCTTGGCATCCGGACCGGGGGATCGAAGCGGTTCGACGCAGCATAGCCCCGCCCCGCTGCGCCCCGCGCCGCGAGGTCCTCGCGCGGGCTCGCCGGGGCCCGAACTGGCGGGCAGCCGGCCAGCCTGGCACCATGCGACCCGCGGCCGGACGACCGCCCGCCCCTCCCACCCCCCAGGAACGCCCCCGATGAGCCGATCCCTGTCGCTGCGCCTCGCCCTCGCGCTCCCGCTGGCCCTGCTCGCCGCCCCGCACCCGGCAGAGGCCAGCCCCGCGGGGCCGCAGGTCGCGCCGGCCGCGGTCGAGGCCGGCCCGGCCGCTCAGGGAACGGGCCCGGCCCCCGACGCCAGCCCGGCCCCGGCGACCGCTGGCGAGGGCACCGAGGCCCCGGGCCAGGGCTGGCAGGGGCTGATCGACGACAAGATGAAGGTCGTCAACAGCTATGTCGCCGGGCTGATCTTCGCCGACGTCTGGCCCTTCGACGACCAGACTTCGGTCGGTGCGGATGGCAAAGAGGTCAAGGATCGGGGCCTGCAGGTGCCGTTCGCCGTGGCCTGGCTGGTGTTCGGCGCGGTGTTCTTCACCCTGCGCATGGGTTTCATCAACCTGCGCGGTTTCCGCCACGCCATCGACGTGGTGCGCGGGCGCTACACGGACCCCAACCACCAGGGCACCGGCGACGTCTCCCACTTCCAAGCCCTGGCGGCGGCCCTGTCCGCCACCGTGGGCCTCGGCAACATCGCCGGCGTGGCCGTGGCGGTCAGCATCGGCGGCCCCGGGGCGACCTTCTGGATGATCCTGGCGGGCCTGCTGGGGATGAGCTCCAAGTTCACGGAGTGCAGCCTGGGCCAGAAGTACCGCCGCGTGCGCCCCGACGGCACGGTCATGGGCGGCGCCATGTACTACCTGTCGGACGGCCTGGCCAAGCGCGGCCTCGGGCCCCTGGGCAAGCTCCTGGCGGTGATGTTCGCGCTGATGTGCGTGGGCGGCTCGATCGCCGGCGGC
>JBILNK010000052.1:0-24641 GCA_044375105.1 Planctomycetota bacterium
GCACCCTGCTGGCCCTCTGCGAACGCCGCCCGCAGACCCCCGAGGAACTGCTCCAGGTCGAAGGCATCGGCCAAAAGAAAGCCGCCGACCTGGGCCCCCTGCTGCTCGAAGCCCTGCGCCGCTGAGCGCAGGTGGCGCAAGGGCCTCCATGCGCCGTTGTGGGTCTGCAAGGCAGCGAGGCCGGCCCCATGCGCCTACGGTCCCGCGGCCCGTCCAGGCGAGGCTTCCCGGTTTGATCGAGGATCACGCGGGACCCCGAAGCCAGAGAGAAGCGGGAGCGGGCCAGGGACACGCGGGGGAGGGCTTGGCACCGAGCCGCTTTATCGGAGACGAGCTCGCCAGCCGGTCCGGATCGGCCCCAAAACTTTACTCTGAGCTCTTCGAGCATCGGCGTAACGATTGCTCCTCTCGTCTCTGGCTCGGCCTGCGCCAAAACGACAACTCTGCGCTCTCGATCCGCTCGCAGGCCGGCGGATGCGACCGCCGGGTGCCTGCGCGACCGCCGCCGATGTGTGGATCGAGGCGAGCGCCGCCCGGTCAGTCCGGACGGCAGCGGGCCAGGCGGGTGTCGCGGTCGTTGGCGAAGCGCAGCAGGTTGGCCCAGATCGAGGCGGGGTCGATGTGGGCTTCGACTTTGAGTTCGGCCACGTTGCCGCCGGTGCGCCAGCGGTTGTCCCAGTCGGAGCTCAGGGCGTATTCCTCGGCCACCTTGTGGGGCAGCCAGTCGTGCATCAGGCGGCGGGCGCCGTTGGTGATCACGGTCGAGTCCCACCAGTCGGAGCGCGGCAGGACCTGATCGCGATAGCTCTGCGGCTGGCGGCTGAAGAGCTCGAAGGAGGTCGCGGCGATGATCTTGAGGTTCGGCGCGCCGGGCTCGCGCAGGCGCGGCAGCAGCTCGTGCACGGATTCGGTGGTGCTGGTGCCCTGCACGATCACCGTGCCCTGCTTGGGGCGACCCTGGTCGTGGTCGTGCAGGATGTAGGCGCCCTTGGCGGCGTCCAGGTGGCTCGGAATCCCGAGTTTTTGCCGGTCGGGCACGGCCACGTTGGGGCGCGTCAGGTGCAGCGCGACGATCGGCACATCGGTGGCCAGGGCGGCGGCCAGCAGGGGCGCGACCTCGTTGTGCTCGTAGGGGTGCAGATTGATCACGTGCCCGTCGGGGAACAGCTGCGTGACACCCGGCGAGAAGATGCCGAAGTGCGTGCGGCTGTCCTCGGCCGTTTCGGGGCCCGAGTGGCCCACGACCCAGATGACCTTGCCGACCTTGAGCGGGCAATCCTGGGCCAATTGGCTGAACAGACGCATCAGCCCGTACTTGAGGTAACTGAAGGATCCGTAGGTCGAACAGGCGCCCCAATAGCCCTGGAATTCCTGCTCCGGATCGGCGGCCATGTTGGTCACCGCCAGGCCCACCGCCAGGCCCGAATTGGTGAATTCGGTGATCTGCTGGGGCAGCAGCGCGCCGGTCGGGTTCTTGTCGCGCTCGTACCAGCCGAAACCCTTGAAGTCGCCCCAGGCCTTGGCGAAGCCCGCGATCGAGGTCGAATCGGCCAGGTCGGCGGAGCAGGCCAGCACCAGGGGCCGGCCCATGTGCTGCTGTGCTAGGCCATTGACCCAGGCGCCGAAACGACCAAAGCCTTCTTTGTTCGCGATCTGCGTGCCGGGCGCCACGAACAGCTCCGCCGGCAGCTTGTCCAGGGCCAGCCAGGAGCGCTCCACGGCCAGGTTCCGGCCGCGGCGGATGCGGCCACCGGTGGGGTCCGCGGGCACCGCCTCGCCTTGTTCGACCAGCGTGTCCGCCAGGTAGTCGAGCAGCGCCGGATCCCGGTCGAACAGGCTCATCACGGTCTTGAACCAAGCCTTGGACTGCTCGCGGCAGCCGGCTTCGCCCGGGTCCTTGGTGTCGCCGTGGCCGGCGAATTCGACGCCGTGGCGCTGGGCGAACTCCTCACGGCCTTTCCAGAACAGATCGCTGTTGCGCGCGTGGGGCTTGCCGTGGCTGGCGGCGTCGAACTTGTGGTAGCCGCGGCCCTTCCGGGTCTTGAACCACACACAGCCCGGCCGACCGCCGGTCTTTTGTGCATGCACGATCTCGAGCAGCGCGCGGGTCAGCTGGGCGTAGTCCTCGCCGTCCTCGACGCCGGCCACGCGCCAGCCGTGGGATTCGAACCACTCCTTCGGGCCGCCGTAGACGACCTCGGAATTGGCGAAGGAGTCGATGCCGTGGTCATTCCAGTCGAGCAGGTAGATCAGATTGTCGAGGCCCAGGCCATAGGCCGAGTTGAGCACCTCGTGGTGCGCGCCCGCGGTGAAGCCACCCTCGCCTTCCAGGGCGAAGACGCGCACCTGGCTGGCTCCGGCGTGCTTGAGCGCCATGGCTTCGCCCAGCGCTGCCGGAGCGCCGTGGCCCGAAGGCCCGGTGTTGAACTTGAAGAACAGCGTGTTGCCCTCCATCTCTGCGTGGCCGGGCAGGCCCTTGTTGTGGCGCAGATAGAGCAGGTGCTCCCAGGTCAGCATGCGCTCGTGGGCCTTGGGCACCAGGTAGCGCGGATCGCCGGTCTGCGCGTGGCGGCGTCGCAGCGCTTCGTTGTAGACCGCCAGCAGGGCGTACACCGCCGGGTTGCAGTGCCCGGCGACCAGCACGAACCGATCGCCGAAGGCCTTCTCGGGATGGCGGATGTCGAAGCGCATGCCGGCGCCGAGGGTGCTGGCCACCAGCATCGGGACCTTCGAGCGCGAGCCGCCCGGATGCCCCGACTGGCGCAGATTCAGCATCAGGTCGATGCACTGATCGACCATGTCGCCGATCTTCTGCCAGTGGGCGAATTGGGCGGAGAGGGCCGCGTAGCTTTGGGGCGCGAGGGTCTGCATCGGGGCGGTGCGGTTTGGGGGCCGCACAGGATAACGATGCCGGCCAGGGCCCGAGCCGAAGCGCTGGGGCCCCACCGATCCGCCTCGCGCGTTCCTCCCGGAGGCCCTGGACCGCGCTCCCAGCATCCGGCGGCGCTGCCCGGTCGGGCCCATCGCGCGGGCTTCCGCCGAGGCTGTGGCCGGCTGGTTCGATGCGCCGGGCCGCCCCGGGCTATGCCCGCCCGCAGGCCGGTGGTTCGCGGGCAGGGGCCCGGCCGGCGGCCCGCAGCGCAGCCCTCACGCGGGCCGCGCCCGCTGCGCCGACCGCCCGCGCGGCGGGCCAGGCGAGGGGCGCGCGGCGTGGGCCCTCGGGCCGCCCTGGTCGCGCGGCGACCCGCGGCGGATCACTTGCGCGGCTGCGGGAAGATCATCACCGGCACCTTGGAATGCCGGATGATCGACTCTGCCACGGAACCCAGCACCAGGTGCCGGAAGCCCGTGCGACCGTGGGTGGCCACGCACAGGAGGTCGGCCTTGTTGTTGAGCGTGTAGCGGCTGATCGCCTGGGCGATGTCGTCCGCCGGCAGGACTTCGAGGTGGGCCTGGACACCCAGCTTGGCGCGCCAGCCCTCGAGAGCCTTCTGCGCCGCCTTTTGGCGCTCGTCCGAGGTGATCGGGGTCACCGGCGGGGCCAAGGGGGCTCCGTGGGGCGCGATGTAGACCTCCTCCAGCACGTACAGCAGGGTCAGCTTGGCTCCGCTGGTGCGGGCCAGATCGACCGCCGGTTGCAGCGCTTGGCACGAGGCCTCGGAAAGGTCGGTGGAGATGACGACGTGGTTCAGCTTCATGGTGCGGGAGGCGGCCTGAGCCGCCCTAGGCAGGTTACGGCCTCCGCCCGCTTCGGGCACAGAGCAATTCCCGCCTGAGTCCCAAAAAACTTGCTCGCCACTGGCACCGCGGAGGTGCGAATTGGCCCGCGGAGCGCCAGCCCAGCCCTTTCGGTCTCTGCGCAGCGCGCTCGAAGGGCCCAGCACCCCGCGACGATTCACCGCACGATTCTGTGAACGGGATTCGGTCCACTGGACGTCGTTCGAGCCCCCCCCGGTTCAACCCTCGAAGAGAAGACTTCGCCATTCAGAGCATCCGCCGAACCTTTCCTTTCTTCGTCCTGGTCCTGCTACCCGCCGCTGGCGCGGTTCGTGCTCAACATGCCGAAACGGTGTTCTTCGGCGAAGCCAACCCGCTGGGCGTCTATCTGCCAGTCGAGCGCAAGGCCGTGCAACCGATTCCAGCGCCTTATTTCAATGAAGTCAGCTTCGTGACCACCGACGCGCGCTTCTGGTATGTGCGCCACAACTTCCCTGGCGACGCGCTGACCGTCACCGCTAACGTCTACGCGGTCCAGTTGCATGCCGCGCTGACCGACAGCATCCAATTCGTGGCCTACAAGGATGGTTGAACCGAGTTCGATACCGCCGCGGTCGACGACGGCGGCTGGAACGACGTGGCCACCGGCATCGAGTGGGCCTTCCTGCAGGACTTCGAGACCGACACCCATGCGCTCGTAGGCCTCGGGTACGAACTCGGCATCGCAGACAAGGGCATCCTGAAGAACGAAGACGAAGTGCGACTGTGGGGCTCCTACAACCGCGGTTTCGATCGCCAGCACCTCTGCCGCGTGGTCGACTCCATGACCCCGATCGGATCCGAGGATATCGCCGGCGACGCGGATCGCCTCTGCTGGCACATTCATGCCGACTATTGGGTCAGCTCGCAGTTTTGCCCGGTGGCCGAATTCAACGGCTACTACGTGATCGGTGAGTGCGACAACACCCCGCTGCCCTTCTCGGGGTTCGACGTGCAGAACCAGGGCGGCGGCGAAGGCGAGGCCGTGATCACCAACGGCCTTGGTCTCGAGTGGCGTTTCAGCGATTCCCTGGCGCTCCGCGGCGCCTACGAGCACCCGCACACCGACAACGTCGACCTGTTCGGCGACCGCTACAAGGCTTCCCTGGTCTGGGCGCTCTGAGGCCAGCCGCTGCGGGGGCTGCTGGGCTGAATCCGGTCTCATGGGCCCGGAGGTCGATCCACGGGGCGCCGGGACCCTGTCCGGGTGCCCAGGGCTCGATGCTTCCATCGGAACCTTTGGGGGCCGGAGCCCCCCGGCGCCCCCTGGAGGTCCCCGGGCTGCGGCCCGGGGCAGGCCTACCTGGTCCGAAGAAGGCTGCACGCGGGGCCCCGGACCGGGGCCCGGCCCAAGGCCTCGCGGGCTCGCGAGGCCCTCGAAGTGGAGCCCGGGCGAAGGACCGGTTTTTCGGCGGCTTGTCGCGCTCCGGTCCCAGGGACCCGAGCCGCGCCGGCCTCGGCCAGCTGCCGGCCAGGCCCGTCGAGCCGGGCGGCGCGGCGTCTGCGACGGTTGCTCCCGAGCCCAGGCCGGAGCAGTGCGCCTCGCAGCCTTCGGGTATCCTGTTCGCCCTTGCGCCGCTCTGCGGCGGCCGAGGCCCACCCCGAACCCCGAAGCGTCCCGTGGCTGACTTCCGACTCGAGCTCGACGAGCCCAACAACATCGTGCTGGTGATGGTCACCGAGGACGACGGCAGCGAGCACGACTACCAGTTCGACTTCGACCCCCGCTCGGGCCGTTGGGAATTCTCCGAGCGCGACCTGCTGGCGCGCGATTTCGGCGACGACTGGGCCGATGAGATGCAGCGGCAGATCGAGGCCATGATCCGCTCCGCCATCAAGAAGAAAGGGTGAAAGGGGCTCGGGGATCCAGGTCGGCCGAGGGGCCCGCGCTCGGCCTCCGAGCCGGGTCCGCGGGCCGCTTCGCCTGCGCGGCCGCGCGCGCCGTGGGCTTTCTGCTGGCGGGGGCCGCTCCGTTCGCCGCCCTGGGTTGCGGAGGCCAGCCTGCGGCCCTCGAGCCGGCTCCGCCGCGCGACCTGGCCCTGCTCGAGCTGATGATCAAGATGCAGGCCCTGCACCGCGGCATGGAGCCGGTGCTGCGCTCCGAGGAGCGCCTGCCCGAGCTGGCCGAAGCGGCCCGCGGGATCGCCAGCCTGGCGGCTGACCCGCTGTTCGCAGGCTGGACGCGGCGCCCCGATTTCCTGCGGGATCCGGGCCGCTTCGAGGCCTTCCGCTTGCACCTCCTGGACTCCGCCGAAGCGGCCGCCGCGGCCGCCGAAGCCGGCGACAAAGAGGCCCTGCACCGCTTCTACGCTCAGATGGACGGCTCCTGCGTGGCCTGCCACAAGCGCTACCTCGAGACCTATTGAGCGTCCGGCTTGGGCGCTCTCGCCCAGCAACGACCATGGCCGCCCAACGCCGCTGCTTCCTGATCGTCCTGGATTCCCTGGGCGTCGGCGCCCTTCCGGACGCCGGCCGCTTCGGCGACCAGGGCACGCACACGCTCGACCATTTGGTGCGCGCGGCGGGCCAACCGAAGATCCCGCGCCTCCTGGCCCTCGGCCTCGGCAACGTGCCCGGCGTCGAATCCCTGCCGCGCGCTCAGCGGCCGGATGGGGCCTTCGGCCGTCTGGCGGAGCGCTCGCCCGGCAAGGACACCTCCACCGGCCATTGGGAGCTGATGGGCAGCGTGCTCGAGCGCGAATTCCCCACGTTTCCCGCGGGCTTCCCCGAGGACTTCATCGCCGAATTCGTGCGCGCCGCCGGCCTGCCCGGCGTGCTCGAGAACAAGCCCGCCTCGGGCACCGAGGTGATCGCCCGGCTCGGCTCCGAACACATCCACAGCGGCAAGCCGATCGTCTACACCTCGGCCGACAGCGTCTTCCAGATCGCCGCCCACGAGCAGCACTTCGGCCTGGAGCGGCTCTACCGCTGCTGCGAGATCGCGCGGCGCTTGTTGCTGCCGCTGGGCGTGGGGCGGGTGATCGCGCGACCGTTCATCGGCGCACCGGGGGCCTTCGAGCGCACCTACAACCGCAAGGACTACTCGCTCACGCCGCCCACGCCCAACAGCCTGACGCGGCTGCAGGCCGCCGGCATCCCGACCCTCGGGGTGGGCAAGATCGAGGACATCTTCGCCGGCTCGGGCATCTCGCGCTCGATCCACACCGAGGGCAACCTGGACGGCATGCAGCGCACCGTGGAGCTGGCCGGCCAGATCGAACACGGCCTGGTGTTCGTCAATTTGGTCGATTTCGACATGCTCTACGGCCATCGCCGCGATCCGGCCGGTTATCGCCGGGCCCTGGAGCAATTCGATGCGGCCCTGCCGGACCTGGAGGCTCGTTTGCGACCCCGGGATCTGCTGCTGTTGACCGCCGACCACGGCAACGACCCGACCTTCGTCCAGACCACCGACCACACGCGTGAGCACGTGCCGCTGCTCGCCGCCGGCGCCGCCGTGCGTCCGGGCACCGACCTCGGCACCCGCGACTCCTTCGCCGACGTGGGCGCCACCGTCGAGGACTTCTTCGGCCTGCCGCCCGCAGGGCCGGGGCGCTCTTTCTGGGGCCAGATTTCGCGTTGACAGCCCGAAAGAAGGAATCGAGCCGGGCTGCGCCCGAGCCGCAGGTCCAGCCATTCAGCAGGCCTTTGGGCCGCCAACCGGCGGCCGCGGAATCTGGAAAGTCTGGATAGGAAAGGCGCTGCGCACGGACTTTGGCCCAGTCTCCGAAGGACCATGCGCGGGGCTGGGGCGGCTCGAAGCGGGTGCAGCGCGCCGCGCGGGCGTCGGTTTGGGGCTCGGTCCCGGCCGAGACCTCGCTAGGCTCGCAGGCCTACCTGGGACGCGGGCTCGGCCTGCCAGAGGCGGCCTCCCGGCCAGCTGCCGGCCGGATCCACCTGCGGACCCTCGGGAGCCAGCGAGACCCGCCAGCCCATGACCTCGACCTTCGATCCGCGCGATGTGATCGCCGCCAAGCGCGACGGCCGGCGGCTCGGCGAGCCCGAGATCCAGCGCTTCTTGGCCGGGGCGGCCTCCGGCGAGCTGCCCGACGACCAGGTGGCCGCGCTGCTCATGGCGGTGTTCCTGCGCGGTCTCGATGGGGGCGAATTGCTCGCCTGGACGCGGGCCATGCTCGATTCGGGCGAGCGCTTGAGCTGGCCTCGGGAGGGCGGACCCCTGGTGGACAAACACTCGACCGGGGGCATCGGGGACAAGGCTTCGCTGCCCCTGGCCCCGGCCCTGGCGGCCTGCGGCGCGCGCGTGCCGATGATCTCGGGCCGCGGGCTCGGCCACACCGGCGGCACCCTGGACAAGCTCGAGGCCATCGAGGGCTTCGAGACCGAGCTCGGCTCGGGAGAGCACGCGCGCTGCCTGGCGCAAGCCGGCTGGTTCATCGCCGCCCAGACCGCGCAGCTGGTGCCGGCCGATCGGCGCCTGTACGCCCTGCGCGATCGCATCGCTGCGGTCGAGTCGATCCCGCTGATCGCCAGCTCGATCCTCTCGAAAAAGCTCGCCGAGGGTCTCGACGCGTTGGTGCTGGACGTCAAATTCGGCAGCGGCGCCTTCCTGCCCGAGGTCGAGCGCGGCCGGCAGCTGGCCGCCACGATGGTGGACTTGGCCCGCGGCTTCGGGCTCTCGGCCAGCGCGCTGTTGACCAACATGGAGCGGCCCCTGGGGCGCTCGATCGGCCATGCCCTGGAGGTCGAGGAGAGCCTCGAATGCCTTTCCGGCGCCGGGCCGGCGGATCTGCGCGAGCTGGTCTGTCGCCTGGGGGGCGAGCTGCTCGAGAGCACCGGCCTGGCCGCGCCCGGAGGCGGTCCGGCGCGCCGGGCTCGGGCGCTCGACGACGGCAGCGCCCGCGAGTGCTTCGAGCGCGGTTTGGCGGCCCAAGGCGCGCGCCCCGGGGCCCTCGAGCGCCTGCCCAGGAGTCGCTCGATGGAGCTGCTGCGGGCCGGTCGCAGCGGCTTCCTGGGCTGCGGCGATCTGCGCCTTTTGGGCCGCGCAGCGCTCGAGCTGGGCGGCGGGCGCCGCCGCGCCGGCGAGGGCATCGATTTCGCGGTCGGGCTGCGTCTGCTGGCGCAGCCGGGCCAGGAGCTGCGCGCCGGGGATGCGTTGCTCGAGATCCACCACCAGGGTGGCCGGGGCCTCGCGGCCGCGCGCGAGGCGCTCGAGCGCGGACTGCCGATCGCCGATGGCCCGCCCCGCTTCGAGCCCCTGGTGCTCGAGCGCCTGGCGGCCCCGGGCGCGCCGCAGGCCAGCGGGCTACACTCGCCGTCCGCTCCCACCGCTCCATGAACCTCCTGCGCGGCCTGCTCGGCATCCTGGGCTTCTGCCTCCTGGCCTGGCTGCTCTCGAGCGACCGCCGGCGCATCCCCTGGCGGGCGGTCATCGGCGGCATCGGCCTGCAGCTCGCCCTGGCGGCCTTGATCCTCTCGACCGCCGGTGGCCGGGGCGTGTTCGAGGCCGCCGCGGCGGCCGTCGGCCGTCTGATCGCCATGGCCGAACCGGGAGCCAAGCTGGTCTTCGGGCCCCTGGCGGATCCGGCCAAGCTCGGCGAGGTATTCGGGCCGGAGAGCGCCTTCGTGTTCGCCTTCGCCGGGACCGGGCTGGCGGCGATCCTGTTCTTCTCGGCGCTGATGGCCGTACTCTACCACCTGGGCGTGATGCAGGTGATCGTGTGGGTCCTGGCGCGCCTGATGGCGCTGGTGATGGGCGTGTCGGGTGCCGAGGCGACCGCCATGGCCGCCAATGTGTTCATCGGTCAGACCGAAGCGCCGCTGGTGGTGCGCCCCTACCTCGAACGCATGACTCAGAGCGAGCTGATGGCGCTGATGACCGGCGGCTTCGCGACGATCGCGGGCTCGGTGCTGGCGGTCTACATGGGGCTGCTCGGGCCAGAGGTCGGGCCGCACCTGCTGACCGCTTCGGTGCTGAGCGCGCCGGCAGCGTTGCTGATGGCCAAGTTGATGTTGCCAGAGCGGGAGAGCTCGACGACCGCCGGCCGCGTGGAGCTGCGTATCGAACGGCGCGCCGGCAATCTGATCGAGGCCGCGGCCCAGGGCACGACCGAGGGGCTGGCGCTGTGGCTCAACGTGATCGCCATGCTGATCGCCTTCATGGGCCTCGTGGCGCTGGTCGACGGCCTGCTGGGCGCGCTGAGCGGAAACTCCTGGATCACCGTGGAGCTGTCGCTGGCACGCCTGTTCGGCTGGCTCTTCGCTCCGTTGGCCTGGCTGATCGGAGTTCAGGGCTGGCACGACTGCCAGCTGTTCGGCGCCTTGCTGGGCACCAAGGTATCGGTCAATGAATTCGTGGCTTTTTCGCAGCTCCACGACCTGCAGGCCGCTGCGCCGGGCGCTGCGCGCTTCCTGGATCCGCGCTCCGAGATCCTGGCGGCCTACGCCCTGTGCGGATTCGCCAATTTCGCTTCCATCGGCATCCAGATCGGCGGCATCGGAGCGCTGGTGCCCGCGCGGCGGGCCGAACTGGCCCGCCTGGGGCTGCGCGCCATGGCGGGAGGAGCCTTGGCATCCTGGATGACCGCCGCGGTGGCGGGGATCTTCGTATGAACCGTCGCAGCGCCGATCCGCTGCGCCCGGCTGGGTCGCTGGAGCGCGAACAGCGTGAGCGTGCCGAACGCATCGCCGCGTCCCTGGCGGCGCGCGGCGTCGAAAAGCCGTGCCTGCAGCTCGTGCTCGGCTCGGGCCTGGGGGCCTTTGCGGAGCGCCTCGAAGCGCAGCTCGTCGTGCCCTACGACGAGCTGCCCGATCTGCCGCGGTCCAGCGTCCCGGGACACGCCGGTCGATTTGTCTTCGGACGCCTGGCCGGCGTGCCGGTGCTTTGCAACCAGGGCCGCGTGCACCTGTACGAAGGTTTCGGGCCCTTCGACGTGACCGCCGCGGTGCGCGCCGGCGCGCGCCTGGGGGTGCGCTGCCTGGTCCTGACCAACGCCGCGGGCGGGCTCGATCGCACTTTCGAGCCGGGCACCTTGATGCTGATCCGCGACCAGATCGCAGCGCAGGGCGAGGCGGCCCTGTTTCCCGCGGAGTGCGGCCGGGGCTGCCCCTACGATCCGCTGGCGGCCGAGCGCGTGCTCGAATTGGCGGCTGCCCTGGGAGAGCCCCTGGCCCAAGGGGTTTACGTGGCCCTGCGGGGTCCTGCCTACGAGACCCCCGCGGAGGTGCGCTCTTGGGCTGCCCTGGGAGGCTCGGCCGTCGGCATGAGCACGGCCCTCGAGGCCCAGGTCGGATTCGGAGAGGGGCAGCGGGTGGTGGGGCTGTCCTGCATCACCAACAAGGCCGCGGGCCTCTCCAACGAGGCGCTCTCCCACGCCGAGGTGGTCGAGGTCGGCAAGCGCACGGCCGAACGCTTCGCGCGGCTGCTCGAGGCTGCCGTCCCGGTCCTCGCTGGGCTCGGCTGAAGGCCGCTCCCGGCCCGTGGCCGGCCGGTGCCCGTTCGCCGCCGGCAGCGCCCCGACCCGGGCGCCGGTCGATAGCGGCTGGCCACCCGTGATGCGCTCGTTGCGGAGCGCCATCGGGCCCTCGTTCGGCCCCGCTTGCGAAGCGCGGCGATCCCAGCCGGCGGGTAGGGCTGCCCCGACCCTCGCCTCCGACCCCGTTCGCCCTTACCTTGGGCGTTCCATGGGCCGTAGCCCCGTCGTCTTGCAGTTGTGCGCGCCGCTGCCCTTGCTGCTGCTGGGTTGGCCCGGCGCGGCGTGGGCGCAGGACGCCGCCGGGCAGATCAAGCCGCTCGGCGACCCCAAGGACCAGCCCAAGGACCCGCAGGCCCTGGAGACCCTGCTGGGTGAACTCCGCGCGGACCGGGACCCGGCCGAAAAACAGGCCACCGACCAGAAGGCGCGGGAAAACCTCGAGCGACGCCTCCCCGAGCCGCTCGGGGCGCTGCCGCCCGATCGTTCGGCCGGTTGGCGCTGGGGCGGGGAGATCAACGGCCAGCAATACACCAAGGCCGGCTTGGATGGCATCAGCGGCCGCCTGGACACGCGGCGGCTGGGATTCGGAGTCAGCGCCACCAAGGCGGAGGGCCCGGGGCGGCTGTGGCGGGTCGATTACGGCTACGAATTCTCGACCTATTCTTTCCGCGATGCCGGCGCGGTCGTGCCCGGCTCGAACGAGCCCGTCGAGGCGCTGTTCCGCAACGAAATCGGAGTCTCGCGCATCGATCTGCCACGCGACGAGTGGGGCTACTTCGCGCGCCTCAGCCTTGCCTCCGGCATGGAAGAGGACACCGAGATCGGCGACTCGCTGGTCTATTCCATGATCGGTGCGCTTAGCATTCCGGCCAACCGGAATCTGGCCTGGAACCTCGGCGCTTTGGTGCAGACCGAACTGAACGGCGAGCTCTTGATCGTGCCGGTGATCGGCGTGGACTGGCGCATCGATCCTCGCACGCGCTTGCGCACCGTGGGCCCCGGTCTCGAACTGACCCGCGAGCTCTCAGCCGAAACGCGGGTCTTCACGCGGGCTCTGTTCCGTGCCCGCGACTACCGGCTGGACGACGTGGGGCCCCTGCCCGGCGGCATCTTCGAGGATCGCGAGCTGCTGCTCAGCGTGGGCCTCGATTGGAATCCGGGTCTCGACGTGGGCTGGCTCAGCAGCAACAACGCGCGCTTGTTCGCCGGATTCACCCCTTGGCGCCGGCTCGAGTTCTTCGATGCACAGGACGAAGAGGTCGAGCGCCTGGGGGCCGAAGCGGGGCTGGTGTTCGGCTTGACCGTGCAGCTGGCCTGGTGAGGCCGCGCGCGCCGCGTCGCGCGCCGCTCCCCGGCGATCGGCGCGGGGCAGGTCGCCGGACCTCTGCTGCAGGGTCGGCTCGAACCGGCCCTTCCTCAATAGCTGCCGCTGCCGCTCTGGCCCTTGACGATCGCGACGGACGCTGAGGCTCCCAGGCGGGTCGCGCCAGCGGCGATCAGGGCGGCCGCGCCTTGGCTGTCGCGCACGCCGCCGCTGGCCTTGACGCCCATCACCGGACCGACGGTGCGCCGCATCAGGGCCACGTCCGCAGGGGTCGCGCCACCGGTCGAGAAGCCCGTGGAGGTCTTGACGAAATCGGCTCCGGCCGCCTTGGCGGCCAGGCAGGCGCGCACCTTCTCGTCATCGCTCAGCAAGCAGGTCTCTAGGATCACCTTGAGCTTGGCGCCCAGCGGATGGCAGACCTCCGCCACCGTGCGAATGTCCTCTTCGGCGAAACGGTCCTCACCCGACTTGAGGGCTCCGATCGAGAGCACCATGTCGACTTCGCAAGCCCCGTCCTCGATGGCGCGGCGCGCTTCATAGGCCTTTACCTCGGGCGCCATGGCCCCCAAGGGGAACCCCACGACGGTGCAAACCGCCACGCCGCTGCCCTCCAGCAGGCGCGCGCAGCGCCGCACGTGCAGGCCGTTGACGCACACGCTGGCGAAGCGGTGTTCGGCAGCTTCGCGGCACAAGCGATCGACTTGAGCGAGGGTCGCGTCGGGCTTGAGCAAGGTGTGGTCGATGTAGCCGGCCAGGCTGCGGTGGTCGCTCGATTGAGCGGGCGCCATGCCCAGGCGGCAGGCCCCCGCTTCGATCACGCGGCCGACGGCGTCGGGGCACAAGCGCAGCGACAGGTCGCTGCAGGCCCAGGCCTCGCCGGGGCCCGGCAGGACGCCGTGCTCGAGGATCTGGCGTCCGATCTCGAGCAGCAAGCGTTCCAGGTCGGCGGGGGAGATCGAGTTTGCGGCCATGGTCAGCGGGGCGCCGCTCAGGGGGCTCGGGGGGAGGTCAGTCCGGCGGTCTCGGCGGGCCGTGCGAAGCGGCGCTCGATCGCATCGATCTTGGCCACGCGCGCGCCGTGGCGCGCTTCGCCCTCCGGCGTGTTCAGGAAGGCCAGCAGGATCTCGCGCAGCTCGCCCGGCTCCAGCAAACGTGCGCCAAGGGTCAGCACGTTGGCGTAGTTGTGCTCGCGAGCGTTGCGCGCGTGCGCCGCGCTGGTGCCGTTGGCGGCGCGGATGCCCGGCACCTTGTTGGCGGCCATGGCCGAACCGATGCCGGCTCCGTCCAGGCAGACGCCGAAACGGGCGCGCCCCTCCTGCACCGCCAGGGCCACGGCCAGGGCAAAGTCCGGATAGTCGCAGGGGCGCTGGTCGTGGGTGCCGAGGTCGAGCGGTCGGTGTCCGGACTCGCGCAGCCAGGTCAGCACGCGCTGCTTGGCCTCGTAGCCGCCGTGGTCGCTGCCGACGGCGATCACCAGGCCCGGCCGGCCGAGGGGCGCTGCACCGGCGGGGCTGGGCTGTCCTTCAGGTTCTGGGGTCTGCGCGCCTGGGCGCAGATCCCCGCGCTCCACGAAGACGCCCGGCAGCCGGGGTGTTGCGGAAGCACCGCCGGAAAGCAGCCGGCCCACGACCCGGCGGACGATGGCGGGCAGCTCGGACTCGGGGACCTGCATGGGCACCAGAGCTTAGGTCGCCGCTGGCCCTAGCGCGCGCCCGGACCGGAGCGTCACAGGCCGAGGCCGAGGCCCGGGGCTGGGAAAGATAGGCGCGCAACGCCGATCTTGGCCTCGGTTACCGCCGGAGGGTGGCCTGGACCTGCCGTCCTCGGGCGGTCAGGCCCAGCCCTGCTCGAACAGCTGCCGGGCGATCTGCAGCTCGTCCCGCTCTTCGCCGTCCGGACCCAGTTCCACGCGCAGGCTCGCCAAATCCGCGAGCTTGCGGGCGGCCTCTACCGCCCGCACCAGATCGAGAACCCGGTCTTCGAGCTTCCTGGTTCGCCGCCGCGCCAGGATCAGGTGCGCCTGTCCATCCCGGATCCGGTCCCAGTCGAACCGCCCCTCCAGCCCCTCGAGCGCCGAGCGCGGAGACCGTGACTCCTCGCGGGGCTCGCGCGGTCCCGAAACCCGCAGGTAGAGGCGCAGCTCCCGGCCATCGATCTCCCCGTGACCCTGAGGGCTGGGCAGGGCCGGAGGGGGGGGGCAGCTGGGCTCCATCACCTCCGCCAGCAGCCGGGGCCTGGGGGCCGGGAACAGGGAGCGGGCCATGAGCCCCTCCAGGCGCTCCCCATCGTGGGCTCGCATCCAGAACTCGGACACGTCGCCACCGGGCCAGGAAAGCTCCGATCGGGGGAAAAGCAGCAGCTGGCGAGGGGTTCTCCGGGCGATCTCCAGACGCTCGCGCCAATAGCGAGGGTCCAGCAGCAGCGGGTGGATCGTGCGGGAAGGCAGGGCCAAAGTGGGGGATGGAGCCCCAGGCTCGGCCCGGACCGAACGTAGGGTCCGACACAAAACTCTGTTACCTCTCCCAAGTGCACTTCAAGATGCCTCTGGATGGGAACTAATTTCATTTCTCTGGCCATTGTTCGAGATGTGTAAAGGGCGCCCCGGCCTTGTCCGGGTCCGCGGGAGCGACCCGCGGGTGGCACGGGGACGGAGGCGCGCCGATGGCCGATGGATCCGCCCTGGACGCAATTTGGTGGCACTTTGATGCCCATTGGACGCCACTCCGGGCCTGTGGAGCCCGAGCGGTGGCGCGCCGTTCGATCCCGACCCAGCCGGCCCGGGCCAGCCTGCGGCGCCGGGGCCCTGCGCTCGGGTGGTTTCGCGGCCCTGGGCGCTCCCCGGCGGACTTCGGCCAGGGCCGGGGGACTCCAGGAATGGCGGGAGGCGCCGTTCCCGCTCCCGCAGTAGGCTCTGCGCCCAGTCGGGTCCTTCGCGCGCCTGGGAATGTTCTTCCACGGCGGCGTAAACGGCCCGTCCCTCTTCTCCCCCTCGCCGGGCCGCTTCATCGGTCCGAGCGCCCATGCCGACCCACGCCCTCCGCGCGGACCGGTCGCCCCAGCTTGCCTGGGTCGCCGCCGCACTGGCCGTCAGTTCGTTGCTCCCGCCGTCCGCGGCGGGCCAGGAATCCGCCGCGCCGACGGCCTCCGCCGAGGCGGCCCCCGAGCGCGTGCTCGTGATCCGGGCCGGGCGGCTGGTGGTCCGGCCCGGGCAGGTGATCGAAGGGGCCCAGGTGCTGGTGCGGGGCGGGAAGATCCGCGCGGTGGGGACCAGCCTGGTCGTCCCCGAAGGCGCGCAGGTGCTCGAGGCGCCTGTCGTTTGTGCGGGGTTCTTCGATCTCTGGAGCCAGATCGGTCTCGACCCCGCAGTGCTGATCGATCGCTCCGCGGGAGCGGCCACGCGCATGGCCGATGGCTTGGACCTCTACGCCCAGGGTTACCTGTTCGCGGAGGCCCTGCGCGGCGGCATCACCGCGGTGCGCGTGCAAGGCGCTCTGCCGAGCCGCTTCTCCGGTCAAGGGGTCGCGGTGCGCACCGCGCCGGTGGACGAGACCCTGCCCGAACGGCGCCTGTTGGATGACAGCGCGGGATTGTGGGTCACCGCGACCGAGGGAGATGCCTTCGATCGCATCGAGGCGGTCGAGCGCTTCGTGGCCGCGGTCGAAGCCGGGCGCAAGTACCGCGAGAGCCAGGTCAAGTTCGAGCGCGAGTTCGGCGAGTGGCAGAAAAAGATCGCCGAGGAGCAGGCCAAGCTGGAGAAGGAATTCAAGAACGCCAAGAAGAAGCGCGACAAGGCCCTCGCGGACGCCAAGGAGAAGGGCAAGGAGTTCGCCGAAGAGAAGTACAAGGAAGACAAGGCGCCCAAGGCCCCGCGCTTCGACCGCGACAACGAGGTGCTGGCGGCGATTGCCTCTGGCGAACAACCCGCCTTCGTCCAGGCGGATCGCCTGCCCGAGATTCGCGCCCTGCTCGCGGCTCTGCCGCGTTTGGGGGCCGCGCGGGTGGTGTTGGTCGGTGCCGCCGAGGCCCACCTGTGCGCCTACGAGCTGGCCGAGGCCGGGCTGCCGGTGATCCTCGCTCCCGGCGACGAGGAGGCCGGCAGCCGCTTCGGGATCCATCCTCTCGAGCGCGCCGCGGCCCTCGAGCGCGCCGGCGTCTACCTGTTGTTCGGCTCGGGGCCCGGCTCCCCCTACGCCTCCCGCGACCTGCCCTTGGCGGCCGCCCGCGCGGTCGCCTTCGGTCTCGACCCCGACAGCGCCTTGGCCGCCCTGACGGTCCGGCCGGCGCGCCTGCTCGGCCTCGAAACCGAGCTCGGCAGCGTCGAGGTCGGCAAGTCCGCGGACCTCTTGCTGCTCTCCGGCGACCCGCTGGGCAGCGCCACCCAGGTGCAGGCCGTGATCGCCAACGGCCAGCCCGTGACCCTGCCCTGATCCGAGGGCCTGCGGCCGCGATGCCGAGGACCCGCAGCCCGGGTCACGGCCGCCGGCCCGCAGCACCGCCCCAGCCGGGGCCGAGCGAGGCGGCGCCCGGCCGGCACCGCCCCAAGCCCCGCCTGCGCAAGCGCTCTCCGAACGCAGCCATCGCGCGTCCCGCCGCCCTTCCTCCAACGCCCGCCGCTTCCTCTCCGCACCATGTCGCTGACCCTGCTCTGCGCGCCCCTCGCGGCTCTCCTGCTCCACGGCGCCCCCGCCGTCGCGCCTGCCGGATCGGCTCAATCCGCGGCCGACGCCGGCTTTGCGATCCGCGCGGCCCATGCGGCCACCGGGGACGGTCAGCACCTCGCCAACGTGCTGATCCTCGTTCAGGACGGCCGGCTGAAGGCGATCGGGGCCGGCGAACTGCCCGCGGGAGTCCAGGTGCTGGAATACGCGGGCTGGGTCACCCCGGGATTCGTGGCTGCGTGGGGCCAGCTCGGCCATCCGGCCGAGGACGAAACCACCAGCCCGTTCCTCGAGCAGCTCGATCTGCTGCCGAGCTTCGATCCCCACCGCCCGGATGTGGCCGAGGCCCTGCGCGTCGGGATCACCACGCTGCTGCCCGCCACGAACCCCGTCCAGGTGATCGCCGGCACGATCCCGCCGGTCAAGCTGGCGGCCGGACCCGGCGGCGAGGTCCAGAGGCTGCCCCTGCCCGCGCTGCTGGTCTCCATGGCGGCCGCCTCGGTCAACCGCGGCCGGGCTCCGACCAGCTACAGCGGGCTGGTTCAAGCGCTGGATCAGCGCGCCGCCGATCCGACCGGCCGCTTGGCGGACGCCAAGGGGGGCCGATTGCTGCTTTCGATCGACGTCGAGGAGCGCCACGAGGTGCAGCGCGCCATCGATTGGAGCACGCGCCACGGGCTGCGGCCGCTGCTGCGCGGGGCGACCCTGGCCGGGGAACAGATCGATTCCCTGCAGGCCGCCGGCGCCGGCGTGGTGCTGCCGCCCTTCGGCCTCGGTGCCTCCGGGCGCACCCTGGACGCCCTGGTGGCGCTGTCCAAGAGCCGCGTGCCCTTCGCCTTCGGTTATGGGTCCGAGGGCTCTTTCCGCCTGCCCCTGGCGGCGGCTCTGGCCCGGGGTGCGGATCGCCAGGCGCTCGAGCGCGCCCTGTGGAGCGGAGCTGCCAAGCTGATCGGTGCGGAGACGCGCGTCGGGGCTCTGCGCGCGGGCCTCGATGCGGACCTCGTGCTCTGGTCCGGGGATCCCCTCGATCTGGCCAGCCGCCCCGAGCGGATCTACGTCGCCGGCCGCGAGGTCTATCGCGCCGCGCCGCAGTTGCCCAGCCAAGCTCCCAAGCAGCCGCGCCTCGGGGTGCCGCCCACCAAGCCCCACGCCCGCTGACCTCGGGACCAGAGCCCGCCCCTGCGCCCCTGCGCCCAACCGCCCACGCTCCGCTGCCCGACCCCGCGACGGCCGCACCTTCCTCTCCACATGACCCCCCACAAGCTCCAATCGCTGCTCGGCGCTGCCCTGGCCGCGTTGCTCCTGACCGGCAGCCTCAGCGCCCAGGGCGCCGAGAAGGACGCCCAGGAGCCGCGCCGCAGCTGGACCATCCGGGCCGAGCGCATCCACACCGTTTCCGGTCAGGTGATCGAAGGCGGGTTGGTGCGGGTCGAAAACGGCCGCATCGCGGCGATCGTGCCGGGCGGCAAGGGCGGCGACCTGGCGGTGCACACGATCACGCCGGGCCTGATCGACCTGTCGCCGGACATCTCGCTGGGCATCAGCGCGGTCGAAGAGGACCGCGAGGTGACCCCGGAGATGCACCTGACCGACGCGCTCAACCTCTACAGCACCCGTTTCGGGCGCGAACTCGGCAGCGGCGTGACCACCGTGCTGCTCAGCGCCCCGGACAACAACGTGATCGGCGGGCTGGCGGCGGCGCTCAAGACGGGCGGGCCCGAGCTTCTGGCGGCGCGCCTGGTCAAGGCCGATGCGGTGCTCACGGGGGCCTTCGGCTCGGCCCCCTCGCGCTTCAACTCGCCCGCCTTCGGCCGGCCCCAGGGGCTCTTCAACCGCCGCCCGACCACCCGCATGGGGGTCGAGTGGGAGGCGCGCAAGGCCTTCTATGACGCGCTGTATGCCTTGGAAGACAAGCGCGAACACCCCGGCTCCAGCGAGCTGCAGGCGGTGCTGCGCGGGGATCTGGCGCTGATGCTGCAAGCCTCGGCCACCCAGGACATCCGCACGGCCCTGTACCTCAAGGAGGAGTTTGGCTTGCCGCGCCTGATCGTGTCCCAGGCAGCCGAGGTCTGGAAGGAACCCGAGATCCTGCAGCGCACGGGCGCGGCGGTGGTCCTGCCGCCCTTCGCCTGGAACGGCACCACCGCCGTCGACCGGGGCTTCATGGCCTGGAACACCCCCAAGCTGCTGGACGAACTGGGCGTGCCCTTCGCGCTCTCCGGCCGTGGCAATGCGGACCCCGACGCGCGTCTGGCGCTGCAGCCGGCCTTCGCCGTGCGCGGCGGCCTGGCGGCCGACAAGGCCCTGGCCGCGGCGACCTTGGTGCCGGCCAAGCTGCTCGGCATCGAGGACCGCGTGGGCTCGATCCAGGTCGGCAAGGACGCAGACCTGTGCCTGTGGAACGGCGACCCGACCCGGTTCTCCTCCGCTGTCGTGGGCGTGCTGCTCTCCGGCGAACTCGTCAAGGACCCGCGCTGATCCACGTTTTCCCCGGCAACCCGCCGAGGCACCCGAACACCATCCATCTCCCGCTCCGTGGCGCGCGTCGCCCCCGCGCTGCGCTCCGAACGAAGACGCACACCCTTCCCCAACCGGACATGTTCGATCGAAGCTCTAGCGCCCCCCTCCGCCGCGCGGCCTCGCTGGCGGCGGGCTTCTGCACCGCGGCCCTGTTGGCTGCCCCGGCCCTGGCCTTCTCGGCTGACAAGCTCGTCGTCCGCGCCGGCCACCTGATCCCCAAGCCCGGCGAGATGATCGAGGACGGTGTGGTCGTGATCGAGGATGGGCGCATCGTGGCCATCGGCAAGCATGGCGAGGTGGAGGTGCCCTGGGACGCGCCGGTCGTCGGGGGCAAGGACCATTGGGTCCTGCCCGGTTTCGTCGAGGCCTACACGAGCCGTGGCATGGACCGGCCCAACGAGAACATCGATGTGGCGCCGTTCCTCGACGTCCGCGATTCGATCGATCCGGTCAACGTCGACTACGAGGACTATCTGCGCTGGGGCGTCACCACGCTCAACGTGCAGCAGGGCGCCAATTGCGTGATCGGGGCCCGCGGTCGGGTGATCAAGCCGGTCGGCATGACGATCGAAGACATGACCGTTCGCCCGCTATACGGGCTGGTGCTGTCGGCCAATCCGAAGGCTGGCAAGTCGCGCGCGACCCAGGCTCAGGTGCTGCGCGATTCCTTCGACGACCTGCGCCGCTATCTGGAGGGGATCGTGGCCGACGCCAAGGCCGGCGGCGACCTGGCCAAGCGGGAGGCTCTCTACCAGGGGCGCGAGCTCGAGGGCGAAGCCGCCAAGGGCCGCGCCATGGGCGGCAGCGCTTGGAAGGTCGAAGGCCTCGAGCTGATCCCCCGCGGCGCGATCGACGAGAAGCAGGAGCCCCTGCTGCATTTGATCGAGGGCCGCTACAAGGCCTTCGTGCACTGCACCCAGCCGAGCGACGTGCTGCTGGCCCTCGACGTGGCCCGCCAGAACGGTTTCCTAGACCGCACGGTGCTGGTGCTCGCGGGTCCCTGCTACAAGGCGGCCGCGGCCATCGCCGCCGCTAAGGTGCCGGCGGTCCTGCAAGGCGGCCTGACGCACATCGAGCGCGATCCGGTCACGGGCGACGAGACCGAGATCCTGCTGCCCAAGCACTATCGCGACGCGGGCGTGCGCTTCGCGATCTCTTCCGCCAACACCACCAACGCGTCCCTGTGGTTCCAGGCGGCCCGCGCGATCGCGCTCGGCCTCGAGCCGGCTCAAGCCTTCGCCGCGGTCGGTCCGGCGGCGGCCGAGATCCTGGGGCTCGAGAAGGACCTGGGGACCCTCGAGAAGGGCAAGCTCGGCAATCTGGTCCTGCTGACCGGGGATCCCCTCGATGCGGCCACCTGGGTGGACCACGTGGTCATCGAAGGGGTGCATGTCTACGACCGCTCGAAGGACACGCGCAACAAGTACGTCATCGATGGCATCACCCCCATCGGAGCCGGCGAAGTCGAGGCCACCTCCAACCCTCCGGCGCCGGCTTCGCGCTGACCGGTCCGGGTCGGTGTGCCGGAGACTCGCCGCCGGCACGCCGCCGCCTGGCCAGGTCCGTGGGTCGGCCGAGGCCGCCACCGAACCCGCTCCGCTCGCCGACGGAACCTCGCCTCCGCCCTGATCGACGCTGCGGTCGGCGCAGCCCGCGACCTCCCGCTCGCATCCGAGAGATTCCAAGAAACCACGCGTCCGATGCTCGGTCTTCTGCAGACCGGGCTGCCCCACACGCCCCCGCAACGCTGTCTCCCATGCAATTTCTGATCGCCCTCAGCCTGAGCTTGGCCGTCTCCTCGACGTCGGCTTCCCAGGCCAACGCGGCTCCGCAGACGGGCGCGCCGGTCCATGCGATCCGTGCGGGCAAGATCCACACCCTCGGTCCGGCTGGCGTGATCGAAAACGGCACCTTGCTCGTCCAAGCAGGTCGGGTGCTAGCCGTGGGCGGCAAGGACCTGGACCTGCCCGCGGGGGCCGTGCTGATCGATTTCGGCGCCGGCGCCGAGATCGTGCCCGGCTTCGTGGCGGCCGATAGCCGGCTGGCCGAGGGCGCGCCTTCGCCGCGCACGGCGGCCCCTGGGCTCAGCGCCCTGGAGGCGTTCGATGGGTTCCGACCCTACATGGGGGCCCTCTCCGCCGGGGTCACCAGCGCCTACATCACCCCGGCGCGCGGGCGCTTGATCGCCGGTCAAGGTGCGGTCGTCAAGCTGGCCGGCGAACAACCCGACGGGCGCGTCGTCAAGTCGCCCGCCGCGATCCATGGGGCGATCTCCGCCGAGGCGCGCAACACGCCCGGCTACTGGGAGCCGCCGGTGCCGGCGACCGCGGACGTCGGCCTGGGGCGTCCCGAAGAACAGCTGCCCCGTTCCGCCGTCGGCGCGCTGCTGGCGCTCGGCCAGCTGCTGGACGCGGTCCAGCGCGGCGAAGAGCTGCCGGGCTACGGCCCGCGCACGGTGCGCGAGCTGACCCCGCTGGTCTCGGCCAAGGTCCCCTGGCGCTTGGGGGCCGTGGAGGCCTATGAGATCGGGGCCCTGCTCGACTTCGCCCAGGCGCGCGGCCTGTCGCTGGTGATCGATGGTGCCCATTTCGCGGCGGCCCATTCCAAGCGCTTGGCCGCCCTGGGCGTCGGCGTGATCTACGAGCTGCCCTTCGATCCCAACCGCGGCGGCAACGACCGCGGCAAGGACCCCGAAGACGAGTGGCCGAGCCTCGAGGTGCCGGGCCGGCTCGCGGCGGCGGGCGTTCGATTGGCCCTGACCCCGGGATCCAGCTCCAGCCTGCGCGATCTGCGTTTCTCCGCGATGGCGGCGGCCCGCGGGGGCCTGTCCCCCGAGCTGGCACTGGCGGGCATCACCCGCGTGCCCGCCGAGCTGCTCGGCTGCGCAGACCGGATCGGCAGCCTGCAGGCCGGCCGCGATGCGGACTTCGTCGTGCTTTCCGGAGCCCCGCTGGCCCCGGGCTCGACGGTGCTGGCCACCTACGTCGATGGCGCCAGCGCCTGGACCCCCGAGGCCGCGCTGATGGGCGAGGAGGCTCTCGCGGAGAGCCTGCGTCGCGGCTACGACCCGCGCACGCCGCCGCTGGTGCTCTCGGTGGCTGAACTGCACCTGGGGGATGGCCGCGTCCTGACCCCCGGTGAAGTGCTGGTGCAGGGCGGCCGGATCGCCGAGGTGGGCGAGCGCGTCTCGCGGCCCCTGGGAGCCGCCGTCGTCAGCGGCGCGGCCGCCATGCCGGGTCTGATCGATGCCTACGGATTCCTGGGCCTCGAGGGCAGCCGCCGTGTCCCCGGACTGGACTTCGACCTGTCTCGGGTGCTCGAGCCGGGCGATCAGATCGACCGCCGCGTGGCCAGGGCCGGCGTCACCACCGTGGCGCTCAATTTCCGCGGCTCGACCTCCGCGGGCGCACCCGTGGTGGCCTACCACCCGGCGGCCGAGCGGCAGCAGGACCTGACCGTGGACGCCCTGGCTGCCCTGCGGTTCCCGTGGGGCGAAGAGGAGCCCTACGAGGCCGGCAAAGCGGTGCGCGAACTGCTTTCCAAGGCTGCCGAGTACGACCAGGCTTGGCGCGAGTACGAGCAAAAGCTGGCCGCCTGGAAGCCGGAGGCGCCGCGGCCCGAATTCAAGCTGCCGCCGGAGCCGAAGGAAGAGCCCGACGCCAAGCCGGAGGCAGAGGCCAAGCCCGAGGGCGAAGCCGCCGAGGGCGAGGACAAGAAGAAGAAGAAGAGCAAGGACATCGACCCCGATCCGGTGACCGGCGTCTGGACCGCTCAGCTGGCCGGCGGAGAGGGTCCGGGCCAGAGCGTGCGCATGCAGATCCGCCTGGGCGCCGCGATCGCTGGCACCGGCGAGGCGTCGGCTGCCGCAGGCGCAAAGCCGGAGGCGGGCGCCGCCGCGGAGGGCGAACCGGCCGCCGAAGCCAAGCCTGAAGGCGAGCAGGCCGAGGCGCCCAAGGACGGCGAAAAGCCCAAGGACGGCGAGAAGCCCAAGGAGGCCGAAAAGCCCAAGGAGACCGAGAAGAAGGACAAGAAGCCTTCCAAGGAAGAAGCCAAGCCCACGGGCCCCGATAGGTCGGTCGAGGGTTGGTTGCGCTCGGGGCTGTTGTCCGAGCGGCTGCTGGCCATCCGCGGCGTCTTCAAGGCCGATGGCAGTTTGATCCTCGAAGGCGAGGGCGACGCCGGTCCGTTCAAGCTCGAGGGCAAGCTCAACGACCTCACCGTCGAGGCGGAGACGGTCAGCTATGGGGCCAAGGTGTCCTACAACGGCCTCGAGGTCAGCCTGGAGGCCAAGCGTCAAACCCGCGACTATCCCGAAGCCAAGCGCCCGGTGCGCGAGGCCAAGGAGAAGCCCGAAGCTGAAGCGCCCAAGGGCAAGCCCAAGGAGCCGCGCGGCGATCCGCGCCTCGATGCCCTGCGCCGGGCCATGCGCGGTCAGCTGGCCCTGCTGATCGAGGTCGAAGCTCCGACCGAAATCGTGGCCGCGGTCGACGCCTGCGCTGCCGCGGGGATTCAGCCCGTGCTGGTGGGCGCCAGCGGCGTGCTCGCGGTGGCTGATCAGGTGCGCGGTCGCATCCGGGGGGTGATCCCCTCGCCGGCGATCGTGCTGGGCGGCGGTGACACGAGCCCGTCCGCGAGGAACTTCTACGCGGCGCTGCAGGCCGCCGGCCTGCCCGTCGCCTTCCGCTCCGACGCCGAGGAGGGGGCCGCCGATCTGCACCTGATCGCGACCTACGCCATGGCTCAGGGCATGAGCCCCATGGGAGCCCTGCGGGCCCTGACCGGCGACGCGGCCAAGCTGCTTTGCCTGGAAGACCAGGTCGGCCTGCTCGAGCTCGGGCGCTTCGGCGACCTGCTGCTCCTGGACCAGAGCCCGACCTCTCCGGCGGCGCAGGTCCAGCGCGTCTGGGTGGCCGGACGCGAGGTGCGCTGAGCCGCGGACCCCGGATGCTG
>JBILNK010000053.1:0-24612 GCA_044375105.1 Planctomycetota bacterium
CTACTACGGCGACTTCGGCATCGACGTGGCCAAATGCCTGTGGTGGCTGACCCGCGAGGGCGGCGATCCGCTGGCCGGGGCTCCGGGCCAAGACCGCGGCGTCTGGCTGGGCCAGGCCTACGCGCGCACGACCGCCCACATCGAGGCCCTGGAAACCGACAAGACGGCCAACGCGGCAGCGATCCAGGACCTGTTCACGCGGCTCAAGGCGATCCTGGAGGCGATCAAGGCCGGCGATCCGCAGCTGGCGCCGCTGTACCGCACCACGCGCGACTGGTGCTTGGCCGAATTCGCCGAGGTGTACGGCTGGCTGGGGGTCGCCTTCGACACGGACTTCTTCGAATCCGAGCTGGAGGAGCCGGGCCAGCGCATCGTCGACGAATACCTGGCCCGGGGCGTGTTCGAGAAGAGCCAGGGAGCGATCATCTGCGATCTGACCGAGGCCAAGCTCGGGCCGGCCCTGGTGCGCAAGAGCGACGGGACCAGCCTGTACCTGACCTGGGACCTGGTGCTGGCGCGACGCAAATTCGACGAATTCGGCATCGAGCGCTCGCTGTACGTGGTCGGCGCGGAGCAGACCTACCACTTCCAGCAGCTGTTTGCCACGCTGCAGCGCATGGGCTACGAGCGCGCCAAGGACTGCCGCCACGTGGCCTACGAGCTGGTGATGCTGCCGGACGGAAAGATGAGCAGCCGCAAGGGCCGCGTAATCACCTTCGATCAGGTGCGCCAATCCCTGGCCCAGGCGATCCGCGCGCGCATGGAGGGCGCCGACCGAGAGGCCCGCTCGGGCTGGAGCCCGGCCCAGTGGGACGCCACCATCCAGCGGGTCGCTGTGGCCTGCCTGCGCTACGGCATGCTGCGCGTGACCAACACGACGCGCGTGATCTTCGACACCGAGGCCTGGACCAACCTCGAGGGCGAGACCGGCGCTTACCTGCTCTACAGCCTGGCGCGCATCGCGGGCATCTTCCGGCGCGCGGGCCGGCCGGAGCGGGCCGAGTTGCTCGAGCGGCTGGCGCGGTCCAGCGATTTCGGCGCCCCGGCGGAACGGGAGCTGCTGGCACACCTGCTGCGCTACGGCGAGGTCCTGGCCCAGGTCGAGAAGAGCCTCGATCCCTCGCACCTGGCCAGCTGGCTCTATGACGGCGCGCGCCTGTTCAGCCGCTTCTACCACGATTGTCCGGTGCTGAAGGCCGAGGAGCCGCTGCGCTCCGCCCGTCTGGCCCTGTGCCGGGCCACCGAGCTGGTGCTAGCCCAGGGACTGCGCTGCCTCGGCATCGAGCCGGTCGAAGAAATGTGAGGGTCCGCGCGGGCGGGCGCCATGGCGCTGGGTGCCCCCGGCCAGCCCCTTGGCCCTCGCGGGGCGGCGGCGCCTCCCGGCGCGGCGCCGCCATGGAGCGCGCTGGATCCCGGCCGCGGGCGCCCGTTGCGTGGCCTCGGCGGCCGGGCTGCTCCGCCCGGGGTATGGTGAATGCGGACCCATTGACCCCCAGCCCCCCGTGAAAGGCCTCGAACGCTTCATCCGCGACGTCCCCGATTTCCCCAAGCCGGGCATCCTGTTCAAGGACATCACGCCCCTGCTGCAGAGCCCGGAGGGGCTGGCCCTGGCGATCGAAGGCCTCGAGCAGGCGGTCGACCCGAAGAGCTACGACCTGGTCTGCGGGATCGAATCGCGGGGCTTCATCTTCGGCACGGCCTTGGCGCTCAAGCTCGGCAAGGGTTTCATCCCGATCCGCAAGCCCGGCAAGCTTCCCTGGAAGACCGCGGCCCAGAGCTACGAGCTCGAATACGGCAAGGACACGATCGAAATCCACGTGGACGCCTGCGCGGGCAAGCGCGTGCTCTTGATCGACGACCTGCTGGCGACCGGCGGCACCATGGAGGCTGCGATCCAGCTGGTGCGCAAGGTCGGCGGCCTGCCCGTGGCCTGCGGGTTCGTGATCGAGCTGGGTTTCCTGCCGGGCCGCGCCAAGCTGGGCGGGTTGCCGGCGCATGCGCTGCTGAAGGTCTGAACAGGGCGCAGTCGGGCTGGGCCCGAGGTGCGAGGCCGGATCTCGAGCGGAGCCCAGGGCGGCTTTTGGTCGGCCGCTTGGGTGAGATCGACGGGCACGCCGGCCCACGGCTCGGCGGCCCGCGCGATGCTCCGGCCCGCAGGCCTTCGACGGGCGGGGCCCCCGGCTCGGGCGGAGCCCAAGTCGGCCCACCCTCCGTCTGTCCGGGAACGGCGCCCCCCCCTGTGGGCGGCCCGACTCCGGCGACGCCCGCGCCGGTCCCCGGCCGCGGCCTCGGGCGGCCTCGAGCGTGCGGCGACCGGCGGCTTCCCCGGCCGGAGGCCTGGGACCCAGTTCCGGCCCTGTGCTGGGACCGCGGCGGATTGGGAGGCAAGTCCTGGAGGCCGCGTCTCCGATGCTGGCGGGCCCCGCGGAAGGTGACGACGCCACCGGTTCCCCGGGGTCTGTTTTCCCGGGGACCCCCCCCACCCCAGCGAGGCCACGGATGGCAGCCAAGAAAGCGGCGAACAAGGCCCCCCAGTCCAACCCCGGCGCCAAGGCCAAGAGATCCCCGCCGAGCGCCGCCCGCGGCTCGAAGGCGGCGACCAAAAGCTCCCGTCTGGAGACCAAGCGCCAAAGGGATCAAAAGCTCGCCACCGGCGCAAAGCCCAGCAAAGCGCCTGGGCGCGCCGCAACGACATCGAACGGCAAGTCGAACGGGGGCAGGTCGAAGCAGGCCGACTCGGCCGCTGCGCGAGCCGTGGCCAAGGCCCCCAAGGCTGCCGTCTCAGCAGCCCGTGCGAGCGCCCGCTCGCAGGGCAGCGGCCGGGCGACGTCCGCCGGCAAGGGCAAGTCCTCCGAGCTCCCGCCCGCGCTCGCGCCCAAGCAGGCCAAAGGCCAGGTCGGCGGGGCTCGCCAGCGTGCGGGCACGGTGCCCGCTGCCCTGCCCAACCCAAAGGGGGCCGCGCCGGCCAAAGCTCCCGCCACCGGCCGGCTGATGGCCCTCGAAAAGCCCACCGCCGCTGCGAAGGACCGCGTTCTGCCCCCCGCCGCCGGCCCCAATTCAGGCGCCCCGAAGTCAGGCGCGCCCAAGTCCGCCGCCCCGGTCGCCGAGCGGCGCGGGCCGCCGGCCGCCAAGCCCCCCAAAGGCCCGGACTCGGAACGTCAAGCCGAGGAGCTCGACGGCGAGCAGGCGGCATGGGAAGCGGGCCAGCGCGAGGTCGACGAAGAACGCCGCCTGGCTGCCGAGCTCGGCGAAGCGGCCGAGGACGAAGAGGAGGAGGCCCCCGAGGAGGCGCTGCTGCCGAGCCCCTCGGCCCGCGCCACCCTGCTGGCCCAGGCCGCGGGGCCGACCCTGCGCCCGCGGCGCGCCCCGCCGGGATCGCCGATCGAGCCGCTGCAAAAGAGCGAAGGGCTGGGCCTGTTGAGCGTCGAGGAGCTCTGGGACCAGTACCAAGGCGAGGTGCAGCGCCTCAAGGGCCAAGCGGTCGCCGCAGGGGAAGCCATGCAGACGTCCACGCGGCTGCAGGACCTGCGCAACGAGCTGATCGAACGCCACTATCCGCTGGTGCGCTACCACGCCGAACGGCTGCTGCAGACCCTGCCCAAGTCGATCGAGCTGGACGACCTGATCAGCGCTGGACAATTCGGCCTGATGGATGCGATCCGCGGCTTCGACATGGAGCGCGGGATCAAGTTCAAGACCTATTGCTCGACCCGCATCCGCGGCTCGATCCTGGACATGCTGCGCAGCCAGGACTGGGTGCCGCGGCTGGTGCGCCTCAAGGCCGCCCGGATCGAACGGGCCCTGCAGAAGCTGATCGGCGAATACGGCCGTGAGCCCACCCACGCCGAGCTGGCGCGCCAGCTCGAGATGGACCCGACCGATCTCTCGAAAGAGATGCGCGAGGCCCAGCCACGCACGACCGTGTCGTTGTCGGACAAGTGGGACGACGACGACGGCGCCGTCGAAAAGGTCGAAATCATCGAGGACCACGACGCGGTCGATCCGGTCAACGAGCTCAACCGCCGCGATCAGATGCTGCTGATCACACGCTCACTGTCCTACAAGGAACGCTTCATCATCGAACAGTACTACCAATACGGCCACACGATGCGTGAGATCGGCGAGATGCTCGGCTTGACCGAGAGCCGGGTCTGCCAGATCCATTCGAACGTGATGGGCCGCCTCAAGGACCTGCTCGAGAAGCGCGACGACACGACCCTGCCTTGATCGAGGGCGACAGCGCCAAGTAGGAACGGGCCCAGCACCGGGCCTGCCTGGCCAGCGGCGATCCCAGCCTCTGCGTTCGCCGGATGACAGCCCAAAGGCATGTCGACGGGCTGGCGTGACGGCTCGGCGCAGCCCGAGTAGATGGTTCTTTCGGATGGTCACCGCTGGCCCGCCGGGCCGCTCGGAGGCGGCGAGGCCAACAGCCAATCGGCCATCCGGCGCGCCAGGGCGTGATTGCCGCGGCTGTCGAAATGGCCATCGAAGGGCAGGGTCGGAGGCCGCTCGAAGCCGGCCAGGGCCGGGCGCAGGTCGAGGGCCGGCAAGCCCGCGGCGCGGGCCAGCTCCAGGGCGCGCTGCTCCAAGCCGCGGGTCTTCGAACCCTCGAGCCCGATCGCGTCGGGCAGGGTCGCGAAGCGGGCCTGGGCGCCCAGCTCGGCGCAGCGCTCCGCGAAACGCCGCAGGTAGATCTCGAGGCGCTCGAAACCGGCCTCGATCTGCTCGGCATCCGGCGCCAGCCGGTCGGCGGTGTTGAGCGCGTCCCAGAGGACCATCGCCAGGGTGCTCCTGCGCAGGAGCTGCTTGGAACGCCAGGCCCACAGGGCCCAGCCACGGGCCGGCGCCGACAGATCGAATGCGATCGGTCCGCTGAGCTCGAGCCGCTCGCGGGTGCGGACCACGTCGCGCTCCTGCAGGTCGTTCCAGTACCAGCACAGCACCACGATGTCCGGCTCGAGCAGCGGGCCGAGCTCGTCGAGCCAGGCCAGCTCCTGATGGGTCGCATAGGCCCGCATCCCGGCGTTCGAGACCTCGAAGTCGCCGTGGGCGGCGAGCTCGCGCTCGAGCAGCGCGGGCAGGGTCTCGGCGTCGGAAACGCCCTGGCCGTAGATCAGCGAATCGCCCAGCAGCAGCACTCGGCACGCGGCGCGCGGCGAGCGCGGCTCGGGCCCGCGCAAGCCGAGCGAATTGACGCGTACAGGGTGCTGGTAGGTGAAGTGGTCGGCGCCGGGCAGCAGGGCGTAACCGCGCGTCGGGTGGGCGGCGACGGTCATCAAGGGCAACCGCTCGGGCATCGAGGCGCCATGCCTCGCTCGCAGCAGGACTTCGGCAAGCAGCAGCGCCGACGCGATGCCGAGGCCGATGGCGAGCAGCCGGCGGAGTGCGCGGGGGGCGCGGGCCATGGGCAAAGGGTAGCAGCCGGGTCGACGCGGCCCCGCTGGGCTCCTCGGAGGGGTAGCCGAGGCGCTCTAGCGGCTGCGCGGGGCAGGCCTCGAGCGCGCCGTCGGCCGCGCTGCCTGTTTGCGGGCCGCTATGCCCGGGGAGGCGCGGCTCTGGCTACGCCGACCGGCCCAGTCGTTCGAGCGGTTCGCGACCGCCGGGGGCATCGCGATCGAGCCGTCCGCGCTCGGGCGGGACGCGCCGCCCGCCTCGTCTCGGGGCTGCTAGCCTCTGGCGGGCTGAAGGCCCGTCCGACCATGCGATTCCGCCCGATCCGCCACGAACGCTGCGATTCGACCAACCAACGCGCTCTGGCGGCCCTCGAAAACGGCGACGCGCAGCACGGCGACGTGCACCTGGCCCTCGAACAGACCAGCGGCCGCGGGCGCCTGGGGCGGCGCTGGCATAGCGCCGCGGGCGAGGGTCTGTATCTGTCCGTGGTGCTGAAGCCGGAGCGGCCCGCGAGCGCGGCGCTGCCCCTGTGCTTGACCATGGCCGGGGGGCTAGCGGTGCTCGACCTGGCGCGGGGGCTCGGCCTGGCGCAGGCGGCGCTCAAGTGGCCCAACGACGTCCTGGTGGGCGGCGCAAAGCTCTCCGGGGTGCTGGTCGAAAGCCGCGGATTCGATCCCGGCGCCCCGAGCTTCGTGCTCGGCATCGGCGTCAACGTGGCGCAACAAGACTTTCCTGCGGAGCTGCTGGCCGAGCGCCCGGTCACCAGCCTCTCGAAGTGCGGGGTGCGCACGCCCCTGGCGGAGGTCGAAGCACGGCTGCTGGACGGCTTGGCTGGGCTGCTCGCGGAGGCCCTCGGGGCCGAGGCCAGCGGCGCCCCGGCGCGCTTGGCGGCTCGCTTCGCGCGGGAATTGGGGTTGCTCGGTCTGCAGGTGGCGATCGAGCGCGGCCCGCGGCGGCACGTGGGGCGGCTGATCGCCTTGGACCTCGAGCACGCCGAACTCGAGGGCCCCGCGGGGCGCGAGCGGATCCCCCTGGCGCACATCGGCTCGTTGGCGGCCGGGCAGGATCCGGGCGGCACACAGCGCTCGATTCCGGCCGACCCTCCGGCCGGGTAGCCAGCGGCTTCGGCGGCCGGAGAATGCACCCATGCCCGGCCCCCGAGCGCAGCGGGTCGGCCGGATGCCCGCGGACAGGCAAGGCCCGGCTTGAGGTCGCCCCCGGGCGCAGCCCCGCGTCCCCAGCGCCGTCGCGGGGCGGCCGCGGGGCATTCGCCGGGCCGTTTTGGGAGACCGAGCGAAGCCCCCATGGTCCCGCTTCGGCCCGCCGGCGGATCGGCTGCTCCTGCGCCTTGAACGGAGCGGCGCTGCAGGGACGGCCGTTCGATCGCCAGCCCCCGGCGCGCCGGGCCGCTGGCCTTTTGGGACCGGCTTGCGGGGAGGTTTTGGAACTGGGCTCCGCGCTCGGTTCCAGGGCTGCCCACGGTCCCCTGGAAACCCCGACCCGATCCGCGAAAGCTCGCCCTGGGCCGGCCGCCGGGGGGGGGCGTTCAGGGCCCCCCCGCTTTCCCCGGTGCGGCGGACGCCAGCTAGGAATCCAACTAGCACCCTGGCATCCTGCTGGCGATGCGGACCGGTTTTTCGGCTTTATGGCCAGATGCAAGCCTGCGCGCCACCGGGGGGATTTGGGCGGCGCTGGCGCTGCTGGCGGGCGGCTGTGCGACTCCGACCGAAAGCGGTCCGCCCCCGCCGACCCTGCAGAGTGTCTACGGCGGGGAGCGCTTCGCGGTGGAGCTCGAGCTGGCCGCGGCCGGGGTGCTGCGCAGCCGGGCCAGAGCGCGGCTGACCGGCCAGGATCTGACCCTGGTGCCGCGGCCCTTCGCGCCGCCGCCGCGCGGCGGTCCGAGCCAGGTGCCGCCCAGCGCCCCCTGGGATCTGGGGGCGCGGCTGGGCACGCCCTTCAGCGGGGACAGCGCGGACAGCCTGCTCGGGCGCTTCTCGTCGGGTTTCCTGGAGGCCGAGTTCACGGGGCAGATCGACCCCCGCGGCCTGAGCGGACAGCTGGCCGTCGCCGAAGGCCCGGCGGTCGGACGCTTGGTGGCGCATCCCGAGGCGATCGCCGAGCCGCACAGCTACCCCGAGCTGGCGCGGCGCATCGAATCGGCCGCCCGCGGCGCCTGGGTCGAGGTGCGCCGGCTCGAGCTCAACCCGTGGCGCATCTTCATCGACGACCTGCAGCGCGGTTTCGCCACCTGCCAGGACGACGTGGAGGTCTGGCTGTGCTTCGAGCGCGCGCGTCAGGAGCTGGCCGCGCCGGCGCTGCGGCTGACCCGGGCCCTGGCCGCTCCGCCCGCGCCGGCCGAGCAGGGGGCGCCGCGCTCGCTGCCGGCGGACTGGCTGTGGGCCAGCCCCGCGGCGCTGTCCCGCAGCGCCCGCATCGACGCGACAATCGAGGCTTGGCCCCTCGAAGCCCGCGGCGCCGTGCTCGACCTGCGCGGCAGCGGCGCTGCCGACCTGCAGCTGGCGCGGCTCTTGGCCTGGCTCGGTTTGCCCGCGGAGAGCCTCGGCGTCCTGGCCAGCCAAGGCTACTTCCGAGGCGGTCGGGAGCGCGACGAACCGGTGGCCAGCCGGGCCGCGGAAAGCCTGTTCGAGCTGCCCCCCGGGGGCTGGCCCGCCCGCCTGCGGCTCGATCCGGGCAGCCTGCCGGTCAATCGCCTGGCCCGGCCCCGGCTGGAGCTGATCCTGCTGCTCGACGGGGGCAGCGGCCCGACGGCCACGGCCCTCGCATTGGCCCTCAAACAGGCTGGACGGGCCCAACTCGTGGGGCGCACCCCGGAGCGCATCGGCGAGGTCTGCCGCGCGGTGCCCCTGGGCGATGGGTTCGAGCTGGTGCTGCCGGTGGCGTACTTCCTGGACAGCCTGGGCAAGCCCCTGCTCGAGACCCGCCTGGCCCTGGACATGCCGGCCGAAGAGTCCCGCGAGTGCGAGCTGGCCGCCGTCGGATTGGCCCTCTGATCGGCCGACGGCCCTCGCCACGCCGACTGCGGTCTCCCTCCGAGCTGCGAGAGCGGCCCGGGCACTGGCCTTGGAATCGGCGGGCGCAGGGGTTCGATCCGCGCGGCAAAACCGGGGACTCCAGGCGGAGCGGCGGAGGGAGCTGGAGCGGGTCGGAGCCTCGCATCTCCGCCCGCCATCCCGGCGCCGACCCGCGGAGCCAGAGCGGCCAGCGATCGGCTCGGGGCCAGGAGAGCGCCGGACCACAGCGCGCCGGGAACCGGATCGAGCGGGGAGCCGGCGGGCCCCTGGTCTATACTCTTCGGCCCCGCGACCGGGCCGGGACGATTCCATGCAGCGCTCCTACGCCCGCGGGCTGGCCGATCCGCGGCCGATCCGCTTCGAACGCCACTTCACCCGCCACGCCCCTGGCTCGGTGTTGACCCATTTCGGCGAGACCCGCGTGCTCTGCACGGCCCAGGTCGTCGACGGGGTGCCCCCGTTCCTGCAGGGCAAGGGCCGCGGCTGGCTGACCGCGGAGTACGGCATGCTGCCCTCGGCGACCCTCGGCCGGCGGGCCCGCGAGCGCGCCGACCGCCCCGATGGCCGCAGCGTCGAAATCCAGCGCCTGATCGGCCGCGCGCTGCGCTCGATCTTCCGCGCCGAGCTGCTCGGCGAGCGCACGATCTGGGTCGATTGCGACGTGCTGCAGGCCGATGGCGGCACCCGCACCGCGGCGATCAGCGGCGCCTGGGTGGCGCTGTGCGACCTGTGCAGCGACCTGGACAAGAAGCGCCGCCTGCGGGCCTGGCCGCTCTCCGACCAGGTGGCGGCCCTATCGGTGGGCGTGGTCGACGGCCAGGTGGTGGCCGACCTCGACTACGCCGAGGACAGCCGCGCCCAGGTCGACATGAATCTGGTGATGACCGCGGGCGGCAGGTTCATCGAGGTCCAGGGCGCCGCCGAGGGCGAGCCTTTCGAGGCCAGCCAGCTGCAAGGCCTGTTGGCCACCGGCCAAGCCGCCCTGGCCAAGCTGTTCGCTGCCCAGCAGGCAGCCCTCGGGCAGGTCGAACCCGCGGCGGGAGCGCAACCATGAGCTCGGCGCGGCTGCTGCTCGCCTCCGGCAACCCGAATAAGCTGGCGGAGCTGCGCGCCATCCTGGCCGTGGCCCTCGACGGCGCGCTGGAGCTGCTGACCCCGAGCGACGTGGGCGGCCTGCCGGAGGTCGAAGAGACCGGGGTGACCTTCGCCGCCAACGCGATCCTCAAGGCCCATTCGGGTGCCCTGGTGAGCGGCCTGGCCTGCCTGGCGGACGATTCGGGTCTCGAGGTCGACGAGCTGCTCGGCGCCCCGGGGGTGCGCTCCGCACGCTATGCCGGCGAACGGGCCAACGACACGCAGAACCGCGCCAAACTGCTGGCCGAGCTAGCCGGCGTGCCCAACGAGCGCCGCCGCGGCCGTTTCGTGTGCAGCCTGGCCTTGGTGCTGCCCGGCGGCCGCTTGGGCGGCCTGTGGAACGGCCAGGTCGAGGGCCGCATCGCCCTGGCGGAACGCGGCCAAGGGGGCTTCGGCTACGACCCCCTGTTCCTGTGCGAGGAAGGCCCCGCCGAGCTGCGCAGCCGCACCTTCGCCGAATTGAGCTCCGCCCAAAAGGCACAGATCAGCCATCGCGGTCGCGCCCTGGCCGAATTCGCCCGCGACTTGCCCAGTTTGTTCGGATCGCGGCAGACCCGACCGCGCGCCCAGCCCCGCTAGAGACCCCCGTGGATCCCGCTTTCATCCGCAACTTCTGCATCATCGCGCACATCGACCACGGCAAGTCGACCTTGGCCGATCGCATCCTGGAACTGACCGGAGCGGTCGAGAAGCGCAAGATGCGCGACCAGCTGCTCGACGGCATGGACCTCGAGCGCGAGCGCGGCATCACCATCAAGGCCCACGCGGTGACCGTCTACCACAGCGTGGGCGGCGTCAAGTACCAGCTCAACCTGATCGACACGCCCGGTCACGTGGACTTCAACTACGAGGTCCAGAAGAGCCTGCAGGCCTGCGAAGGCGCGATCCTGCTGGTGGACGCCTCCCAGGGCGTCGAGGCCCAGACCGTGGCCAACGCCTACCTGGCGGTCGAGGGCAACCTCGAGATCCTGCCGGTGCTCAACAAGATCGACCTGCCCCACGCGCGCCCCGAGCAGGTCGCCGAAGAGATCGAGAACTCGCTCGGCATCGACGCTACCGACGCCCTGGCGATCTCGGCCAAGACCGGCGTGGGCGTGCCGGCGGTGCTGGACCGCATCGTCGAGCGCATCCCGCCGCCCAAGGGCCGTCCGGAGAAGCCGCTCCAAGGGCTGATCTTCGACGCCGTGTACGACGACTACCGGGGTGTCATCGTCTACATGCGGGTGGTCAACGGCACGATCGAAGAGGGCCAGCGCATCCACATGATGGGCACCGACAAGGTCTTCGAAGCGATCGAGATCGGGCGCTTCACGCCGACGATGCTGCGCACCAAGAAGCTCTCGGCGGGGGAAGTCGGTTACTTCATCTCCAACATCAAGACCCTCGGCGACGTGCGCGTGGGCGACACCATGACCGTGCACAAGGGCCCGCCGGTTGAGATGCTGCCCGGCTACCGGCCGGCCATGCACATGGTCTACGCGGACTTCTACCCGACGAACAACAGCGACTTCGAGAAGCTGCGCGAGGCGTTCGAGACCTTGAAGCTCTCGGACTCTTCCCTCGAATTCCTGCCGGTGACCTCCGAGGCCCTAGGCTTCGGCTTCCGCTGCGGTTTCCTGGGTCTCCTGCACATGGAGATCATCCAGGAACGCCTCGAGCGCGAACACGATCTGGACCTGATCCAGACCGCGCCGACGGTGACCTACCAGATCCGCATGGCCGATGGCGAGCTGGTCGAGATCCACTCCCCCGGCCAGTTGCCGACCCCCGACAAATTCGAGGCGATCCTGGAGCCCTACGCTCGGGTCTCGATCATGATCCCGAACGAGTACATCGGGGCTGTGATGCAAATCGCCGTTGAGCACCGCGCCCGCTACGTGCGCCAGGAGCACCTCTCGTCCACCCGCCTGCAGATCTTCTTCGACATTCCGATGGCGGAGATCATCTACGACTTCCACGACAAGCTGAAGTCCGGCACCCGCGGCTTCGGCACGATGAACTACGAACTCTCGGGTTACGAAGCCGACGACCTCGTCAAACTGCGCATCCTGGTCAACGGCCAGGAGGTCGACGCGCTGTCCTCCATCGTGCACAAGACCCAGGCCGACACCCGCGGCCGGGCGATCATCCGTAAGCTGCAAAAGGAAATCCCCCGCCACCTCTTCGAGGTGCCTCTCCAAGCCGCCACCGGCAGCCGCATCATCGCCCGCGAAACCATCCGCGCCCTGCGCAAGGACGTGACCGCCAAGTGCTACGGCGGCGACATCACCCGCAAGCGCAAACTGCTCGAAAAACAAAAAGAAGGCAAGCGCCGCATGCGTGCCGTCGGCAACGTAGAAATCCCCCAGAAAGCCTTCCTCGCCGTGCTCGGTAACCAAGAGGACGGTTGACCTGCGCATGTGGCGGGACGGCCGCGGGCCAGCCCGGCCGCGCTAGCCCGCCCGGATCTCCGCCGCCCCACGGGCCTCCCTCGGCCCCCGCCTCCGCACCCCGCAGCAACTCCCCCATGGCCGCCGCCCCGAGCCCCTCCGCCAAAGTCGGTTCGACCAAGCCCTGGCGCGACAACATCGAGGCCTTGACCATGGCCATCGTGTTGGCGCTGCTGCTCAAGATCTTCCTGGTCGAGGCCTACAAGATCCCCACGGGTTCGATGCAGCCGACCCTGATGGGCCTGGCCGACCCGATCGCGACGCGTTCCGGCGTGCATGTCAGCGACCGGATCCTGGTCGACAAGCTGAGCCCCTACCTGCGCGACCCGGAGCGCTTCCAGGTGGTCGTGTTCCGCTACCCCCTCGATCGCTCGAAGAACTTCGTCAAGCGCATCTGCGGCATGCCGGGCGAGCATTTCCGGGTGCTGAACGGGGACCTGTGGCGCCGCAAGGACGAAAACGATGCTTGGCGCATCATCGAGCGCCCGGAGCGCGTGCTCGACGCCCAATTGAAGGCGCTGCTGCCGAGCTCGGGCGGCGCCAACCCCTGGGCCAAGCTCTCCGGGGCCGACGGCTGGCAGCTGGCCTCGCGCTCGATCGAGGCGCGCGGCGACGGGCTGCTGCGCTACGGCCTGGCGGACGCGCCGATCCTCGACCGCTACTACGACGGCTATCCCGAGGCCGTGCGCGGCAAGCTGCCCGACCTGAATCCGCGCGAGAGCAACCAGCGCGTGGCGGACCTGCGGCTGGCGGGCCGGGCCAAGGCCCTCGAGGGCGAGCTCATGCTCGAAATCGAGCTGCAAGACGGCAGCAACCGGGTGTTCTTCGAGTTGCCCGGGCCCGCAGCCCCGGCCGAGGCGCGGCCTGCGATCCGCCTGGAGCAGCGCTCACCGCTGGGCAGCCGCGTGGGCGAGGCCCAGCGCTTCGAAGCCTCCAACGCCTGGCGCCTGCCGACCGGCCGGCGGCGCTCCTGGCGCGTCGAGAACATCGACGACCGCGCGCGCCTGTGGATCGACGGCGAGCTGCTGGCCAGCGCCGAGCTGCCGCCCCAGGAGGAAGCCGACAGCCGCGTGCGCATCGCCTCGCGCGGCGCGGGGGTCGACCTGTCCGAGCTGATGCTCTGGCGCGACATCCACTACCTGACCGGCGAGAAACACGCCGAGTACCAGATCCCGCCGGGGCAATACCTGGTGCTGGGCGACAACACCCAGGACTCGAGCGACAGCCGCGAATGGAGCTTCGTGCGCTACCAGCGCAGCTCCGCCGACCCCGAGTCGCCGGAGCCCGAGCTGTTGCGCGGCAACTTCCGCCAGGGCCAGAACCCGCTGTTCCTCGGCAACGTCACCTGGCTCGAAGACGAGTGGGGCGAGCGCCACGCGCTGGCGGTCGAAGGCGCGCCCAAGCCGCCCGCCGACCAACCCACCGAAGCCGTGCGCGGCACTTCGCCCGAGGCGGCCCCCTTCGTGCCCCGCGAGCTGATCGTCGGCCGCGCCATCGCCGTGTTCTGGCCCCTGCGTCCGCTGGAAGGCCTGTACCGCTTCAAGTGGGTGCGCTGAGCGGCTGAAGGCCGGGTCCTGCGGCTCGGGCTGCGCCCCGAGCTCCGAGGCCAGGCTGTCGGTGTGCTTCTGGGCCGCCACCCGGCGGCCACGGGGGCTGGGTCCTTGGCTCGCCGTCCCGCGCCGACCGCGGCGTTGATCGCCCTCGCTTCGCACGGCCCCTTCAGGGCGCCGGATCGGCCAGGCGCGAAAGGTCGCTGCGCTCGAGGAAGCAAAGCGCCAGGGCCTCCAGGCCGCTGGCGTCGGCCGCGTCGAAGCGGGCCAGGTTCGGGCTGTCGAGGTCGAGCACGCCGTAGAGGCGCCCGTCGCGCAGCAGCGGCACGACGATCTCCGAGCGCGAGCGCGGATCGCAGGCGATGTGCCCCGGGAAGGCGTGCACGTCCGGCACCACTTCGGTGCGGCGCCGGCGCGCGGCCGCGCCGCACACGCCGCGCTGGAGGTCGATGCGGATGCAGGCCACCCCGCCCTGGAAGGGGCCCAGCACGAGCTGCCCCTCGCGCAGGAAGTAGAAGCCGGCCCAGTTGAGGTCGGGCAAGCCGTGGAACAGCAGCGCCGCCAGGTTGGCGGCGTTGGCCAGCCCGTCGCGCTCGCCGGCGGCGATGGCGTCGAACTGGGCCAGCAGCTCGGCGTAGGCAGCCGGCTTGGACAGACCCGCGGTCGATTCGAGGCGTTGCATGGAAGCGGAAGAGGCCCGGTGGCGGCGAGCATACGGGGCTGCGGGGGCCGGGCAGCGGAGGACGCGCCCGGACGGGCGCCGGCCCGCCGCCCGTGGAAGTCGTGGGCCACGGCGTGGGCCACGGCGTGGGCCACGGCGCGGGCCGCGGACAGGGGAGGGCCCTCGCGCCGGGCCGGGCCCGGCTCCAAGGAACCGGCTCGACCCAGGGCATCTTTTGGGCTGGCCGGCGGTAAGCCTCAATCCATTGCCGGCCAACCAGGTGCTGTTCGATCCGCCGATTTCGAGCGCCAGCGCGGCAGGCCCGCAGCCGCGCCCGCGCCTGTGGCACGCCAGCGTGTTGCTCGGCAACGGCCAATTGTTGGTGGTCGGCGGCCTGGAAAGCGGCGTCGGCGGGCTGGCTACCCGTGCCGATTGCGCCGCCTCGATCCCAAGAGCGGCCAGTGGTTCGCGGCGGCGGCATTGCCGATGCCGCGTGCGCTGCACGGTCTGTTCGGCACGGCCGACGACGGAGACCTGGCCATCTCGGGCGCAGAGATCGACGTGTCTGCGGGCAGCCTCTACGGCCGAGTGCGGTGCTGGAGCTTCTTGGACGGTGCCTGGACGGCGCGACCGAACAGCCCGGGCATCATCATCGGAGGCGAGGAGGTCTGCCTGCCGCGGCGACCGATTTCGATGCCGCTGCCCCTTCCCGGCGGCAGCCTGGGCGACCTGATCGACACCGGTCCGGTGGTGGTCTATTTCGCGGGCGGCTGCCCTTCGAGCGTCAACCTGGCAAGCGGCGCCGGGAAGCGCTTGGTTCGCGATCGATCCGGCCTACAGCTCCGCGACCACGTCCTCGGATTCGTGGTAGCGCCTTAGGCCCGTGCCCAGGCGGCCGCACACGATCGCCAAGACCGGCTCATGAGCGGCCGCGAAGAAGCGCTCGCGGGCCTGTGCGTCGCCTGCCTGGGCGGCGCTCAGCAGCTCGATCAGGCCGGGCTCCGGTCGCGGATCCATGCCCCCGGTCCTATGCACGGGCGAGAGCGGGACCGGCGCTCGAGTCAAGCCCGCGCAGTTGTCCAATTCAGGGGTCGGAAAGCCTCGAATCCACAGGTTCTCAACAGTTCTCTGCGGGCCGGCGGGCTCGCCGTACGGCTCGGGTTCCAGGAAGACTCCGCGCTGGCGAAGGCCCTGCAAAGCTGGCGTCAACGCCGTAAAACCTTTTGGAGACTAGCCTTAGGTTCAAACATTACCTGGACATCTCTCCCCCGGGGATCGGCAGACCCCAGAACGGCCGTCTGTCCAGATATCGATTCCCTGCCATAACGACGAAAAAAAGCCATCTTCCGCAGGTTATCCACAATCGCTCCACAGGCGCGGCCAGCGCCCCCCCCGGGGTCCGGCTCGCCCGCGCGGGCGCTCGTCGGGAAACGGCCGGGAAGGCCCCTGGCGACCGGCCCAACCCCGCGGCCCGCCCCGCGACCGACGGCTCGGGCGGAGCCCGAAGGGCGCCCGGGGGCCGCGCGCTTCGGTCGGGCCTGCGCCCGCCCGGACCGACCGCCCGCCAGATGCCAGCCGGCCGCGCCCCGGCGCTGGGCGCCCTGCCCCCCCGATCCGACCGGCGCCTGTCGTTATGCTCGCCCGGATGCCCAGCGCCGATCCGTCGTCCGCCAGCCCCTCCGCCTTGCTGGAGGTCATCGGCCTGCAGAAGAGCTACCGCGGGCGGCGCGTGGTCAACGGCGTGTCTTTCGAGGTCTCCGCGGGCGAGATCGTGGGCCTGCTGGGCCCCAACGGCGCCGGCAAGACCACCAGCTTCCGCATGGCGGTCGGCCTGGTGCGGCCCGATGCAGGAAAGGTGCTGCTGGGCGGGGTCGAGTGCTCGAAGCTACCGATGTTCCTGCGGGCGCGCCTGGGCATGGGCTACCTGCCCCAGGAACCCTCGGTGTTCCGCAAGCTGGGGGTGCGCGACAACCTGCTGGTGGTGCTCGAGACCCTGGGGCTCGACCGGGCCGGACGCCGCAGCCGCTGCGATGAGCTGATCGGCGAGCTGGACCTCGGGCACCTCGGCAACAACCCGGCCGACACGCTGTCCGGCGGCGAGCGGCGGCGCCTGGAGATCGCCCGGGCCCTGGCGGCGCGGCCCACGCTGCTCCTGCTGGACGAGCCCTTCGCCGGCGTCGACCCGATCGCCGTGGAGGAGATCCAGAGCATCGTGTCCAAGCTCCGCGCCCAGGGCATCGGCGTGCTGATCACCGACCACAACGTGCGCGAGACGCTGCACTCCACCGACCGCGCCTACATCATCCACCAGGGCAAGATCCTGCGGCAGGGCACCGCGGCCGAACTCGTGGCGGATCCCGAGGTCCGGCGGGTCTATCTGGGCAGCAGCTTCGACGCGCCCCTGACCGGCCTGATCGGAGCCGAGCCGGCCGCGCGGGCGGGCGCCGGGGAAGGGGCCGAGGGCGCGGGCGGCGCCGGCGGGAGCCGCGGGCGGCGCGCCCCGGGCCGTTGAGACCCGGGCGGGCCCGCGGATACCCTATTTCCCCCCGCAGGCCGGCGCCCCGGCCCGGGTCCGTCCACCCCAGCGCCCGAAACCGATGAAACTGGTCGCCCTGGTCAAGCGCGTGCCGACCACCGACGCCGTCGCGCGGATCGCCGCCGACGGCAAATCCCTCGATGCGAGCGGCCTGCAATTCATGCTCTCGTTCTACGACGAGATCGCGGTCGAACAGGCGGTGTTGCTCAAGGAGAAGCACGGCGGCGAGGTGACCGTGCTGAGCCTGGGGCCGTCCGACGTGCAGAAGGAACTGCGCGAGTGCCTGGCCAAGGGCGCCGACAGCGCCGTGATCCTCAAGGACGAGAGCTGGGCGAGCCGCGATGCGCGCTCCACGGCCAAGGCGATCGCCGCCAAGCTGCGCGGGCTCGGCGCGGACCTGATCCTGGCCGGCCGCGTGGCCACGGACCGCGACAACGCCTCGGTCGGCCCGATGATCGCCGCCGAGCTGGGCATCGCCTGCGTCACCGACGTGGTCGAGCTCTCGATCGAAGGCGGCCAGGGCCTCGCCAAACGCGAAAGCGAAGCCGGACTCGAGACCTATCGCTTCCCGCTGCCCGCCCTGATCACCTGCCAGAAGGGCCTGGCCGAGCCCCGGCTCTCGAACCTCAAGGGCATCATGGCCGCCAAGAAAAAGCCCCTGGAGGAGGTCGCCGCCGAATCGGTGCCGTCCCAGGCCCAGGTGCTGAAGCTCGAGCTGCCCCCGCCGCGGCCCGCCGGGCGCATCGTGGGCGAGGGCGCCGCCGCCGTGCCGGCCCTGATGGACGCGCTGGCCAACCAGGCCAAGGTGCTCTGACGAGCGCCCCGCCGGGCCGGCGGCGAGTCCGCTCCGGCCCGGCCTGAGGGCTCGCGCCCGCTGATCCCCCGCCGGCGCGCCGCGATCCGGCACCCGCGAGATCCGCCGCGACGCCGCGCACCGACCGAGACCCCGCAAGCAAGAACGAACCCACCCAGGCGGCGCGGGCCTGCACCGCCGCCGCCGACCGCCCCGGCGCTCCCGCAGGCCCGCGAGCCCCCCCGGGGAGCCGCGCCGAACGGCGCCGCCGGGCCTGCAAAAGCCCGAGTCCCCGCGGGGCCCCCTCCGACCACCGACCCGCTCCTCCCATGCCGACCATCGCCGTTTTCGTCGAGTGCCAGGGCGCCGCCCCGCGCCGCGCATCCCTCGAGGCCCTGGGCGCCGCCCGCGCCGCCGGGGGGCCCGTGATCGCCATCCTGGCCGGCGCCGAGGCCGCCGCGGCCGCGGCCCAGACGCCCTGCGACAAGGCCTTCGTGCTGGCCGGCGCCGGCAAGAGCCCCGAGGGCTTGGCCCGCGACCTGGCCCGCATCGCCAAGGCCGAGGGTGCCCAGGCCTTCCTGTGCAGCGACACCTCGCTGGGCCGCGACATCGCGCCGCGCGTGGCCGCGCTGCTCGACTCGACGCTCTTCAGCGGCTGCACCGGCTTCAAGGCCAGCGGCGCGGGCTTCGAGGTCACGCGGCCCTGGCTGGCGGGCAAGCTGATCGCGACCCTGGGTTCCAGCAGCCCGGTGCTGTGCGCCACCCTGCGCCGCAACACCTACCCGGTGGCCAGCGGCGTGGCCGGCTCGATCCAAACCGCCGACTCCAGCACGGACTTCAAGGGCGTGCTGGAGGGCATCGCCGCCAAGGTCGGCGGCAAGCTCGACGTGTCCGAGGCGCCCGTGGTGATCTCGGGCGGCCGCGGCCTGCAGGCCCCCGAGCACTTCAAGCTGCTCGAGGACCTGGCGGCCGCCTTCGGCAACGCCGCCGTGGGCGCCTCGCGGGCCGTGGTCGACATGGGCTGGCGCCCGCACGGCGACCAGGTCGGCCAGACCGGCAAGACCGTCGCGCCCCAGCTCTACATCGCGGTCGGCATCTCCGGCGCGATCCAGCACCTGGCGGGCATGAAGACCTCCAAGGTGATCGTCGCGATCAACAAGGACAAGGACGCGCCGATCTTCAAGCTGGCCGACTATGGCCTGGTCGGCGATGCCTTCGAGATCGTGCCGGCCCTGACCAAAGCCGTGGCCGCCTTCCGGGCGCGGGGCTGAGATGTCTTCTTGGCCGCCTTTCGGCGGCCAGGGGGGCAGGGATCGTCGCTGCGCAACGATCCCTGCCCCTGGGTGGCTGAACAAGAGCAGGGGTTGCGAAGACTCGAGGGCGATTGCCACCGGCAATCGTGGGAGATCAGGCAGCTGCAGGCGAATAGGGGCAAGCGCCCGCTTCGGCCCGACGCGCGCCGGCTCTGCTCTCGGCTCTGGACCTCCAGGGCCTCGGGGACGCCGGCTGCCGGGGTTGGGTGGTTTTCTTCACACAAGAAAACACGGGGATGGTCGTTCCAGGGCTGCGATCGAACCTCGCGGACCGATGCCAGGCTCTCCCCCCCAGGGCCAACCAGGGACCGGGGGCATCCCGAAGGGGCGGGCGGCCGAGAATGAAGTGGGAGCCAGGGCGTCTCCGGGCCCGCCCCGGCTCTGGGGGGCTCGCCGGAACGGGCTCTCCGGCGGTTTGCCCAGGCCGATCCGCTGGCGGTCCACGGAAATCCCCTTAGCGTTGATTCCAGGGGCCGCTGCCTTTCGCGCGCCCGATTCCCCGCCGCCGCCCTCCATCCATCCACCCCCATGAGATCGATCGCACTTCCTTTGGTGATCGCAGCAGCCACCCCGCTGCCCGCTCAGATCCCGATCACAGACACCCAGGTCGCGGACCTCAATCCGAGTCCCCTCGGGCCGCCGATCGCCTCCGAACCCGCGGGCTTCATCGGCAACGGCCAGGTGGCCTACTTCGCCGCAGACCTCAGCGGGGCCGCCCGCGAGCTGTGGGTCAGCGACGGCAGCGCAGCCGGCACCCGGCCGTTGACCGCCAGCTCCTCCAGCGGCTTCGACAGCCTCTTCCCCGGCTCAGAGCAGTGGGGCGCGTTCGTGCCCGGGGCCGGCAATCGTTTCGTGTTCTCCGCCGCCAAACTGCAGTTCGTGGTGAACTTCGAGCTGTACGTCGCCGATGGACTCGGCCAGCCGGCCAGCCTGCTGAAAGACATCTCGGGGTTCGACAACTCCTGGCCCCGGGACTTCATCGCCCACGGGGGTCAGGTCTATTTCCTGGCCCGCGAATCCCAGACCGGGCTGGAGCTGTGGCGCACCGACGGCACCGCGGCGGGCACCCAGCTGGCCGGGGAGCTGCTGCCCGGCCCGGGTTCGCTCTTCACCGAGCAATTCACCCAACCGGGGTCCTTCCCGAGCGGTCACATCGCCAGCGCCGGCTCACTTCTGCTCGCCGCGGGGCTGAACGGGGCCCAGGCCGAGCTGTACGCCACGGATGGCTTCGCGGCCCCGACCTTGGTGGCGCAGTTCCCCGGCGGCTTCGACCCGCTGTTCTTCCGCCCCGACCGCTTCGCGCGGGTCAGCAATCGCCTGGTGTTCACCGTGCGCACCCCGGATGCGATGGTCAACGGGGTCTGGGTCAGCGACGGCAGCCCTGCCGGGACCCAGCGCCTGCTGGCCGGCCGGCGCGTGCGTTGGGCGCGCTCGGATGGCAGCCGGGCCTTCCTGGCGGTGCTCGGCGGGCCCGGGGGACAGGACGAGCTCTACAGCACCGACGGCACCCCGGGCGGCACCGTGCTGCTGGCCAACGCCAACCTGCCCCTCGGCAATCCGGGCGCGACCCCGGGCGTGTTCTTCGGCGGCAAGTTCTACTTCGGTGCCGAGGTCAAGCAGTCGCCCCAGGGCAACCTGGGCCGGGAGCTGGCGGTCAGCGACGGCACGCTCGCCGGCACGGGCCTGTTCGTCGACCTGCTGCCCGGCAGCGCGGGCTCCGCGCCGCGCGACTTCGGCGTCGATGGGAGCGGCTTCTATTGCTTCGCCGAGCTGCCCGGGGTCGGCCGCGAGCTGGTGCGCAGCAACGGCACTCCGGCGGGCACGGCCCTGCTGCAGGACATCGTGCCCGGAGCCTCCTCCGGCAGCGCCGTGGCGACCCTGCAGCCCAGCCAGCCCTTTGCGCTCTACGCCGCGACCCAGAACGGGCTGCTGTTCGCCTTCGATGACGCCCAAGCCGGCCTCGAGCCCTGGCGCGTCGATGCCCAGGGCGCCGCGCCGCTGGCCAACTTCTTCATGCAGACCACGGCCGGTTCGGAGCCCCGGGAACTCCGGCGCGTCGGCGATCGGCTGTTCTTCACGGCCAAGACCGGCTCCGGCGGCGAGCGCGAGCTGTGGTGGCTCGATGCCGGCGCCGGCGGGCCGCCGCAGCGCGCGGAGCCGAGCGGCACCTTCGCCTTGGGCGCCAGCAGCCCCGTGGCCTTCAAGGGCGGCGTGGCCTTCTCGGGCAGCCTGCCGGGCGCCGGCGATCGCTACGCGGTTTGGTGGACCGCCGGCGGCGGCCCGCTGGTGCGCCTGACGGCCACCGACCTGCTGAGCCCGGCCCAGGAGCTGGTCGACGCCGGTGCGCGGCTCTATTTCTTCGGCACGCCGGCGACGCCCAACGTGGGCAACGAGCTGTGGTGGAGCGACGGCACGCCGCTCGCGGCCACGCTGCTGGACCTGTCTCCGGGCAGCGAGTCGACGGCCCTGGCCAGCGATGCGGAGCTGGTCGCCTTCGGCGCCGGCGTGGCCTTCCGCTGGAACGCGGGCAGCCACGGGCAGGGCACGGAGCTGGGCTTCAGCAACGGCACCCTGGGCTTGCGTATCGACATCAACCCGGGTCCGGGTTCTTCGACTCCGCGCCAGCTGACCCGCGCCGGACAACGGCTGTTCTTCAGCGCGACGAACACCTCCGGCACCGAAGTCTGGGTCAGCGATGGCACGACGGTCGGAACCCAACTGCTGATCGACTGGGCCAGCGGGGGCGCAGGCAGCAACCCGGTCCTGCTCACCAACGTCGGCGATCGGTTGGTCTGGGGCGCCTCGGTGACCTCCTGCTGCCCGATCGGGATCCCCGTCTTCAGCATCCTGGTCAGCGACGGCACCCCGGGTGGGAGCCTTTCGGTGCTTGCGGGACAGCTGCAAGGTGCGGCCTCCGATGGCACCCGGGCCTTGCTGCAGACCTCCGGCGGCCTGTACATCACGAACGGGACCTTCGCGGGCACCCAGCTCGTGCTCCCGTTCTTCGCGCCGGGCACGATCGACCCGCTGTTCGCCTCGGTTGCTGGATCCCTGCAGGCCATCAGCCCCGGAATCTTCGCCCTCGCGGGCGCGGGCGGCGGCAGCGGCAACACAGAGCTCTGGATCAGCGACGGCAGCGGCCCCGGGAGCTTCCAGGTGGCCGACAGCCTGTTCGGCCTCGGCGGCAGCAATCCCGGGACCAACGGCGAAATCCTGCGCGTCGGCGAGCGCGTGTTCTTCCCGGCGAGCCTGCCCTGGACCGGCGCGGAATTGCACTCGATCCCCTTCGGTGCGACCGGCGGGGCGATCGCAGAGGTGCAGGGCGCGGGCTGCGGCAGCGCCAGCGGCGGCCTGTCGGCATCGGCCGCGCCGCGCCTCGGTCAGGCGTTCAGCTTGCAGGTCACGAGCGCGGTCCCGGCGGCGCCCGTGGCGCTGTACTTCGATCTGGATCTGGCTCCGCTCGGCCCGGCCACGCCCTGCCCGATCCTGCTGCCGGCGGCCCAGTTCCTGCTGAGCGGCACGACCGGCCCGGCGGGCCAAGCGAGCTTCCCCGTGTCGATCGGCACGAACCCGAATCTGGTCGGCCAAGCCCTGTACCTGCAAGGCGCGGTGCTGGCCCCGGGCGAGCCGTTCCTCGGGCTGGTCAGCTTGACCAACGCCCTGGAGCTCTTGATCGGACCTTGACCGCGCCCGGCGGACGCCAGCGAGGCGTCCGCGGGAGCCGAAGGGCGCGCGGCGGCCGGGAAGCCGGGACCGCCGCGCGCTCGTTTTCGCGGCGCCGATCGGGGCTCGGCGAGCGGGCCCGAGTCGGACGGATCTCGGGCGCCGGCGGTGTCCGATCCGTGACCGCGCGGCGCCGAAAAGCTGAAAGAAAATCGATCCGGGCGAAGCCCTAGGTATCCGACCCGCCCATCGGCAGGACTTGGGGCCTGCGCATGGGATCTGGCCGCGGCCAGCCCGCTCGGGGCGCGAGCCTGCTGCAGCCCGCGGTCCGTCCTTTGCTGGGCACAAGTCGTCGCTGCCGAGCGCAGCGGGGCCCCGAGCGACGGGTCTCGCGCCGGTCTTGGGCGTGAGCGCCGAATCCCGGATCCGGGGCCCGGGGAGTTGCGCGAGCGGACCCTCCGGGCCCGGCGGACTTCCGGCGCGCCCCGCTAGACTGCTGGCCGAGGCTCCACCCCATGATCGATCTCGACGCGCGCCCCCGCACTCCCCGATTCCGCTCCGCCTGGGCCTTCCGCTGGCTGCCCCTGCTGCCCGTGTTGCTGCTGCTGTGGCTGCCGGCCTGTTCGAGCGGCGGCGACAGCAACGCGCCCCAGAACCTGGCCGGCACGCCGGTGGGCAACAACCTGCAGCTCAACTGGACCCCGGTCCCGGGCGCCAGCGGCTACAACGTCTACGTCGGCAACACGGTCGGCTTCCCGCTGGATCCGGGCAGTTTCCTGGGCGAGGTGGCCGCGCCGCCCGCGGTGATCACCTTCAATCCGGGAGCCTCGGGGACCTTCGTTTTCGTCGTCGCCGCGTTGATCGACGGCCTGGAGGGCGCCCCCTCCGCGCCGTTCACCTACCTGCTCACGCTGACCGGCCCCGATCCGTTCTTCGCCGCCCAGTGGCACTTGGACAACACCGGCCAGCAGGGCGGAACCCCCGGTGAAGACGCCAATTGCGTGCCGGCCTGGAACGCGGGCGCCACCGGCCAGGGCGCCACCATCGCGATCGTCGACAACGGCCTCGAGCTGGCCCATCCGGACCTCTCCCCCAACGTGGTGCCGGGCTCCTACAACTACGTCAACGGCAGCAGCAACCCGGGCCTCGGCGACCACGGCACGGCCTGCGGCGGCATCGCCGCGGCGGCGGCCAACAACGGGATCGGCGGGCGCGGCGCGGCCTACGACGCGGACCTGATGGGCTTCGGGCTGTTGCTCAACAACACGAACAACAACCAAGCCGATGCGATGCTGCGCAGCAGCAACGTGGTCGACGTGTCGAGCAACTCCTGGGGCCCCACCGACGGCACCGGCGGCCTGGCCGCCTCTACCCAGGTGTGGCGCGACGCGATCAGCAACGGGGTCACCAACGGCCGCGGCGGCCTGGGCCTCGTCTACACCTGGGCTGCGGGCAACGGAGCCTTCGCCCAGGGCATTCCGGACGACGTCGACAACTCGAACTACGACGGCTACGCCAACTTCTTCGGCGTGATCGCCGTGGGCGCGGTCGGCGACGACGGCCGGCGGGCCTTCTACAGCGAGGCCGGCGCCAACCTGTGGATCAGCGCCCCGTCGATGGGCGACAACAACCACGGCATCACCACCACCGACCTGACCGGCGGCGCCGGCTACAGCGACGGGGGCCCGGGCGATCTCTCGAACCCCGACTACACCGAGAACTTCAACGGCACCTCGGCCGCCTGCCCGCTGGTCGCGGGGGTCGCCGCGCAGATCCTCGACGCCAACCCGAACCTGTCCTGGAGCGACGTGCGCTTGATCCTGGCCGAAAGCGCGCGCCAGAACGACCCCGGCCACCCGGACTGGACCACCAACGGGGCCGGCTTCCAGATCAACCACGACTACGGCTTCGGCGTGGTCGATGCGGCCGCCGCGGTGGCCCTGGCTGCCACTTGGACCCCGGTCGCCGACCTGACCCTCGTGCAGACCCCGGTGATCGGCGTCAACCAGGCCATCCCCGACAACAACACCACCGGGGTCAGCGTGCCGGTCACCGTGGCCAACTCCGGGATCAACGATCTCGAATTCGTGCATGTCTTCGTGGACGC
>JBILNK010000204.1:0-7130 GCA_044375105.1 Planctomycetota bacterium
ACACAAAGAATTCAGGTCTTCGCTCTTCTCGTCCCGAGAGTGTCTCCCCAAAATGCTTCGAGATCGACTGCTCTGCCTCTGCCTTCTCTTTTTCCTTGTCCAGCCCGCGGTGCCTCTGCAGGTCCCCGATTGCAGCGGTGGGAACCCGCCCGCCGGTTGCTCCTCGGACATCGACGTTGATCCGCCGGTGGCGGGAGGCGCTGCCATCAACGTGAACGTGGAGGTGACCTGTGGGGGTGCAACCAAGAAGAGGACCACCCCAGTCCGCCCCGGCAGCACAGACTCAGTCTGCTCCCCGTGCGCCAATGGCTGGAAGTACTGTGTCCAGCCTGCTGCCGGCCTGACCTGAGGCGAAGTAGACTCCTGTGCAGAAATGACCGGAAGCTGGGCGATTTGCCAGCTCTGATTCCCCCCCGATCGGTATCGACCGGATCGTTCCGTAGCGACCTCCTGCGGGATGACGCCACACCCCTAACCCTCCCCATCTGGAACCAACATGAACACATTCCTCACCACGTCCCTCATCGCTCTGGTCCTCGTCGGTGCGGCCATCAAGTCCGAGCAGGCTCCTCTCGAAATCGCTGCGCCCAAGTCCAAGCCCCTCCAAGTACTCTCCTTCAGCTCGAATGACGGCCGGCACGTCTTGACCGTGATCCTCGAGAAAGTCGGGCCCAGTCCCGGAAGTCCCCACCGTGCGCAACTGTACGAAGCCCACTGGGTCGCCGACCTTGGCGTGCTGGCGCACAGCTACAGCGACCTGGGGGTTCTCGCTACCCTGCCCCCTGCCTTGCAGTGTGAATCCGGTGCTGGTTCCTTTGCAGTCATGCCCAAGAGCGGAAACTGGGAGACCGCTGTGCAGTCCTCTGACTTCACCGCTGTCTTCACACCCGCTCCTGCACAGAAGTGAGCCCCCTCGGGATCGCAGCGTAACCGTCGGATCGTCCCTGACTTAGGGGCAGGATGCCGGTGTTCTTCCCGAAGAGAGCACGCCAAGATCCGATCGTCCCCAACGAACCGGGACCCTCGAGTCTGGGTTTCGGAGAGTTCGGCTTCGGGCACCCGAGGCAGCCCTGATCGCGGCACGGACCAGCGTTCCAGGCGCGTGCGGCCGGGGGTCGGCGGATCCCTGCATAGCAGTCCGCCGGCAGGTTCTCGGGTCCTATCCTAGCCCACGGCCGAAGACAGCAAAGGCAACCGCAGAGCGTGTCCGGGAGGCGTCCGGTTGGCCCAGCCGGCGGGTCGGTGCGGGCCAGGCTCGTCGTACCGGTGAGGCCACGATTCACCCGCTGGAGCCGGCGTAGCCAGCCCCCCAGGGCCGGGGTGAGTTTGTCGCAGGCCAGGCGGTAGGTCTCCGGCGCCTGGGTCCCGCTCCGCACGGGGGCGGCTACCAACGCTGGACTGCTAGAGTCTTGGCCCCCTTCGTCCCCCAAAAGACCCGCTTGAAGATCGTTTCGCTGCTCGGCTCCCTGGCCGCCCTGTGCCTGCTCGCCCCCCCCCCGGCCCTCGGCGCTTTGGCCGCGGCCCAGGATCCGGCCCCGGCCGGGCAGGAGCCCGCCCCCGCCGATCGGCCGGGCATCGCCATCCCCGCCGATGGCGCGGCGCCGCTCCAGAGCCCCAGCGGGCTCGTGACCTCGGTGTTGAGGAAGGGCGACGGTTCGGGCCGGCGCCCCAAGCGCGGCGACCTGGTCAAGGTGCGCTATTCGGGCTTCCTGACCGACGGCACCCTGTTCGACAGCGCGGTGGAAGAGCCGGTCGAGTTCCGCGTGGGCCAGGTGGTGCCGGGCTGGAACGAAGCGCTCGAGTCCATGGAGATCGGCCAGCGCAACAAACTGACCCTGCCGCCCGAACTCGGCTACGGCAAGCGCGGCGCGGGCGACCAGATCCCGCCCGACTCGACCCTGATCTTCGACGTGGAACTGGTGGGCTTCAGCGCCGGCCCGGTGCTGCCGGCCTTCGAGCCCCTACCCGCCGAGCTGCCCAAGAGCGAAAGCGGCCTGCGCGTGCGCGAGGCCCGCGCCGGTTCGGGCCAGGCGCCGGCCAGCGACGAGCCCTACAAGCTGCTGTTCACCTTCTACAACCTGGCCGGGCAGCCGATCGACTCTTCGGAATGGGGCAATGGGCCCCTGATCGCCGATCTGCAGCGCGTGCAGTTCCCGTTCCTCAAGGAGCTGCACCCGCGCCTCAGCCAGGGCGCCGTCCTGTGGGTCGAGGTGCCCGGGGCCCAGGGCTTCGGCGACATCGACATCCCCGGCGTGGGCGCGGGCGAGCCGACGGTCTGGCGTATCGAGGTGCTGGCGGTGCTGCGCGCGCCCGAGCTGCCCGCTTTCCAGCCGCTCGACAGCGAGCGCCTGACCAGCACGGCCTCGGGGCTCAAATACCAGGTGCTGCGGGCGGGCGAGGGCAACCCCTGCGGCCAGGAGGGCACTTTCAAGCTCAACTACACGATCTATTCGCGGGCCGGCAAGGTGATCGACTCGAGCCTCAAGCGCGGCGGCTCGGCCCTGCTCGGCACGGTGGCACAGATGCGCCTGCCGATGCTGCAGGAGCTGCCCCCGCTGATGGCGCCCGGGGCGATCTACCTGCTCGAGCAACCGGTGGCCGATGTCTTCGGCCAGCGGGTTCCGCCGGGCCTCGAGGGCGAGGCCACCTGCTGCTGGCGACTGGAGATGTCCGCCGTGCTGGTGCCCCTGCCGGTGCCTGAGTTCAAGCGCACCGCAGAGGGCCAGGGCGAGCGCACCGAGAGCGGGCTGTTGATCGAATGGCTGCGCCGCGGCGAAGGCCCGACCCTGCGGCGCGACCAGCGCGCGATCGTGCACTACGCCGGCTGGCTCGAGGATGGCAAGCTGTTCGACAGCTCGTTCCAGCGCGGGGACGTGTCGAATTTCCGCTTGGACCAGGTCGTGCCGGGCTGGACCGAAGGCCTGCAGCGCATGAACGTGGGCTCGATCGCGCGCTTGACCCTGCCCTGGCAACTCGCCTACGGCGAAGCGGGCAAGGGCGAGATCCCGCCGCGCGCCAACCTGATCTTCTACGTCGAGGTCCTCGGGATCGAGGAGTGATCGGCGCGTCCCGGGAGCGCCCGGGCGACCAACGGGGGGCGCGCAAGCGCTCCCGGCGGCGGGCTGCCGCTCACAGCGCCCGGCCGCGGCCCCGCACCAGCCGCAGGGCGCCCCCGTAGGGCCCGGACTCGAAGCGCTCCCGCGCTCCGCCGGGCCAGAGCACTTCGATGCCCCGCGCCGGGGCGGGCAAGCCGGTGGACCAGGCCGGCTGGCAGGCGCCGGCGTAAGAGCGACCGCTCTCGATCGAGCCCAGCAGGCGGCGGCCATCCTCCAGTTCGATCGTCAGCCGCGCCCCGAGTCCGCGCGGATTGCCAGGGCCCCCATCGGCTTCGATCCACAGATCCGCGGGCCGGCCCCCCAGGAAGACCCGCGGGCTGTCGCCATTCAGGGTTTCGACGAAATCGAGCGCGCGGTCGCCGTTCAAGTCGCCGCAGTAGAGCCCGCGGGATACGGTCGGCAAGGCAAACTCGGCCGCGGGCCCGACCAGCGGCAGCAGCTCGAAGCGCGCCTGGCCGTCGCCGAGGAAGACCTGGTTGGCCTGCGGATGGCGACGCACGTCGGAGACCTGCTGGACGTTGTCGATGATGTGGCCGTTGGCCACCAACAGATCCCGGTCGCCGTCGCCGTCGAGGTCCTCGAACAAGGTGCCGAAGCCGACCCAGGGCCGGCTGGGGTCCGCCAGACCTGAGGCGCGCGTGCGATCGCGAAAGCGCGGCGCCTGGCCGGGTTTGGTCTCGTTCAAGTACAGCGTGTTGGTTTCCTGGTCCAGGTTGGTGCAGAACAGGTCTAGGTCGCCGTCCAGGTCCACGTCGGCGCAATCGACGCCCATGCCGGCCTCGGTCAGGCCGTCGGCGTTCAGCGCGCAGCCGGCCTGCTTGCCGATTTCGCGAAAACTCTTGCCGGCCTGGTTCCAGAGCAGGAAATTCGGCGTGGAGTCGTTGGTCACGTACAGGTCCGGCCAGCCGTCGAGCTCGGCGTCGAAGGCCACCACGCCGAGGCCCTTCTGGGGCGGGTGGGAAAGCCCCCATTCGGGTCCGGCCACGGCGAAGGCGCCGGAACCCGTGTTGATCAGGAGCCGGTCCGGCTCGGCCTTGAACAGGTCCGGGTGCGGATAATGGCGATAAACCCCGGGAGCCTCCGGATTGATCGCGGGGTCCTGGTGCGAATCGGGCGGCGCGATCAGGTAGTTGACCTCATAGAAGTCGAGATCGCCGTCGCCGTCCACGTCCACGAAGGTCCCGGAGACGCTCCACTGGTCCGCCGCCGGCAGGGGCGCCGCCTGGAAGCGGCCCGGGCGGTTCAGGTACAGGGCGTTGGGTCCCCAATTGAGCACGAACAGGTCATCGCGGCCGTCGCCGTCCGCGTCGCCCACGGCCACGCCTTGGCCGTAGCCCGTGTCGCCCGCACCGAGGGCCAGCGGAGCCAGTTCGAAGCCGCCCCGGCCATCGCCGAGCAGCAGCACGTTGGCCGCGGCGCTGCGGTCCTCGCCGCCCCCCGGGGTGCGCAGGGGACCCGACTGGACCAGGTACAGGTCCTGGTCCCCGTCCAGGTCGGCGTCCAGCAGGGCCGCGCCGGCGCCCATGGTTTCGGGCAGTTCCCGGGCGCCCAACGCGCCGGTTTCGTGACTGAAGGCGAGCGGCGGGCCGGGCGGCGCCCGTAGCAGGGGCGCGGGTTCGCCGCCGCAGGCGCCGAGCAGCGCCGCCAGGCCCGGCAGGAGGGCTCCCGCGATCGAGCCGGCGCCGAGCGAGCAGCGCGGCCATCGCCTGTGCGACGAGGAGCGTTTTTCGGGCGTCATTCGGCGTCGAGGCCGTGCTTTTTGAAGGCTGCTTCGATCTGGGGCAGCATCGGATGCGCTGGCGCAAAAGCCCGCAGCTCCTCGAGCGCCCGGCGGGCCTCCGCGAACTGTCCGATCTGGGCGCCGCTGTGGGCCACACCGGCCAGGCAGGTGGCCAAGAGCTCGGGATCGCGGGCGCGGGCGCGGGCCGCTTGGAACTCGGGGAAGGCCTTGGCGGGCTGGCCCTGCTCGTCGAAGTGCACTCCGAGGGCGCAGGCCACCACCTCGGGGGGCTGGCCGCCCGCGCGCAGCCCCAGGTCGTCGATCAGGGTGGCGCGCTCGTGGCGCTGGCGCAGGGCTTCGGCCTCGAGCAGCAGCCCCTGGGCCTCGCGCACCTCTGCCAAGCGATAAAGCAGCGCGGGATTGTTCGGATCCTGGCGCAGCGGCCGCTCGAGCAGCCGCCCGGCCAGTTCGAGTTGGCCCTGCTCCTCGACCAGCTCGGCGGCTTCGAGGGCCACCCCGGCGTCCGTGGGCAGCAGCTCGGCGGCGCGGCGCAGCTGCGCGCGGGCCAGCTCCCGATCGCCCTGGCGCAGGGCGGCGCGCCCTAGGATCGCGGCGGCGATGCCCTGCTTGGGATCGAGGGACAGGGCGTGCTCCGCCAGCAGCCGCGCCTGCCCCAGATCGGAGGCGGTGAAGCGCGCCAGCGCCGACCAGGCGCAGGCTTCGGCGAAGAAGCGCGGCTCGGCCGCAGCCGCGGCCAGGCAGGTCAGGGCCAGCTCGCTCTTTTCGGCTTGGGCGTAGAGCACTCCGAGGTCCAGCAGCACCTTGGCCTCCGGCCCACGGCGATAGCGGCCGAGCAGCACCTGCTCGCGATCCGCCAGGGCGGCCCATTGGGAGCTGGCGCGCTGGATCGACGGCGTGAGCGCCTCGGGCAGGGGCAGCTCCTGGCGATAACGCTCGAGCAGCTTGGGCGCCGAGAGCACGGCTGGCTCCGGCGGACCGCCGCAGGAGAGCAGCAGCACCAGGGGCCAACCGGCCCGCAGGGGCCAGGGCAAGCGACCTTGGGTGGGCATCGCATCAGGAGCTTATCAAGCCCGGTTCCACCGGCGGGCCGCCGACAGGCCGGCACGGGCCGGATTGCCCCGCCCGTGGAGCCGGGCGACACCGACGGCAGCTCTCCTGGACCCGGGCGAACCGGGCAAGTCAGCAGCGAGCGCCCCCCGGGTCCGGGTCGGCGGTGCCGCGCGGCGCCGCTCAATCGCCGCGGGTCAGGGCCGCCTGCCAGAGCCGATGGAAGTGGTGCACGCCGCGATCGTGCCCGGGCGCGTAGCGGGCCCGGCGCTGGCCGCGGGAGGCCAGGCCCCGCATCACGGATTCGACGGCGCGCTCGTCCTCGCGCTCGACCTGGTCCAGGTCCCCGCCGGCGCCCTGGCCGAGCCGGGTCGGATCGAATACATAAGACCGAAACCGCACCAGGGTGCGGCGCGGCCCGAGGGGCTCGATGCGATTGAGCGAAACGCCCCACGGATAGACGTTGACCATCAGGTTCGGGAACAGCCAGAAATACCAAGCCGCCAGGGCGTGGCCCTGGTCCGGGTGGCCCGCGGGCAGCTCGAAGCCGCCCGCCCCGCCGCGGGCCTCGCCCAGCTGCAGCACGCCCAGGGGCAGCAGCTCGTAGGCGTAACTCTCGAAATCGAGTTCCGCGTTGAGGCCCGGGTGGATGAAGGGGATGTGCAGCCCCTCCAGGTAGTTCTCGACGTACAGCGCCCAATGGGCCTCGATCTCGAAGTCGCGGCTGCGTTCTGGCGCGGGGCGGGCTGCCTCGAAGGGCAGGTGCCCGAGGCGCCGCTCGAGCGGGCCCCACCAGTCGGCGAACTCCGGGCCAGCCGCGAGCCGCACGAACCACCACGGCCCTCCGCGCTCGAGCGCATGCTCGGCCAGGCGGTCCTCCGGCCCAGGAAAGCCCTCGAGGCCGTCGAAGCCCGGCGCGGAAAGGACCTGGCCGCCGAGGTCGAAGCGCCGGCCGTGGTAGCCGCAGCGCAGGCCGGAGCCCCGCGAGGGCTGGTCGAGCAACAGCCGCGCGCGGTGCGTGCAGACGTTCGAGAGGCAGCGGGTCCGCTGGGCCTCGCGGGTCAGCAGCAGCGGCTCCGACAATCCCCCGGGCAGCAGCAGGCGCGGCAGGGCGCTGAAGCCCGGTCCCCATTCGGCCTCGTCGGCGATCCACTGCCAGTGGCCGGCGAAGGCGCGCTCGAGGGTCAGCTCTTGCAGCTCTGGATCGAGATAGAACTCGGCGGCGG
>JBILNK010000205.1:0-7102 GCA_044375105.1 Planctomycetota bacterium
ACCGAGCTCCTGGACCGAAGCCGCGAGCGGGGCTGGCTGCAGAGCGCCGTGGCCAGCCGCTGGATCGAAGCGCGCTTCAACCGGGGTCTGGCGCGCCTGCAGGCCCTGCGCGAAGAGCGCGTGCAGCTGGAGCTCGGCCGCGAAAAGGGCGGTCCCGTGCCCGAGCGCGACGGCCCGCCCTTCGACGCGACCCCCGCGGCCCTGATCGAAACCGCCCTCGGGGCCTGGGAGCAGGGCTCCCTGGCCATGCAGGCCCTGTGCAGTTTTCACGGCATCCGCTACCTGCACGCGCTCCAGCCGACCCTGCACGACCCCGGGGCCAAGCCGATGCACGAGCGCGAGCGCGCCATCCCCCTGCCGCCCCAGGCCTGGCTCGAGGGCGTGCGCCTCGGCTATCCGCGGCTGCGCGAGCGCGGCCCCGCGCTTCGCCAGCGCGGGGTGCGCCTGGTGGACGCCACGGGGCTGTTCTCCGCCGAGCCGGCGGAGCGCTACTACGATCCCTGCCACCTCAACGGCGAGGGCATCCGCGACCTGGCGGAGCACCTGACCGGGCCTCTGGTGGAGGTCTGTTTCGGAACGCAGCGCTAGCCGCGTGCCGCGCGTGCGTCCGCGCGGGACGGCCGCCCGAGGCAGGCTCGGGCGCGTGCCGCGGCGCATGCGCGGTCCGCGGGCGCGCCTGAGGCAACCCAGCGCCGCCGTGCGCGCTGAAGGGGGCGCCGGCCGCGAGCATCGGACACGCCGAGGCAGCGCCCCCTCAGCGCCCCCGCTCGCCGCCCGCGGGACCGCCGCCGGCCAGGAGCTCGGCCCACCAGGGGGTCGCCGGGGGCGGCGTGGACAGCTCGAGGGCCTGGCGCTGGGTCGGGTGCTCGAAAGAAAGCCGCTCGGCGTGCAAAGCGATCGAGCGGTCCGGCAAGGCCTTCGCGGCGCCGTACTTGAGGTCGCCCAGCAGCGGCGCGCCGAGGCTCGCGCACAGCACGCGCAGCTGGTGCGGGCGCCCGGTCAGGGGCTCGAGTTCGAAGGCCAGGGTCCCGCTCGGCAGCGCGCGCGCGGTCAGGCGTGTGCGGGCCTCCAGGGCGCCGGCGCGGGGACCCGCCAGCACGCGCACGCGCCGCGCGGCTTCGTCCTTCTGCAGCCATTGGGCGTGCTCGCCGGCGCGCGGCAAGGGGCCGGGCTGGCCCAGGGCCAGGTAGCGCTTCGAGACCCCATGGGCGCGCCACTGGGCCGAGAGGCGCGCCGCGGCCTTGGAGGTGCGCGCGAACAGGACCAGACCGGACACCGGCCGGTCGAGGCGATGCACGACCCCCAGGAAGACCTCGCCGGGCTTGTGGTAGCGGCGCTTGAGATAGCCCTTGGCCAGCTCGAACAAGCTCGCATCCCCGCTCTCGTCGGGCACCACCGGCAGACCGGCGGGTTTGTACAGGGCCAGCAGGTGATTGTCCTCGAACAGGACCTCTAGGTCCGCTTCGCCGCGCTCTGCCGGGCTCATGGGCGCGGGGCCAGGTCCAGGTCGAGACCGCGGGCGTAGCGGGCGCAGAAGCCGGCCGGCAAGAGCCGCCGTCCGTCGCCTTCGCGCAGGGCCAGCTCGCCGACCGCAACCTGGCCCGCCGGCCAGCCGGAGAGCAGGTTGGCGAAGGCCAGGGGCGAATAGCCCACCGCGTAGGTCGAGAGGATCAGCAGGCCGCGCTCGGCCAGCAGGCGCTCGCACAGCTCGAGCAGGGGCGCCAGGCCCTCCTCGAGCTGCCACTTCTGGCCTTTGGGACCGCGGCCGTAATGGGGCGGATCGAGCAGCACGAATTGGTAGCGCTCGCCGCGCCGCACGGCGCGCTGGCAGAAGTCGAGGGCGTCCTCCAGGACCGGCACCACGCGGCCCTCCGGCAGCCCGTTGAGGGCCGCGTTGTCGAGGGCCCACTTGAGCGCCGCCCGCGAGGCATCCACGTGGCGCACCCGCGCCCCCGCGCGGGCCGCGATCACCGAAGCGGCCCCGCTGTAGCCGAACAGGTTGAGGCCCTGGGGCTCGGGCAGGCGCTGGCAGAGCTCCTCGAGCAGCAGCCAATTGCCCTGCTGCTCCGGGAACAGCCCGAGGTGCTTGAAGGGCGTGGGCCGGATCAGGAAGCGCGCCGCGCCGAAGGCCACGCTCCAGCTCGGCTCCGGGCCGCGCAGGGCGGGCGGGGCCGCGGGGCCCGCCCGCCAGCGCCCGCCGCGATCGCTCTCGCGCTCGAAGCGGAGGTCGGCGTGCTTCCAGCGCTCGGACGGCAACCGCGGGCGCCAGAGCGCTTGGGGATCGGGCCGCACCAGGCTGTGGGCCCCGAAGCGCTCGAACTTCTCGCCGCCGCCCGAATCGAACAGCTCGTAGTCCGCCCAGGGCGGCGCGACGAAGACCGCGGGCCACATGCGCGCGGAGTGTAGCCAGCAGCCCGGCTACACTGCGCCGGTGACCCCCGCCGCCCCGGCCCTCAGGATCGGCTCCGTGCCCTACCTGGTGGGCCGCCCGCTCGATCTGGGCCTCGAGTCGGCGCCGGGGGTCGAGTATTCACGGCGCCTGCCGAGCGAACTGGTCGAGGGGCTGCGGCGCGGGGAGCTGGACGTGGCCCTGGTCAGCTCGATCGAGCTGTTCCGGCGGCCGGGCTACGCCACCCTGGCGGGCCCCTCTGTCGCCGGCCGCGGTTTCGTGGGCTCGGTGCAGCTGTTCCTGCGCCGGCCCCTGGCGGAGACGCGCCGGGTGGCCCTCGATCCGGCCAGCCGCACCTCGGCGGCCCTGGTGCGCGGGCTGCTCTCCCTCAAGGGCGGGCCGCGGCCCGAGTTCCTGGAGCTGCCCCCCGGCCAGGACCCGCGCGCCGCCGGCGATGCCTGGCTGCGCATCGGGGACCGGGCGCTGCTCGAGTCCGCCGAATTGGCGGCCGAGACCGAGGCGGCCTGCTCGGCCAGCGGGCCCGCTTGGAACCCTTCCGCGGAGTGGTGCGCCGCGACCGGGCTGCCCTTCGTGTTCGCCTGCTGGATCGCCCGGCCCGGCGTGCGTCTGGAGCAGCACCGCGAGCTGTTCGAGGCCGCCGCGGAGCGCGGGCGCGCGAGCCTGGGCCCGCTGGCGGAATCGGGCGCTCGGGCCCTAGGCCTGCCCGTCGCCCGGCTCGTACGCTACCTGACCCAGGAGTGCTGCTACGCCCTGGAGCCCGGCGAACAGGCCGCTTCCCTGGCCCGCTTCCGCGACCTGGTGGCCGCCGAAGCCGGCGCGGACCCGAGCCTGTGGCCGCTGGGCTTGCCCCGCCCATGAGCCCCCGGATCCTCGAACTCGAGCGCTGCCCGCACTGCCAAGGAGCTCTGCCCCGCCCGACGCCGCGGGTCTGCCCGCACTGCGCCGGCTCCCTGCAGCAGCGTTACCTGCGCCTGGGTTGCATCTCCAGCAAGCCGCTGCTGCTGGCCCTGGCCTTCGGTCTGTGGCGGCTCCTGTCCTGATCGAGCCGCGCCAGCGCGCACACCCGCCTGTCCCGCCGCCAGCGGATCGAGCGGTCCTCCTGTTGCACCGGGGACCGGCGATGCATGGAATCAGCGCTGCACCCCCGTGGAACCCTTCGCCGTGGAAGCCGAGCCGCACAACAGCCCGACCCTCTTCGATGGCCTCGAATCCGAGGCCAACGCACCGGCCCGAGCCCGCCGCCCCAAGCGCGCGGCCGCGGCCCCCGCCGCGGCTAGCCCGGTGCATCCCGCGGCGGCGGCCGCGCCGGAGGCGCCCGTCGCCGAGCCGGCGCGCCCGCGCAAGTCCGCCGGCAAAGAGGCGCCCCCGGGAGCGCCGCGCCGCCAGGTTTCGGCGGAAGAGCTGGCCGAGCGCCAGCGCGAGATCTCCGTGGCGGAGTTCTTCACCAAGAACCGCCACCTGCTCGGCTTCGATTCGCCGCTCAAGGCCCTGCTGACCGCGGTCAAGGAGGCCGTGGACAACTCCCTCGACGCCTGCGAGGAGGCCGGCATCCTGCCGGAGGTCCACGTGGAGATCCACCCCACCGACCAGGAGAACCGCTTCCGCATGGCGGTCGAGGACAACGGCCCCGGCATCGTGCGCGAGCAGGTCGGCAAGGTCTTCGGCAAGCTGCTCTACGGCTCCAAATTCCACAAGCTCAGCCAGACCCGCGGCCAGCAGGGCATCGGCATCGCCGCGGCCGGCATGTACGGCCAGCTGACCACCGGCAAGCCGGTGCGCATCGTCAGCAAGCCCGGCGCCCGCAAGCCGGCCCGCGAGTACCTGCTCTCGATCGACACGGCCAAGAACAAGCCGGAGATCCACCAGGACAACGAGATCGAGTGGAACCGCTCCCACGGCACGCGGGTCGAGATCGAGATGGAGGCCAAGTACCAAAAGGGCCTGCGCTCGGTCGACATGTACCTCAAGCAGACCGCCATCGCCAACCCGCACCTGACGCTCGGCTATCAGGACCCGGGCGGCGAAAAGGTGCTCTACGAGCGGCGCTCGAAGGAGCTGCCCAAGGAGACCATCGAGATCAAGCCCCACCCCCACGGCGTCGAGCTGGGCCGGCTGATCGCGATGCTGAAGGACACGCCGTCGCGCTCCCTGGGCGGCTTCCTGCAGGAGGAATTCTCGCGCGTCGGTCCCAAGGTCGCCGACGAGATCTGCACCAAAGCCGGCAAGGGCCTGTCGGTCAAGTCCTACCCGAGCCGCATCGCCCGCGAGGAGGCCAGCGCCCTGCACGCCGCCATCCAGGCCACGCGCATCTCGGCGCCGTCGACCGACTGCATCGCGCCGATCGGCGAGGACCTCTTGCGCGTGGGCCTCGAGAAGGAGATCGAGGCCGACTTCTACGTGACCGCCACGCGGCCCCCGGCGGTCTATCGCGGCAACCCCTTCCAGATCGAGGTCGGCATCGCCTACGGCAAGCCGGGCGGCGTGGGCCTCGAGGTCGACGACGACGGCCGCATCAAGAAGCGCGGCAAAGCCGCCGAAGCCACCGAAGACCTGGTGGCCGACGCGGACGAGCCGGTGCGCGTGCTGCGCTTCGCCAACCGCGTGCCGCTCCTGCACCAGCAATCGGCCTGCGCGGTGACCAAGGCCGTGATTGGCACCAACTGGAAGTCCTACGGCCTGTCCCAGCCCAAGGGCGCCCTGCCGATCGGCCCCATGGCGGTCTTGGTGCACATCGCCTCCGTGTGGGTGCCCTTCACTTCGGAATCCAAGGAGGCCATCGCTTCCTATCCCGAGATCCTGAAGGAGATCAAGCTGGGCCTGCAGGAGTGCGGCCGCAAGCTCGGCACCTACATCCGCAAGGGCAAGCGCCTCAAGGCCGAGTTCAACAAGCGCGCCTTCATCGAAAAGTACATCCCCCACATCGGCATTGCCTTGCAGCAGATCCTCGAGCTGTCCGATGGCCAGCGCGACGAGACCGTGCAGACCCTGGAGACCGTGCTCCACAAGAGCCGCAAGTTCTGACCCCGCGCCCCGAGGTTCTGACCCCGCGCCCCGAGATCCTGACCCCGCGCCCCGAGATTCTGACCCCGCCCCCCCATGGCCAAGAAGGCGAGCAAGAAGACGACCCAACCGTCGGCGAACAAACCGGCGCCCAAGAAGGAGAAACGCGATCCGAGCCAGCTCTCGGCCCAGGACACCAAGACGCTGGCGATCATCAAGCACACCGCCGAGCGCACCAACAGCTCGATCCTCAAGCACGTGCTGCCGGAGCTCAAGTTCCCGCAGCGCAGCCTGGCCAACGTGAATTATTCCAAGCAGACCGGCTACTTCGAGCTGGGCACCGGCCGCAAGTCGCGCGCCCTCAGCGTCAACACGGTCAAGAGCTTTGCCCAGACCCTGCGCTTGATGGCCCTCTCCAAGGAGATGGTCGAGAAGGACGACTTCGCCACCAAGCGGGAGGCCTATTACATCAGCAAGCACGGGGGCGACGCGAAGTTCATGGACCAGCCCGAGTCGGACACGGTCATGGACGACATCGAGGCCATGGCCAGCCTGGATGGGCTCTCGCGCGAACACCTGCGCTACCGCCCCGAGGAGCACGGTGGCGCCCTGGCCGGCGAGCTGGTGATCATCGACCGCGACAAACGCACCGGCGAGGAGCTGCGCATCGACTGCACGCGCTTCGGCTCCGGCGCCTACACGATCCCGAGCTCGGTCGAGCACCTCAAGTTCGAGACCAAGGCCGACTTCATCCTGGCCATCGAGACCAGCGGCATGTTCGACCGGCTCAACGAGCACGACTATTGGCGCGACGCCAACTGCATCCTGATCTCGATGCAGGGCGTGCCCAGCCGCGCCCAACGCCGCTTCATCCGGCGCCTCTCCGACGACAAGAAGCTGCCGGTCTATTGCTTCGTCGACTGCGACCCCTACGGCATCGGCAACATCTACCGCACGCTCAAAGTCGGTTCGGGCAACGCGGCCCACATCAACCGCCTGTTCTGCGTGCCGCAGGCGCGCTATCTGGGCGTCACGCCCCAGGACATCCTCGACTTCAAGCTCGAGGACGCGACCCACAAGCTGGTCGAAGTCGACATCAAGCGCGCCAAGGACGCGCTCAAGAACGACCCCTTCTTCCGCGCCCACAAGGAGTGGGAGCTGGCCATCAACCAGCTGCTGCGCATGGGCGTGCGCGCTGAACAGCAAGCCCTGGCCAAGTGGGGCCTCAACTTCGTGATCGACGAGTACCTGCCCCGCAAGATGGCCAACCCCAAGAGTTTCCTGCCCTGACAGCAGGGGGGCTGCCGGCGCTGCCGGCATCTCCGCGGCGCAGGGTGCCCGCTGAATCCTCTGGGCCGCCGTGCGGCGGCCCCAGAAGCCTGGATCGACGCCCCACGGCCAGGAGAGCTGGTGAGCGCGAGCCGACCCCAGGCCCCAAGCACCGACCGGCGAGCCGCGCGCTCAAGAGCGCTTGAGCGGGCAGGTCGAGATGCCCAGCAGCGTGTAGAGCGGGCAACTGCCGAGCAGGCCCGTCGCCAGGGGCACCAGGCCGATCCAGCCCCAGGGCGTCTTGGGGCCGAGGAAGACCAGGGACAGCAGGCCGAGCCCGAGCAGCACGCGCAGCGCGCGCTCCAGGGGATGTTCGTTGGCGGGCAGCAGTTTGGACAGCATGGCGGCGGGTGCCGAAGCGGT
>JBILNK010000054.1:0-24094 GCA_044375105.1 Planctomycetota bacterium
GTCGCTCCGTCAGGCTTTCGCCCATTGCGGAAGATTCTCGACTGCAGCCTCCCGTAGGAGTCTGGGCAGTGTCTCAGTCCCAGTGTGACAGGTCGTCCTCTCAGACCTGTTAGCCATCATCGCCTTGGTGAGCCGTTACCTCACCAACTAGCTAATAGCCCGCAACCCCCTCCCCGAGCAGCCGAAGCCATTTACCGAAGGGATGATGCCATCCCCGCGGGCCATCCGGCATTACCCGCCGTTTCCAGCGGTTATTCCAGTCTCGAGGGTAGATTGGTTACGTGTTACTCACCCGTCCGCCGCTTTACTCGTCCGAAGACTTTCGCGCTCGACTTGCATGCCTAATCCACACCGCTAACGTTCGCTCTGAGCCAGGATCAAACCCTTCAAAAGTTTGTCTTGCTCTTTGGAGTTTTTATGAGGCCGTTTCTCCCGGGTAAGGGAGGCTCGGTGCCATCCGTGGGACGCCGGCTAAGCATCCAACGGGGCCTCCGAGCAGGCCAATGCTCGCTTGGTTTATTCGTGGGCCACCCTTGTTTTCAAAGAGCGACCGACCTTCCGGTCGGCCTGCCTCGGCCGCAGCATGGGCTGGCTGGCTTTGGCTGTTCGAGGCCCCACCGCTGGCGGGGCACGTTCAGAGAGCAGGGCTGCCCCCGAGGGGGGCGGCCTTGGCTCCGGTCGTCCGCGGCCTCGCTGTCGCTGGCCGGCGTTCGATCGGGAGGCGGAATAATAGGGACGCGCGACCGGGCGTCAAGCGTCGACCCACGCTTTCTGAGGCTTTTTTTGACGATCGCCCTAAACCCAGGCTGGACAGAGGCTTAAGGCGCCTTGGTTTCTTCCCGGGGATGCGCAAGCTGCCCGGACTCCCCTCCCGAAACGGCCCTCGGGTGCCTCCGGCCGGGGGTGGCTGATCCGGTGGTGATGGGCGACGTCTTGGCGCTCCCCGAGGTCCGCCGGATCCCCATCGGCTCTCGAAGGTGCTGTGCCCAGGGGCCTCAACTCGACCTAAGTCGTTACAGGCTATGTGCTTAGGTCGCTGACAGCCCGGCCACACTGACCCCAGGCCAAATCTCCGGTCCAGGGCTAGGCCCAGGGCAACGGGGAGCGCGCGGCGCTTGGTGCGGCTCAGCCTGCGCTGTGGAGCGTGGGATGCGGCTCGAGTTCCCATCGGCCTCGCCGGGACGTCCAGCTGCCGACATCGCCGCCCCCTGGCCTGATCGCCGCCCCCTGGCCCCACGCCGAGCCACGCCCCTGTCAGGGCGTGAGGCTTCTGCTGTGTGGGGATCCTGCCGGGGGCCCGACCGCGGCGCCGCCTCGATGCACGGTTTTGTTGCGGGTAACCGATCCCGAGCTCCGCACACACGGCTGATTGCGGGCTCACCTTTCCCATAGAGCCCCCGCAGAGATGAGAGCCTCCCTACATCTGCAGACATTATCTCATTTATTGCATTGATTGTATTTGTATATTTATGCTCAAGTGCAACCGTCGTTCTCACTGGAACGCTCCTTGACTGCAATGGGGCTGGAAGGCACCTGTCGGTTGATGCTCAACGAAGAGACGTGATCGCCGGGCGTCTGCCTCCTTACCCTGCCGCCATACGAGACGTCTTGCCTGAAGACCTGGTCCGCTCGAGATGTGATGGCTGGCCTTTGGGCTCAGCTCCGGGGGCGACAGCGGAATGGGGGGGATTGCTGTTTTTTGCTGGAGTTCAGACATGCCAGCCTTGGCGCCAATGCATGCGCGTGCACCCTGAATCACGAAGCCTGTAGAGGACTGGTGGGCGATTGGCCCCATTACGTACGCAGTGTTCGCTCCACGAGCCATGTCGTCGAACGGTCGGCTCAACGCTCGGGAGGCTCTTTCGAAAGCTGCACAGGAAGACGGCCGGATGCTTGGGTACTCCCATGCCGTGCAACGTCTCCCCTCCCGGGGGCGCGTCCGGACCTTCACGAACACCCGTGGGCAGCGGCTTTCGCTGCAGTTCATCCACTCAACCGCTGCCATGGGGGTTGGGCGGCGGTTTGCCGCTCTGTGGACAAGCTTGCTTATCCGCCGGCGCCGGCTCGAGTCCTCGCAGGGCTATCGACCGGCGACCTCTGGGTTGGACTGGACGCCTGCCACAGCTCGCGGAAACCTCGATCGGGGCCGGGCGATCGCACCTCAGCGATGTCGATCAGGCCCCGTGCCGCCCCGTGCTGCACTTCGACGGCCCTGCGCCGCCGGGTGGCCGGATCGTTTGGATCGGTCCGGCCGCCGCCCCAGGCAGCCGCGGTGGCTTGCGGCGGCCTTCCCTGTCGTGCTGTTTGCCGATCTCCGGCAGGGCCGCCTTCAACAGCAGAGCAAGCCCGTGGGACCTTCGATCCCGGGCTGCTGCGTTGCCGACGCTCCTGGTTCGGCTCCTGGGCCCAGGAGAGCCGAGAATCGCTGCTTGTGGGGCTTTCGCTTCGCCCCACGACACCGAGTCCGGCGCCCGCTACGAAGACGGGCCAGCGTCAGGCTCGAACCACGACGCGAGCCCCCACAGGCAGGGTCTGGAACAGCTGCAGCACTTTGTCGTTGGTCATGCGCACGCAGCCCTGACTGGCGGCTTGCCCCACAGTTTCGTCCTCCCAGGTGCCATGGAAGCCATAGCTCAGATCCTTCTCGTCCTTGGGTGCATCTGGACGTCGCCATGCCAGCCAGTGGGTGCCTAGGGGATTGTCTGGATGACCATAAGGCACTTCCTTCTTACCGCGCGGAAAATGCATGGGCTCAGGCTGCTTGGTCCCGATGATGAATTCGCCCAGCAGCGTCTCCTCTCCAGGCTTCCCCACGCCGACCTGCCAGCCATCGACCACCTGCTCGCCGATGAAGTACAGCAGCCAGCGCTTGTCGACGTCGACGAGCACATGAATCGGGTCGGTCGGGACACGCAGCTTCATACCCGGCTGGAGCACGTCGGACTTGAGACCATTGACGCGTTGGATCAATTCCGTGTTGATGCGCAGCCCGGGGTGACTGCCCTCCAGCTTCTTCCTGAGCTTGATCAGGGAATCACCGGGCTCGACGACCAGCTCCACGGCTGTCCAGGGAGCCTTGGGGTTCCACCGGTATTGCTTCTGGATCTCGCGCAGCTCCACCATGATGGCTTCCATCGCGACCGGATCGTTGGGCCAGTCGCTGTCCAGCAAGCCCAGCAGCAGGTCGGAATAGCTGGAGCTGGCTTCCAGGAGTTGCTTGGCGGCCGCTTGCCGTCGACCCACTTCGCGGCTCAAGGCCAACCGCAGGCCACGGAGCAAGGTCTCGTGGGAGTTGTTCGACTCCGGCAGGGCGATCTCCGCTGCGGTGCCGGGCTGGAGCCCCAGGAGGAGGGATAGCATCCGCTGCTCGGAGTCTCCTAGCAGCCCGTTGCCGTGCAGCTGGGCCGCCTGTTCGCGGCTGGCCTCCAACCTGCCGGAGATGCCATCTATGAAGCACTTCGCCAGGGCGGCGCTGGGCGCCGGCAGGGCAGGCCGAGCCCGGTTGAGCTGATCGAGCAGAGCGGCTTCACCGCGGCCGTACGCGAAGCTGGCCGCCAGATCATGGACCACAGGGGACACCGGGCCCAACACGCCAGGACTTGCTGCAGGGGTGAAGGGCCCGCTCTTCGGCATGCTCGCCGGAACCTGGTCCACGGCTTTCGGCACCGTGACGCTCGCGACCTCCGGGGCGGGCTCTCCTTCCGGGGGCTCCACGACGTTCGCGGCTCCCGGAGACCCGGTTTCCGGAGCCTGGGTCTCTGCATGGGGGAAGAACCGCAGGAATGCCCAAGCGAGCAGACCGCAAACTACGACCAGGAAGAGCGAACGCATGGCGGAGGGACTGTTGGACCGAAGGCGCAGCAGCGCCTCTCGAAGGATGATTGCAGGCGAGCGGCCAACCGGCTAGCCCGTACATCGAAGACAGCCCGCGGATGGTCGCAAAGCCATCCGGCATTCGGTCTTGCGCGCCCGCCCGGGGAGGGCGCCCCGGACCGTCCCCGCCTGAGTGTCCTGCCCCCCCACAGGCTGGTCCCAGGCACCCGGGCAGGGCCCGCCCAGATGCGGCGAAGCTCGCCGAGTTTCCCGGGCCGCCCCCTGCCGCCGGCGCCCCGCCCCCTGCCGCCGGCGCCCCGCCCCCTGCCGCCGGCGCCCCGCCCATCGCCTGCCACCTTCCCTCCGCCGCTACGCCTCCCGCGCGCGCCCACCCCTGCTGCCCCTGGAGTCCTCCCGGCACGTCGGTCCAGGCTGAGCCCTAGGCAAGCTCCCGAGCCACGGGATCCCCCATCAAGCCGCCGAAGGGATCGCCCCCGCCGATGCTTGGCCGACCGGCGGGCCTGGTCCGGCCTAAAGCTTCGGGGCGCAGTCATCGGCCGGCCAGCCCTGGTAGGTCCAGAGTCAGGCCGCAGAATCAGCCTGACAGGGGAGCGACCCAGCCATGCCGTGTCGGGCGTGAACCCAATCCCGCTCGCCAATGTGGGCTGTACATGGGGCAGGAATGCTGCCCGCATCGAAGGGAGCCCGCGTGGAGGTCATTAGGAAAGAGGTTTGTCTGCCGAATCACGAGCGCGGCCAGGCCGTAAGCGAAGATAGCACAGGGCCGAGCGAGCCACAGGGCCGAGCGAGGCCCATGGGCTCCGCGGAGGACCTGCGGAGGGCCTGGCGCCTGCGAGCTGCGGTCCCCCGGCGTGCCGCCCCTCGCAGCCGGCGCCCGAGCCGGCGAGCGGTCGATCCGTCGGGTTGGCCGGTTGCAGGCCGCGACCGTGGTGGGCAGCCCTCCGGACGAACGGCTCGAACAGCGGATTGCGAGGGACCGGCCGCCTCCCCTCGCGCGCTTACCCGCGTGAGAACGAGGCCCGCCAGATCCCAAGCGGATGGAGCGATCGGCCTCCGCGCCGAACCGAGCCCCGCGTCTCCGCACCGATTCCTCGCCCCCCCGCAGCCGCCGACGGCCCAGCTCACGGCAGCCAGCCCCCCCGTCTCGTTGGCATGGGCCCCCTCCGACCGGAGCGTGTCCTTTACGCCGATCAGCCGCTGTGCCGCAGGGCCTCGATCCGATCGGCCCAACGCACAGCCAGCAAGCCCGCAGTCCCAGGGACCCGAGGAGCCCGCTTGGCGAGGCAAGCTGCGGCGAATTCCGCCAATTCGGCCTGCAGCGGCCGGAGCGCGCCAGGGAACGTCAGCTCCTCGGGGGGCGCATCGCTGGCTCTCAGCCGAAGCGCCGATCGAACCAGATCGATCCGCACTCGGCCAAGGGCCGAGTCGATCTCGATACCGCGCCGAGGATCCGCACAGGCTCGGTCGGCGAGCAGGTCCGCCCGACGACCTCCAGAAAAATGGAGGCGCGCGTGGACCCGATCGGCCCCGGGGGACGACGGTTCGAGCAGTTCGACGTCCAGGGGCTCGCCCCCGAACAGCTCCAGCGCCAGATCGATGTCGTGCACCATCAGGTCGTGCACGGCGCTGACTTCGCGCCCCCGCGGACCGCTGGGGGTTGCCCGCTCGAAGGTTGCCCAGCGGGGCTCCAGGGTGCGCTGAAGGCACCATTCGATAGGCGGCTGGAAGCGCTCCGAGTGACCCACCGCCAGCAGCGCCCCGCCCCGCTCTGCAGCGCCGACGATCGCCGCCGCCTCGCGGGAGTCCTGGGCGAGAGGCTTCTCCACCAAGCAGGCGATCCCGGCTTCCAGGAGCGGAATGGCCACGACCCCGTGGCGATCGGCTGGAGTGGCCACGCTGACGGCGTCGACCCGTCCGAGCAGCTGCCGCGGGTCTTCCACCGAATCCACGGCGAGACGCTCGGCGAGGGCCTGGGCACGGGTCCGATCCCGATCGCAGAGGGCCACCAGCCGCGCCCCCGGTTGCGATGCCCAGATCTCTGCATGGAACCGGCCCAGATGTCCGGTTCCGACCACGGCGACACGCAGCGAACCGGACACCACGGGGCTCAGTCCTGTTCCCCGAGGATCTCCCGCCGCCCCTGACGCTGGAATTCCTCGCGCAGGGTTTCGCGGTAGCGGCCCTTGGGCCCCAGCTCGGTCTTGCGCAGCGACTCGACCAGCACTTGGACCTCGGGCACCTGGGGAAACAACGCGCTGACCTGCGCAAGGACCTCGCGCCGCGGCCGGTCGGGCCGCCGATCGCGGAAGATCAGACGAAAGGCCTCGCGGACCGCCTCGATGCGGTCTACGGGTACGCCAGAGCGCTTGAGGCCCACCACATTGACGCCTCGCACACGCGGCTTGTGCCCTTCGAAGATCATGAAGGGCGGCACGTCCTGGGGCATGCGGGTGACGCCGCCCACATAGGCGAAGCGGCCGATCGTGACGAAATGGTGCGCTGCGGCCCCGCCAGCGACGTTGGCGCGATCCTCGACCAGCACGTGCCCGGCCAGGAGCACATTGTTGGCCAAGATCACGTGGTTGCGCACGTCGCAATCGTGAGCCACGTGGCAGCAGGCCATCAGCAGGCAGTTGTTCCCGATCCGGGTGACCCCACCTCCCTTGACCGTGCCCCGGTTGATGGTGACGAACTCACGGATCGTGTTCTCGTCGCCGATCTCTAGCCTGGTCGCCTCGCCACGGTAGGAAAGGTCCTGGGGCGCGGTGCCCAGGGAGGCCGAGCCGAAGATCACGTTGCGGTCCCCGATGCGGGTGTTGCCCGAGATATTGATCTTGGGTCCGATGCGGTTGTCCGCGCCGATCCTCACGCGACCAGCGATGGTCGCCTGAGGGCCGATCAGCGTGCGGTCGCCGATCGCCGTGCCTGCGGCGATGAAACAATGTGGGCCGATGGTGACATCGACGCCCAACTCGACGCCGTCCTCAACGACGGCGGTCGGATGGATCTGGGTAGTCATCGAACGGAGCGGGCGGGCCAATACAGCCCTGGAGTGCCCCGGGACACCTCCCGGGGGCAGGGAGGATAGCAGCGCCCCTCCCGCACCGGATGCTCCCGTTCGGGTCCCCGCCCGGGGTGGGCCCGCCCCCCCCCCCCGGGGGACCTCAGGCCAGGGTCCCGCGGGTCGCGTCAGCCGCTGACCCCCGCCTGACCGAGCCCGGGTCGCCGGGCAGGGACGCTCCTGCAGAGAAAAGCCCTCGTCCGCCGGGCCAGCGGGTCGGAGCGAGCATGCGCCTGGCGTAAACGACGAAATCCGCTGGGCCGCTGCGAGGCGTCCCGAGCGGGTGCGGTCGCTCGGGTCGGATCCGGGATTCGGGGCGGGACCCGCTTCCGGGTGCCCCCCAGACCAAGTCGGAACCACGCCCGCGCGCACCTGCGGTTGCGCCTCAGTCCGAGGTATAGGGCCCTGCCTCCCGCCCATGCGGGGGATTCGGCGACCGCGAGCCGAGCCCTCAAGGGTCGATCATGGTGAAGGTCAGCACCGCCTCGCTGACCAGCTTGCCCCCGACGGTCGCAGTCCCGCGCACCTGTCCAAGCTCGCCCTTCATGCGCAACGTCTCGACCTCGAGCCGCAGCTGGTCGCCCGGGGTCACCGCCGCGCGCAGCTTGACCTTGTCGATAGCCCACAACACGGCCAGCTTGCCGGTGTTCTCCATCTTGCGCAGCAGCAAGACGCCCGCCAGCTGGGCCAGGGCCTCGAGCTGCAGGACCCCCGGCATCAACGGCGCGTCCGGGAAGTGCCCCATGAAGAACGGCTCGTTGATGGTCACGTTCTTGATCGCCACGGCGCGCTGGAATCCGTCGATCTCGAGCACCCGGTCGATCAGCAGGAACGGATAGCGGTGCGGCAGCATGCGCATGACCTCGCGCACATCGAGGCCCGACTCGCGCTGCACGACGCCGCCGGTCTCCTGGGCCTGCATGCGGTCCAGCAGCTGGCGAACCAGGTCGCCGTTCTGGGCATGCCCGGAGCGGTTGGCGATCACCTGGGCCTGCAGGCGGCAGCCCAGCAATGCCAGGTCCCCGATCAGATCGAGCAGCTTGTGACGCACCGGCTCGTCCGGCATGCGCAGCACGGTCTCGCCGTCGCCCCAGACCACGGTGTTCTCGCGCGTGGCTCCCTTGCCCAGACCCGCAGCCCGCAGGGCCTCGACCTCGGACGCCAGGCAGAAGGTGCGCGCCGAGGCGATCTCGGCCTCGAAGCTCGCTTCGCTCAGATCGATCGAAAAGGAAGGCTGGCTGGCCGGTTGGCTGCCGAGGGCCGGGAAGCTGGCCACGTACTGGAGGCGCAACCCCGGGCGGTCGTTGGGCAGCGCCACCAGGGTGGTGTCGCCATCGCGCACGTAGATCGGCTGATCGAGCACGAACAGCTTGGCCTCGGCGCGCTGCTCCACCAGGCCGGCGCGCTTGAACTGCTCCAGAAAGACCCGCGAGCTGCCGTCCATGCCGGGCAGCTCGGGCCCGCCCACCTCGACGGTCAGGTTGTCGATCCCGAGCCCGGAACAGGCCGCCAGCAGGTGCTCGACCGTGTCGATCTCGGCGGTGCCCCTAGACAGGCGCGTGCGGCGCTCCTTGGGGCTGCGATAGCTGATGTGGGCCGGGATCGGCGGCGCGTCGGGAATGTCTGTGCGCAGGAATTCGATCCCCGTGCCGGGCGGGGCGGGCAGGGCGCGGACCAGGATCGTGGCGCCGCTGTGCAGCCCGACCCCGGAGAATTCGACCGCGGTCCGCAGGGTGCGCTGCGGACGGCTCACGAGGTCCCTCCGGCGGCCGGCTTGGCGGATCGTTCCAGCTGCTCGAGGCGCTGCTCCAGCTCGCGCAGCTTGTGGCGCAAACGCTCGACCTGCTGCGGCGCGGCCATGCGGCGCAGGGCCTCGGCGTAGGGCCGCGCCGGAAAGCCCAGCCAGTCGCCGGGCGTCTCCAGGCTGTGGTTCGCGCCCGACTGACCGCCCAGCCTCACGCCGCTGACCAAGCGCACGTGCCCGCCGACCCCGGACTGGGCCCCGAGCACGACGCCGGGCTCGAGCGTGGCGGAGCCCGCCACCCCAGCCTGACCGCAAATCAAGCTGTGGTCCCCCACCGAGGCGTTGTGCCCGATCATGACCTGGTTGTCGACCTTGACGCCGCTCCCGAGCCGCGTCACGCCGAAACGCGCGCGATCGATGGTCGTGTTGGCGCCCACCTCGCAATCAGGGCCCAGCTCGACGCCACCGCGCTGGGGCACTTTGACCCAGCCCCGCCCGCGCCAGTCGAAGCCGAAACCGTCGGCCCCCAACACCACACCGGAGTGCAGCACGGTGCGTTCGCCGACGCGCGCCCCCGGGTACAGGACCACCCCGGGATAGAGCACCGCCCCGGCGCCTACCGACGCCCCCTCTCCCACGACCACACCCGGATAGAGCACGGCGCCAGAACCGACCTCAGCCCCGACCTGGACCACCGCGAAGGGTCCGACGGCTGCGGTCGCATGCACCCGGGCGCCCGGATCGACCGCCGCCCGGGGATCGATGCCGCTGGCCGGAGGCGGCGGCGGCGGCGGACAGAATTGCTCGACCAAAGAGCTGAAGGCAGCGTTCGGGTCCGCGCACAACAAGAGCGCCGAGCCAGGGTGGCTGCCTTCGAACCCCGCCGGCACGACCACCGCACCGGCGCGGGTGGCGGCGAACGCCGCCTCATAGCGTTTGTCTTGGAACAGGCTGACGTCCTGCGGACCGGCCTCGGCCAGGCTGGCCAGCCCGCTCACCCGGCGCTCGGGATCGCCGATCAGACGAGCCGAGAGCCGGCGGGCAAGCTCTCCCAAATCCACTCCGCGCGGGGCACCTTTCTCGAGCAGCTCGGGCATGGGGCGGGGATCGATGGGAGGCGCTGGAACCGCGGGCAGGATAGCGCCGGACGAGGCCGGACGCGCCCACCAGGGCGCCGGATGCGCGGGCTCGCCGGGTCCGAGGGCCGCCGGCCGCGGCTCCCCGACTCGCACCCCGGGGTCGTCGGCAGCAAGCCAGCCCCCCGGATGGGCGAGTCCGCGGCTCGCTGGCGAGTTCGGCGGCCCCGCCAACGCCAGCACCGGGCGTTCGAGCCCGCGGGGAGGTCATGGCGCCAGCGCGTGGAGCTCGACCGCGTGACCCGGCCGTTCCGCGAGGTCCGGCCCTGCGGCGCGGCCGGTCCGAGCGGGATGTGCACCGCTTGACCCGCCCAGGTCGAGCGACGTGGCCCTCCCCGCGGCCGAGCGGGACCCCACGGGCTCAATAGCTGATCGCGAAACTGAACACGCGGCGGTCGTCGCCAGGTTCCGACAGCAACGGCCACCCGAAATTGAGCGCCAGGGGCATGGGCTGCGCCATGGAGAAACTCCAGCCCAGACTGGCCCGCAGCTCGCTGAGATTCGCTTGGAAGGGGTCCGGGTCCAGCAAGCCGACATCCAGGAAGGGACCGGCTCGGAACAGCGCCAAGGGCCGCGGATCGCCCGGGCGCGTGGTGGTCAGCAGCGGCCAGAGCAGGTCCAGGCTCGAAGCCAGCATGGTCTCCCCGCCGATGGCGAAGCCGCGCTGGGTCGGCCCCACACCGCGGAAGTCGAAGCCGCGCAGGATGCGCGAGCCGCCCAAGAAGAAGCGCTCCGAGAAGGGCACGTTGTCCGTGTCCGCGAAGGGCACGCCGACCCCCGCTTGCAGGTGCCAGCGATAGCCGGCCGCGCCGGTGCGGAACAGGTAGCCGTACTGGTCGAAGCGTCCGTCCAGGTTGACGTAGTCGTAATCGCTGCCCAAGCCGCGCGTGAACAGGTCGGCCCCGAGGCCCCAGGAGTAGCCGTCCCGTGGCGCCATGGCGTTGTCGAGCTTGCGCTGGTTGAGCCCGGTCTCGATGCCGACGATCCGACTCTTTCCGAGCTGCTCGTAGAGCACGTCGGGCACCGAGAGCGGGTCGATCAGGGAGGGCTCGCCGCCGACGAACAGGTTGCTGATCTCGACCTGCGTGTGACGGAAACCGACCGAGGCGCTGGTGTCCGGATCGAGTTGCTTGAACAGGCGCAGACCCACGGAATCGCGCTCCTCGCGGTGGGTCTGGAAGATGCGCAGCCGGCGGTTCAAGTCCACGGAACCGCCGATCCGGTCGAGGTGCCGATCGAACAGGTCAGGCTCGGTGAACTCGATCGCGTAGCGGGACACCTCGGTGCCGGGAGAGGCGAAGATCTCGAAGGTCTGGCCCGCGCCGCGCCAGGCCCGCCCGCGATAGATGTCCTCGAAGGGGTGCTCCCAGCTCGGCCAGCGCGAGATGTCGAAGTTGATGAAGCGGAAACCGATCTGACCGGCGAAGCCGTTGTCGGTCCCGAACTGCACGCCCAGGTCGATGCGGATCGCATCGCCCTCTTCGACCACGAATTCGATGTCCTTGGTGGCCGGATCGTCGGTCTCGACGAAACGGTAGTAGGGATCGATGTGGTCCGCGGAAGGCGCCAGGGTCGAGAAATAGCCGGTGCCCCGCAGGCGCGCGAGCGAGCGATCGATCTGGGTCATGTCCGCGAGCTCGCCCGGGAACACCGAGACCTCGCGGCGCAGCACGTCGTCGCGGGTGCGCTGGTTGCCGGCGAAGCGCACCTCGCGGATGTACTGGGGCTGCCCCTGGGCGATGCGATAGACCACCGCGACCTCGTTGGTGGTCTCGTCGAAGGTCAGCTCGGGATCGAGGATCTGAAAGCGCTCGCCGACCGGGATCGACTCGTGGCCGACGAAGCCCTCCTGACCGTAGCGCTTCTTGAGGAAGGCTTCGTCCAGGTCGACCAGCTCCTGCAGGAACGGCTGGCCCGGGGACAGCTCGAGGCCCTCGATCAGCTCGGCCTCGGGGATGGCCAGGTTGTCGGCGCTCTCGATCAGGCGGCGCCCTTCCGGATCGACCTCGCGCCGATAGCCCTGCACGCCGATCGAAGAAACCGTGAAGCGCGGGCCCTCGTCGACCACGATGTGGACCACGACCCGCGAGCGGTCCGCGTTGAACTCGAGGCGCTCGAGGCGCACGATAGCGTTGAGATAGCCCTTGTCGCGGTAGGCCTTGGCCAGTGCAACCAGGTCCTCGTCGAGCACGCGCCGATCGAAGTACTTGGGGAACAGGCCGAACAAGTACGGGCTGCGCAGCTCGGGCTTGGCCGAGGCGCGCAGGCCGGTGGCCCACAGCCACCAGCCGCGGTCCGGCAAGGAACTATTGCCGACGATCTCCAGGCGCTCGACGCGCACCCTTGGGCCTTCGTGGATGTCGAAGATCAGGTCGCTGGCTTCCGGGGCGAAGCCGCTCTCCTCGTCCTCCTCCGCGGCGTCCAGCGCATCCAGGGCGCGCCCCTCGATGCCGCTGAGGGGCCGCACCGAAGCGAACGCGTAACCGCGTTCGAGGTACTGGGACTCGATCCGCCGGGCGATGCTCTCGGCTTGGAACAGATAGACCTCGCTGTCCTCTTCGAGGCCGGCCCACTCGAGCAGCTTTTCGGTAGAGACCTTCTCGTTGCCGATGAAACGGGGCGCCAGGTCAAGTTCCAGCTCGCGGACGGTGAGGCGCACGCGCACGCCGCCGGGGACCTCGGTGGTGTCCACCTGGCAGCGGATGCGCAAGGTGCGCCACAGGGCCTCGATGCCGCGCCGCAGTTGCTCCGGATCGAGCGCTTGGCCTTCGGCCAGCGCGAGCGTCGCCAGGATCTGCTCCGAGCTGTAGCGGCGCTGGCCGCGCAATTCGAGCGCCACGATGGTTGGGTCGCTCTCCACCTGGGCCGTGGGGCTCGGCGGCCCGATCTGCTGGGCGGCCGCGGGCAGAGCGGCGGCCAGGGTCAGGGACAGCAGGCCACCTCGGCAGGCGGCGCGCAGACCGGGGAGCCTCGGATCCGGCTTCATCGGTCGAGGTTGATCTGCTCGGTGCTGCCCAGCGCCTTGTTCTCGAAGCGCATGTGCTGGGGAAAGAACGCCAGCTTGACGTCGCCGGTCGGGCCGTTGCGGTGCTTGGCGACGATCACCTCGGCCAAGCCCAGGTTCTCCTCGGTGCGGTACTTGGCGTAGTACTCGGGGCGATAGAGCAGCAGCACCACGTCGGCGTCCTGCTCGATCGATCCGGACTCGCGCAGGTCGGCCAGTTGGGGCCGCGGCGGCTCGCGGTTCTCCACCGCGCGCGACAGCTGGGCCAGGGCGACGACCGGGATCTCGAGGTCCCGGGAGAGCTCCTTCAGGCTGCGCGAGATGTTGCTGATCTCCTGCAGGCGGTTTTCGGCCTTGGGGAACGAGAGCAGCTGCAGGTAGTCGACCACCACCATGTCGAGCCCCTCGGTGGCGTGCAGGCGCCGCGCCCGGCTGCGCAGGGCGATCATCGACAGGCCGGGCGTGTCGTCGATCGAGATGCGCGTGCGCTGCAGCTCGTCCGCGGCCATGGTCAGGTCGCGGCGCAGGTCGCCCGGGATGCGGCCCGAACGCAGCAGGTGCGCCGGCACCCGCGCCCGCGAGCAGAGCATACGGCTGACCAGCGACTGGCTGCCCATCTCGAGGCTGAACATCAGCACCGAGGGCGGCCGCTCCAGCCATTCGGGCCGGCTCATGGCCGCGTTCTCCATCAGGTTCAGCGCGAAGGCGGTCTTGCCCATCGAGGGGCGCGCGGCCACGACGATCAGCTCGCCCTTGTTGAGCCCGCACAGCATCTCGTCCAGGTCGAGGAACCCGGTGGTCAGGCCGGTCAGGCTCGAATTGCCGGCACGGGCGTCGAGACGCCGGAAAGTCTCGGTGATGGCGCTGCCGATCGGCTCGGCATGGCGCACGTTGCCGCGCGAGGCGATCGAGAAGATGCGGCCCTCGCTCTCGTCCAAGAGCTTCTGGACCGACTCGCCGTCCGGGCGCGTCTCATAGGCCTTGGCGACGATCTCGGTCGACTCGCGGATCAGGGTGCGCAGCGTGGCGGTCTCGGCCACGATGCGGGCGTGGTGCGAGAGCAAGGCCGAGGAGGTGAAGTCCCGGGCGATCTCCACCAGGAAAGCTGTGCCGCCCAGCTCCTGGAAGCGCCCAGCGCTGCGCAGTTCCTCCGCCAGGCTGATCATGTCGACCGGCAGGTTCTTGTGCTGCAGGTTGATCAGCGCCTCGTACACCGCGCGCAGCCGGCGGTCGTAGAAGGCCTCGGGTTCGAGCACCTCGGCGATATCGGCCAGCCGCAGGGGGTCGTTGATCAGCGCGCAGACCAGGGCCCGCTCGGCCTCCAACGAGGAAGGCAGGACCCGCCGTGCAGCCCGTTCAAAGGCGGCATCGGCGTCCGCGTAGGGGGTGGAGTCGGCCATGGGGGGGAAGCCGCGCAGGATACAGCCGCCGCCCGCGCCGAACAGGGCCAGCCCGCGATCAGGACGGCCCGGGGTTCCCAGCGGGGTTGCCCTTCCAGAACCGTCCAGCCGCCTCGTCTTGCAGCCGCAAGCCTCAGTGCCCCGCGCAGCCCCCGGCGGTCGCTTCGGCATCGCGAGCAGCCCAGGGCGCCTTGGTCGTGCTGCCCGAAGCGCAGAGCCACCGATCGCTGTCTCACCGGCTCCAGGGAAGCGCTCCACCCAGGCGCTACGCCCGCCCCCTGGCAGAGTTCCCCACGGAATCCCAGCGATTCCTTGCCGCGTGGGCGGGTCGCCCAGCAACGGGACACAAGCATCTCTCCCAAGTTCCGAGGTCCTGAGGCGGACCCGGAAGCGTTGGCTTCGCTCTCGGCGCTAGACGCAGCGCGGGCTCCAAACTTGGATCACTTCGGCTCCGCGCGACCCTCTGGGGAGCAATGTTGGAGAATGCTGGAGCCGGGGCAGGTCCGCGGGTGCGGGTTTCGCCCGCGCCTCTGATCCTGCCCCCGGCGGCCTAATTCAGGCCTGGGCGCTGACGACCACCGTGATGGTGGCCTCGTGCTGGCCCTTGATGTGCACGACCACGCTGTGCTCGCCCACGCTCTTGAGCGGGGCCTCGAGGCGCACCTGCTTGTCGTCGAACTGCCCATGGCCGAGGCCCGAGAGCAGTTTGGCGATCTGGCCCGCGTTCACGGAGCCGTACAGGCTGCCGGACTCGTCGGCACGCTCGCTGAGCGACACCCGAGCGCCGGTCAGGCGCACCGCCAGTGCAGCCAGCTCGGCCTCCTGCGCGGCTTCCACGGCCTCGACCTTGGCGCGGCGGCGCGCCATCAGGCGCACGTTCTCTTCGCTGGCCTCGGTGGCCAGGCCGCGCGGCATCAGGAAGTTGCGGGCATAGCCCTGGCGCACGCGCACGACGTCGCCGATGCGCCCCAGATTGTCGACGTGCTCACGAAGGAGCACCTTGATGTGCTGTCCCATGGTCTTTGTTTCTCGCTCGGGGTTCGGGGCGTCTGTCAGCCGACGAAGGGCAGGAGACCCATGTGGCGGGCGCGCTTGATGGCGCCCTTGAGGTCGCGCTGGCGCTGGGCGGTCAGCCCGGTGCGGCGGCGGGAGAGAATCTGCCCCTGGGGCCCTAGGCAACGGGTCAGGAGGGCAAGGTTCTTGTAGTCGATGACGTCCGACTTCTTGACGATGGCCTCGCGCTTGATGCGCGCGGGTCCGGCGAAATTGCGGGCCTCCTGGGCGTAGGTCGGCTCGCTGTTGCGGTCGTTGCGGTTGCTCATGGCGCTGCCTTGGTTGGCGCTGTCTTAGCGGGCGCTGTCGTTGGTCTATGGACGGTGGGACGGCGCGGATCAGCGCACGGGAACGTCGGCCTCGAGGTCGAGGCGCTCGGGGACTTCGATCTCCTCGACCTCGTTTTCGTCGAGCAGGCTCGGCTCCTCGGGGGCGTAGTCGTCGGCGGGGGGCTCGGGCACCACGAAGTCGGGGGCCAGCTCGGCTTCGCTGAGCTGCAGCTCGGTCTCCGGCACGGCCTCGCAGCGCACCACCAGGTGGCGCAGGATCCCGTCCTTGAGCTCGAGGTCGCGATTGAGCTCCTGCATGCGGCCGCCGTCCAGCTCGAAATAGGCCAGCACGAAGGTGCCGCGGCGCTTGCCGCCGATCGAGTAGGTCAGGGCGCGCTCTTCCCAGCGCCGCAGGGTCTTGATGCTGGCGCCGTTCTTGGCCAGCAGGTCGCGGACAGCGGCCTTGGCGCCGGACCAGCCGGCCCGCACCAGGTCGTTGTCGATCAGAAACATGCCTTCGTAGAGGTAGATCAAGGTTCGAAGCTCCGACTTGTTTGCGGGCGGTGATTCACCGGCCCTGGGTCCAGCGGCTGTGGAACCGCGTCATGCACTGGTCTAAGTCCAGCCCCCCGGCCCAGGCCAGCACGGCCTCGGCGGCCTCCTGGAGCGAGATCTGCATCTCGACCCATTCGGCGGGGGTGAACTCTTCCAGCACATGGCGCGCCGCATCGGTTCCTCCGCGCCCGATGCCGATCCGCAATCGAGGAAAGCGGTCGGTGCCGAGCGAGGAGAGGATGGAACGCATCCCGTTGTGACCTCCGTGGCCGCCCTGGGCGCGCAGCCTGAGGGCCCCGAGGGGCAGATCCAGGTCGTCGTAGGCGACCAGGATCGGAGCGGGCTCCCCGAGGGTCCAGCCCAGGGCGCGCAGCAGCGGCGCCAGGGGCTCGCCCGAGCGGTTCATGAAGCGCTCGGGCCGGACCAGCAGCAGCTGGCTGTCGCTGAGCCAGCGCCAGGAGAAGCCGCTGAGAGCCAAGGGGGAGCCGGGGCTGGCCGCCGCCCTCTCGGGGGGGAGCCCGGCCGGAGACGTCTCGGCCTGCAGGGAGGCGGCCGGGACAACAGCGGCGGGGCGGAAGGTCTTGGCGGGTTCAAAGAGCGTGGCGGCGCCGGCCGAGGCCGGTCCGCGAGCCGACGAGCCGGAGCGCGCATCGCGCTCGGCCAGCAGCTCGGTCAGCAGGAACCCCAGGTTGTGCCGCGTGCGGGCGTATTCGGGTCCCGGGTTGCCGAGGCCGACCAGGAGCTTCATCGCGCACCGCCGCGGCCAGGGGCCTGGAGGGCCGAGCAGTGTAGGGCTGCGCCCCGCCGAAGCAAGGGCGGAGTCGACCGGGCGCCGCACCCGGGACGCCCCCTGCCTGGGGGGGCGCTGGGCTCCTATCCGGCGATCCAGGCGGCCAACGGCCGGCACGGAACTCGCCCGGCTGGCGCCGGGCGCGCGGGTCGGCGGATCGGTTGGCCTTGGGGGCGGGGGGAGGACGCCCCGAGGCCAGGGTCTCGCGGGCCAGGGTCTCGCGGGCCAGGGTCTCGCGGGCCAGGGTCTCGCCGCCAAGTGGCCCGGCCGGTCGAACGGGCTCCGAATCGGCCCGGGAGCCTCTTTCCGGCCCCGGGCACCTCCGCCGTGATCAGGCCTTGGGGGCCTCGCCTTCCGCAGCGGCCGGCGGCGGGGCGTCGACCTTGGTGGCATCGGCCACGATCGCCAGCACGAAGTCCGGCGCGCTGATCAGGCTGACGCCCTCGGGCAGCTGGAGATCCTTGGCCTTGACGGTCTCGTGGGCCTTGAGGGCCTCGGCGTTGAAGCGGATCTCGTCGGGGATCTTGGAGGGGATCGCCTTGATCTTGACCAGGTGGTGGACGACCTGCAGCACGCCCCCGCGGGCCTGGCCCTCGAAGTGCACCTCGACCTCGGCTTCGATCGGAACGCCGCGCGTCACGCGGCGGAACTCCACGTGGATCACCTGATCGCCGAAAGCGTCGTACTGCATCTCCTTGATCAGCACGGTCTCGGACTTGTCGCCGAGATCGATGTCGAACATCTTCTCGTGCTTGCGGCGCGCGGCCAGGAACGAGCGCTGGTCGATATGGATGTCGGCGTGCGGTTTGCCCTCGCCTTGGATGTTGGCGGGGATGCGGCCTTGGGCGCGCAGCTTGCGCGCGCCGCGCGAGCCGAGTTGTTCACGGCGGGCGCCGTTCAGGTTGGAGCTCATGAGTTCCCTGGATGGTTCGGACGACAGGGTCGGGGGAAGCCCCCGCCCGCGAAGTGCGAGCGGGGGAGGACGTGGGATTTTCAGTCGAACAGCGAGCTGACCGACTTGCCCTGGTGGATGTTGGCGATCGCATTGCCGATCAGAGGCGCGATCGAGACGACGGAGAGCTGGCGCGGGGACACGCCACGGCGCGGGATGCTGTCGGTGACCAGGATCACGTCCGCCGGGCAGGCTTCCAGGCGTTCGACCGCCGGGCCGCAGAAGACCGCGTGGCTGACGCACAACACGATCCGTTTGGCCCCCCGGGTGCGCAGGATCTTGGCCGCTTCGCTGATCGAGCCACCGGTCGAGATCATGTCGTCGACCAGGATCACGTTGCGCCCATCGACCTCGCCGATCACGTTGTGGACCGTGATTTCCGAGCCCGACTTGCGGCTCTTGTCGACGATCGCCAGGTCCTCGGCCCCCAGGGCGCGCGCGTAGCTGCGCGCCATCTTGGTGCCGCCCACGTCGGGGGTCACGATGACCGGGTCGGCGACCGCCAGCTGATGGATCGCTCTGAGCATCACCGGCTTGGCGTACAGGTGGTCCACGGGCACGTCGAAGAACCCCTGGATCTGGGGGGCGTGCATGTCGAGGCACAGCACTCGGTCAGCGCCGGCGCCGGTCAGGGAATTGGCGACGACCTTGGCGCTGATCGGTACCCGGCCCTCGTCCTTGCGGTCCTTGCGGGCGTAGCCGTAGTAGGGCATCACCGCGGTGATGCGGTCGGCCGAGGCGCGCCGAAGGCAGTCGATCAGCAGCAGCAGCTCGACCCAGTTCTCGTTGACCGGCGGGCAGGTCGGCTGAAGCACGAAACAGTCCGTGCCCCGCACGTCGTCGTGGATCTTGATGTCGATCTCACCGTCCGGGAAGCGGCCCACGGATGCATCGCACAGCGGCACGCCCATGTGCTCTGAAATGGCCTTGGCCAGCTCCGGATGGGCGTTGCCGGCGATCAGCTTGAGGCGTCCCTCGGACATGGGCTTCTGGGGGCTGGCCTGGGGCATGGGCGGGGCGATCGGGCGGTCGGAAGCCCGCCTGGCCTCTGGGGGCGGAAGAGGATAACGGCCGAGGGCGCTCCCGTCTGCCCTGCAGCGACGTAGAACCCAGGCCAGCGACCGAACTGCCGGCAGCCTGCGCCCTGCGCCAGACGCCGAGGCCCGCGCGCGGCCAGCCGGATCGCGCCGCCGCCCCCCTTTGGGACGGTGCGCTCGAAGACGGGGCTCCGGGGCCTCCTGGCTGCCTGGAGCCGGAAGGAGAGCCGGGCCCTGCAACCCTCCAGGCGCCCCCCCCGAGCTCCCGAGACCCTCTTCTTGCGGCGACCCGGACCGGCTTCAGCTCCCGCTGCCCGTCGGGGGTTTCCGCTTGACGGTCGAAGCAGGTCGCGGGCCCAGGGAGCGCGCCGGCACCCCCACCCAGGCCTCGCCCGGGGGCACCTCCTTGCGGGTCAAAACGGCGCCCGCGCCTGTCAGGGCCCCCTCCCCCACCCGGCTGGGCGCGACCAAGATCGAGCCGGACCCGATGAAAGCGCCGGCGCCGATGTGCGTGCGGTGCTTCTTGACTCCATCGTAGTTGGCCACGATCGTGCCTGCTCCGATATTGCAGTTCGGGCCCACATCCACGTCGCCCAGGTAAGCGAGGTGCTTGGCCTTGCTGTGCTCCCCCAGGCGGGCCTGCTTGGTTTCGGTGAAGTTGCCCACCGCGGCGTGGTCGGCGAGCACGGTGCCCTCGCGCAGGTGCGAGAAGGGTCCGACCTCACAATCAGCTCCGATCACCACTCCCCGGCGGATGACGCTGGCCGGCAGGATCACGGTGCGCGGACCGATCGAGACGCCATGATCGATCCAGGTGGAATCCGGGTCTTCGATCTGAACGCCGGCCAACAGGTGCTGCTCAAGGATGCGCGCCTGCAGCGAGCGCCGCGCTTCCGCCAATTCGGCCAGGGTGTTGACCCCGCGCGCCTCGGCCAAATCCTCGAGATCTAGGGTCCGGACCGAGCGGCCGGCCGCCAGCAGCAGCAGGACCGCATCCGTCAGGTAGTACTCCCCTTGGGCGTTGTGGTTGGTCAGGCGCTCCAAGAAGGCCGGCAGGTCCGCGGGGAAGGCATAGACCCCCACGTTGACGCGGCGAATGCGCCGCTGTGCCGCGGTCGCATCGCGCTCCTCGACGATCGCCTCCAAGCGCCCATCGGCGCCTTCGATCAGGCGGCCATAGCCCCGGGGCCGGGGCACCTCCGCGGCGAGCACCGCAGCGCCCCCCTCCGGCCGGGCTGCCGCGAGGTCCCTCAGGGTTTCCCCGGTGAGCACCGGCATGTCCCCGTAGGTCACCAGGATCTGGCCCTGCTCGGCGGCCAGGGCCGGGGCCGCCACCTGCAGGGCGTGCCCGGTCCCCAACTGAGGCTCCTGAACGACCACCTCGACGGGCAGTCCCCCCGCCAGCCTGCCGGGGGCCTCGAGCTCGCCCTGCTCGAGCAGGTCCGCCAGCACCCGGTCGCGCTGTTCCCCCAGCACCAGGACGACCCGGGAGGCCCCCCCGTCCCTGGCGGCCCCCAGGGCCCAGCCGAGCAGGCTTCGCCCGCAAACCCGGTGCAGGACCTTGGGCTGGGCACTCTTCATGCGGGTGCCCTTGCCGGCGGCCAGGATCACGACGGTTGTCATGGCACTGATAAAGCTGTCAGAGTCGCTCGGTCCACAAAGTCGTGGAGAGACTCTACCCAACCGGCGGTCGCGGCCAGGCGGCGGGGCCGCGACCGGGACCTGTCCGGCGCAGGCGAGGGCCCGAGGCCCGGGGAGCGGGTCCCCGGGGCCCGCTCCGCAGCCGGGGCCTATCCCGCTAAATTAGGCTGCGGTCTGGCTTTAGGCAAAGGCGTGCAGATATGGACGCCGCATTTGGGTATCGCCTTCACCATTTCTTGGAACCGGGGATACCATTGGGTCGTCCGAAGCGAGCCCGGTCCGCATCGCCCCCCCGCCTAGGCGGCAACGATGTGGGTTAGGGCCCCCGAGCCCGGGGGTCTCCGAGCACGGGATGGACCATCCGGCCTTGGTCCGGGGGCCAGGCCTCGTCGGCCTGCCCCACTCCCAGCGCTTTGGGACGTCTTCCGAAACCTTCAGGAGGTTCTGGTTCATGAACTACCGCACTTCGCTGCTGGCGGCTGGCGCCGCCGCCGCTCTCGCTGGGCTCGCCAATGCCCAGGTCGACTACAGCTTCAACTGGCACTCGATGAACTTCGGCTTCCTCGGTGGAGCTGCCTTCACGAGCGGCCCGGTGCTGTTTGGCTTCGGCCAAACCGTCACCAACTTCGCTGGCCCGGGTGACTCGATCCGTATCTGCCACGGCATCGACAGCACCCAAGGCGGCCGCATGCAGACCGGCGGCGCCTCCGACGTCAGCTGGTTCAGCCTGACCCAAGGCTGGGGCGCCCTGAACACCGTCCCCGGTGTCGACTACGGCTTGGTCAGCTTCCACGCTGCCTCGGTCAACTCGGTCGCTGGCGACGCCTGCTTCAGCTCGTTCTTCGCCCAGGGCACCGACGCTCAGACCGGCCAGCCGGTCGTGCTGAACAGCGCCCTCAGCGCCGCCTTCGTCCCGGGCCTGATCGCCGCCACCGCGGCCACTCCGGTCCCGACCTTCTGGTTCAACTACTTCCAGTTCCTGGGCTCGACGGGTCTCCTGACCCCGAACACCCTGGGTGTCCAGCCGGGCCCCTTCGCGGCTCCCCTGCTGACCCACCTGATCATGGAAGTGCAAGGCCCGCTCAACGGGGGCCCGACCAACCAGCAGTACTTCGTGCTCTCGACCGCTGAACTCAACGGTTCGGGCAACGGCACGATCGGCGCCGGTGGCGTGACCAACGGCAACAGCCGCCAGGCCTCCAGCCTGTTCGGCGTGTCCGCCGATGCTTCGGGCGCCATCAGCCACAACCGTCTGACCTCGTTCGCGGGCGCCGGCATCTCCGGCACCACGAACACCCAGTTCGGCGGTGGCCCCGGAACTGACCAATGGTTCGGCACGATCGGCACCGTGACCCCGGCCCTGTGGGCCGCCCAGAACGGCAACACCGGCGGCGGTGGTCCGGACTGGCGCGTCAGCAACCAGTCCAGCATCTGCAACCTGCGCGTCCTCGACATGCTCGCTGGCGCTCAAGGTTCTGCCCTCGCCGTGCCCGCGGGCCCGGCGACCTCGGTCACCAATCCGGGTCTGGCTGCCAACTTCCCCTTCTTCCTGTGGTCGGCCACCCCGGGTGCCGGCATGATCCAGAGTCCGATGAGCTGGGATGCCATCCCCGGTGTGATCGCGCAAGCCGGCTCGCTGGCCCTGGGCCCGCAAGCCACTTCGCGTGACGGCCTGCAAACCGTGCCGATCAACTTCGACGCGGTCACCAACGCCTTCCTGGCCCAGTCGGTCTTCTCGGTGGGTGCGAACTTCCAGTCCGCCCAAGACCCGACGACCGGTGGCACCGCGGCCTCCCTGTTCGAAGACGGTGTCGGCCTCGGCATCGACGGCTCCGCTAGCTTCACGGTCGCCCAGGGCCTCCCGGTCGGCCCGAAGCCGAACCTGGCCAACCGCAACATCGGCGTCGCCGCTGTCGGTATCCAGTTCGACATCTTCACCTTCTCGCTGAGCCTGACCGAGTTCGCCTCCTCGCTGACCCTGAGCCTTCAGTGATCGGTTAGGAGCTCACCCCCCCCGGGGTGAACTCGTAGTGCGCGACCCCCGCGAAAGCGGGGGTCGTTTTTTTTTGACCTGATTCGTTTGCACAGGCCCCACCGGCGCAGATGCCCGCGCCCGACAGGGATCGCGTACCGCCACCGCAGATGCGCATGGCGGGCCTGGGACGAGGGGCCATCGATCGGGCGGGAGGGTCCCTGTGGGTGCCGCCGGCTGCGGCTCCCGATGGCGGGGTGTCGCGGAGGTCCCCGCAGCCCGGGTTAGGCTTCCGGAATGCAGGCCTTCGGACTCCTGGGCGTCCTGGCGATCCCCTGGCTGCAGGGAGCGCCGCCCGCGGCCTCCCTGAGAGCGGAGCTACCGCTGATACGGGTCACGGTCGACGACACCCGCGTGACCACTTCGGCGCGTCTGGTCTTCGGAGAGCAGCCGATCGAAGACCGGGCCGGGGACGGGGTCGTTTGGATCGAGGGCGCCGGCCTGACCATCGAGTGCAGCGGCACGCTGCGCGCGCCGCCCAGGGCGCCCGAGGAACGCAGGGGGATCGGACTGGTCCTGCGCGGGCGCGACATCCGCCTGCGCGGAGCGAGCCTGCGCGGCTTCCGCATCGGCGTGTTGGCAGAGGGGGTCGAGGGCCTGAGCCTCGAGGGCGCCGACGTTCGCGACGGCTTCCAGCAGCGGCTGCGCTCGACGCCGCTGCTCGAGGATGCCGGCGATTGGCTGCGCCCCCACGACAACGACGGCGGCGAATGGCTGCGCGACCACGGCGCGGCGCTGGCCCTGAGGGGCGGTGCAGGCATCGCCATCGAAGGCGCGCGGGTGCGCGGCTGTCAGAACGGGATCGTGCTGGAGCGGGTGCGAGGCGGGCGGCTGGTGGGCAACGACGCCAGCTTCCTCTCCGGCTGGGGCCTGGCCCTGTGGCGCAGCAGCGAACTCGAGATCCGCTCCAATCGCTTCGACTTCTGCGTGCGCGGCTACTCCCACGGCGCCTACAACCGGGGCCAGGACAGCGCCGGGATCTTGATGTTCGAGCAGTGCCGCGAGAACCGGCTGATCGGGAACTCGGCCTGCTACGGCGGCGATGGCATCTTCGCCTTCGCCGGGCGCGAAGCCCTCGAGCTAGAGAGCCCCTCCGGCTCCGCTCCTCGGGGCGGCGTCGACCAGAACCTCTTCGAAGGCAACCGCCTGAGCCACAACGCCGCCCACGGGCTCGAGCTGACCTTCAGCTTCGACAATCAGATCCGCGCGAACCGCTTCGAAGGCAACGCCATCTGCGGCGTGTGGCTCGGCTACGGCCGCCGCAGCCGCCTCGAGCGCAACCTGTTCCTCGACAATGGCGACGCTGGATACGGCACCGAGCGAGGCGGGATCAACGCCGAACACGCCCAGGACCTGTGGATCGCCGAGAACCTGTTCCGCGGCGCGCAGCCGGGCCTGCGCTTGTGGAGCGACGCCGATCAGGCCTTGGCGGCCAGCGCGTGGGTGCAGGCCCACGGGCAGGGGGTTCGGCGGGTGGCGCTGGCGCGCAACCGCTTCGAGGGGCGGGCGCCTTGGATCGAGCTCGCGGAGTGTGGCCCGGTGGCGCTGGACCCCCCCTTGATGGCGCCCGAGCTGGCGGCCGACAC
>JBILNK010000206.1:0-6953 GCA_044375105.1 Planctomycetota bacterium
GTCGTGCCCCAAGGGACGACGCGGCGCAGTGCATTGGGTGCCCTGGTCCTGCTGACCGCCCTGGCCCTCGGACTGCGCCTGTGGCACCTGGACGCTCGTTTGCCGGCGGTGCCGGAACCGGATGACGTGGTGGTGACCCAAGCGCTGCATCTCGAGGATCAGCGCCTGGGGCGGCGATCGAAAGAGGACGCGATCAACTCGCAGTACCCGCTCCTGCTGGCGCATCTTCTGGAGGCGCTGCCCGGAGAACTGGTGCAAACAGTGCCGGTGCAAGCGCCGCTCAGCGAGCACCTCTCGGCCGCGGCCGAGCCCCACCGGATGGGCCGCCGCATGGTGGTGGGTTTCTCCCTGCTGTTGATCCCGGGCAGCTACCTGCTCGCGCGCCGATTCCTGGGCCGCGGGCCGAGCCTGTTCGCGGCCGCCCTGGTGGCGACCAGCCTGCTGCACTGCCTGTATTCACAGCAGGCGCGGCCCCATGTGCCCCTGGCGACCCTGGGCCTGTGGGCGGTCTTGGCCTGCCAGCGCCTGGTGCGCCGCGGCAGTGTTCCGGCCTATCTGTGGGCCGGCTTGATGACTTCTGCGGCCGTGGCCTGCCTGCACAACGGATTCGCGCTGCTGCTGCCGCTGGGGCTGGCGCTGCTGCTGCGCTGGCCCCGCGAGCGGGGCCTCGCCCGCCTGCTGGCGGTCCTCCCGCTCGGTCTGGTGGGCCTGTCGATCGACCTGGCTTATCCGACCCTGCTGGGCGCAGGCAGCGACCTCGGCTTCGACAAGCCGGAGGGCTCGTTCTTCCTGTCCGGGCACCGCATCGACAGCATCAACATCAACGGACGGGGTTTCCTGTTGGTGTTGGGTTACCTGTGGGGGCACGACCCGCTCATGGTCCTGCTCGGTGGCCTGGGACTGGCCCTGCTGCTCGGGCGCGCCCGTTCGGAGCGGCTGTCCGGCGTCGCGCGCCGCGATCTGTGGATCGCCCTGGCCTTCGCCCTGCCCTACCTGCTGGTGATCGGCCTGTATGCGCGCACCTTCGGTCGTTTCCTGCTGCCGCTGCTGCCCTACGCGGCGCTGCTCGCCGCGGCCGGGGCCGCGCTGGCCCTGCGCCGACTCCCCGCGCTCGCTCCGCCGCGCCGCGCCGCGGTCGCCGGGCTCTTGGCGCTCGCCTTCCCCCTGGCCCAGGACATCCAACTCGAGCGCCTGCGCTCGCGCTCCGACACAAACAGCCAGGTAGCCAGCTTCCTGACCGAGCATGCCGATCCGAGCCAAGACCTGATCCTGCTGGGCAATTGGGTCTCTCTGCCGCTGGCGGAACCGCGGCGTAGCCTCCTGGCACTGCCGAAATGGTCCCTGAGCGTCTGGCAGAGGTATCAGCTGATGCTCCAGTCCGTGCCCTGCGGCCGAGCCTTGCGATTCATTCGCCCCCTGACGGTGACGTCGATGTTCTCGCCCAAAGGCATCCCGCACCCCGAAATGCAGATGGCCCTGCTCGATCAGCTCCAACGCGGCGTTTACCAATGGGTGATTGTGTGCAATCAGTATGACCTCAACGGAAACCCCGGCGCACTGCAGCCGGTGGTCGAAGAATTCTGCCCGCCGACTCGCTCCTTCGGCTATCCGCCCCGTTTTGTGCAGCAGGAGGACCCGGAGGGCTATTCCCTCGATGGGGCTGGCTGGACCTGGCTCTGGCGCCGCGAGTACCTGGGACCTCTTCTGGAGCTACGCGATCTGCGTCGCTCGCCAGGCGATCCGGTCGAGACCACGCCGCGCTGAACCCGCCGCCTCTGCCTGCCGCCCGGGCACCCTGAGCCGCCCTGTGCCGATCGTCAGGGCTTCTCGAAGAAGAAGAAGCGACTCGAGTGGAAGTGGCGATTGGGCCCGGCTACGCCCGGCAATCTGCCCGGCAGCAGTCGGTCCTCGACCTCCACGTAGAGGGCCGTGAAGCGTTGATCGGGCCCGCCCAGGAGGCCCAAATCCAGGCTGCCCAGGTATTCGCCCGGGACGCCGCTCGGCAACAGCAAGGTCGATTGGAAGCTGCGGTTGCTGAACAGATTGCCCTGCCCGAAGCAGACCTGCGGCTGGCCGGTCAGGGGATCCAGGCAGGGCGACGTGATCGCCGGCGGCGGCAGCCCGATGTGGCGCCAATCGCCGTCGTCGTCCACACCGAAACGCAGGCGCACCGCGGCGATCTCGAGCTGCGCGGGAGCGGGATTCTCGACCCGCGCCCGCACCAGCACCTGTCCGCTCGGCAGCAGGGTCGCCTCTGCCTCCACGTCGCTCTTCGGGCGTCCGCGGAAGACCCCGGCGGCGAAGGAGCGCAGATTGAGGAAATCCTGGGGTCCGGCGGAGCTGTGGTCCGCGTTGGGGGTGTGGTGCATCCGCACCGATCCCAGGGGATATCGCCGCCGGAGCGTGTCGTCGAACCACTGGCCGCGCAAGCGTAGGTCGAAGTTCCAATCGGCGCAGGCCTCCTGCTGGTGGATCTGCTTGCCCTGCAAGAGCGACAAGGCGATCTGTACCGACGGATCGCTGGTCTGGTGCCAGATGCCGGTGTCCTCCAGCTCCTCGATCAAGGCGAACCCATCGAGGTTGAGGGGGAAATGGAGCGGATATCCCGCGGCCCACAACCCCGCCAGGGCCCCGTCCCAATTGGTCTGCAGGCTGGGTTCGAAGTGCGCCACCGCGGCCTCGCCCAACAGGTCCCACTCGCCGATGCCGGCGCTGACGTGCAGATAAGCGCCCAGCACGCGCGGATCGGCGGCCGCCGCGAAGCAGGCGGCCCAGCCGAAGCGCGAGCTGCCCTGCAAGGCGAAGCGCAGGCTGCCCGGCGCGGCGCCCTGCACCATCTCGGTCGCGGTCAGGGCCCGCAGCATGGCCCCCGCGGCGGCTACCCAGGCATTCCAGCGCGGCTCGCCGGTGGCCAGGGCCTGGTCGAAAGAACACAGCGCGACCCCGGCGACGCTGCCGGGCACGGCCCCGCCGGCCTGCAGGAAATCGCCCACGATCACGCCGACGCCGAGCTCCTCGACCGTGGCCAGCACCGAAGCCTCGAAGTTGGCCTGTTTGGCCAGGCTGGGATCACCGACGCCCGGGATGCTGCCATCCTGGAATTCGGGGAATAGCAGCGCGAAGTCGGGGCTCCACAGGGTCGCTTCCCCGCCCAGCATGTTCATCAGCACGAATTCGCTGGGCGCTGCGCCCGCCGGCAGATACAGGCTGCATTCGATGTCCGTCCAGACGTCCTTCTTCCAGGACGTGCAGCCCGCGCAGACGTTGTCGGGGGCGCCCAGCTCGGGCGCGTGGGGGCTGTCGAAAACGAAACGCTTGCGCACGACCCCGCTGGGCAGCGTGTCGACCCAGAGGCTCGGCAGCACCTTGGCCAGGTAGGGGCTGCCATGATCGAGGATGTCCTGGGCGTCGGGGAACAGGCGCTGGCGGTAAGTGGCGATCAGCGTCGCATTGAGCACGTCCACATCGATCGGCTCGCTGCAGCGCCATTGGCCCTGGGCATCGCGCAGGGCCAGCGCCAACTGGACGCCGCGCCGGTCGATCAGCCCGAGGTCCATGGCCGAGTTCCACTCCAGCTGGCCGCCGCCCGCGGACGGAAAGCTGCCGACGAGTCCAGAGGCCGCTGCGACCGTCAGGCCGTCCAGGCTGCCGACCAGGGTCGGCTCGCTCCAGGGGCCGCCGCCGGCGCTGTAGGCGAAGCGTTGCACCGCCGGGGAGACCTGCTGCCCCCCGGCGAGCACCAGCTCGGGGCTGCCCCCCAGCTGGACCACGGGCGCCGCTGCGGCGCTGGACCGGTTGCCCGCGGCATCGAAGGCCGTGGCGGTCAGGGCCAAGGCCGTGCCCGGAACGGCGTTCGGCAGGAACTCGAACTCGAAGGGGGCCGCTTGCAAGCTGGCCAGGAACTGGCCATCCAGGGCGATTTCGACGCGCTCGAGCCCCTGTGCGTCGCTGGCCTCCACCTCGAGCAGCACCGGCAGGCCGGTCTGCAGGGCCGGGATCGCCTTCCAGGCGATCGTCGGGGCTTGGGTGCCGCCGGCGCCCGGATTTGTCCCCGTGCCTCCGCCCCCGGAACAGCTCGGCAGGGCCAACACCGCCAGCGCACCGAAGGGCAGCGCAGCCCAGCGCGACCCCCAGGCGGGCGGCGTGGCGCGTGGAACGGCGGGTGCGGTGTGGGGAAGCATGACCCAGGCCTTAGGACGCCGGGCAGCCAGGGCAACGGGTGCCCCTCGCCCGCCGGACCAAAAGGGCCAACAGGTTAGGCAGGCCCCCGGAGGTCCCTCAAGCTGCTCTCAGCCCCCCAACGGCGGACGGCTGCGTAACTCCAGGCGGCGTAGGAACTCGCGGCGATCGCGGCCCCGGCTTTCCAGCCTTCAGCGCCGGAGCCCTGAGCCCAGCGCTCTCCAGACCGGTGTCGCCAGCCACGCCGCCCCCGCCCTGGCCTGATCGTCCGCAGCGGTCATGGCCAGCGGAAAAGCTGCTGGAAGGGACTCCTCCGCCCTGATCCAGAAGGACCAGGGCGAACGCGGAAAGATGCCGTGACCAGCACCTGGAGCCATGGCGTGGAGATCGAGAAGTCGAGCTACACGGTTGGGAACCGAGGCTTCGCGAACCCCAAGGTCAACTTCCATAGCCTCGACCCTGACCCGCCGGCTCGAGGCGCCGACGTCACGATCTACGGAATCACCAAGAGCTTCGACGAGCAAGTTCAACGCAAGCTCGAATGGCGATCAACGCGGAGTGGCAGACCAGCTCCCGATACCCGTCACTGCAGGCGGCGAGCTCTCCGCACGCTCCGGTCTTGCTGCTGCCAGTGCAGCAGCGCGATCAGTCCCAAGCGAGCCTGGGCGGCAGCGGGCGGCTCGCGCTCGCAAGCGATCCGTTCCCCTGTCGGATCCGCGCGTGGAGCCCGACCCCGATGCCGTGGCCATCCGGGGAGAGCATGCAAGCCGAGGCGCACGTTTCGCTCGGCCGGTGCGGCGTCTGCAGGCGTGGGCGCTTCTCCTCGGGTATCCGCTGCTCGCCACAAAGACCCATGGATCGGCCACGGGCGCCGATCCCAGGTTCTGCGGCCGCCGCAGGGCGGGCGCCAGGCCTGCGGACAGTCGGGTGCTGCGACTCAGGAGCAGCCCGAGTCGATCGCTTCTGTGCCTCTCAGTCGACGACGACCGTCAGGATCTTGGCCGCCAGGGTGTTGGTCTGGGCGGTGTAGGGGCCGATGGCGCCCAGGTCGTAGAGGTCGGCCCCTTGGGCCAGCTTGACGGACAGGGCCACGTCGAGGGCGGCCAGGGTGCTGAAGACCTGGAACGAGCCGGTGACCTTGTCGACCAGGGTGAACAGGCCCGTCGGGTCCTGGGAGGTGATCGTGGGGGTCGGGCTGCTGGGCAGGTTCTGGATGCCCACGAAGCCCTTGTCCACGATGGCCAGCTCGAACAGCGTGGGATTCCCGCTGAGGCTCACCTGCAGCTGGGTCGGGTCCGAGGTCAGGGTTGCGACCAGGCCACCCGGCCGGTTCTTGATCAGCAGCAGCGAAGGCGCCAGGTCGCGGTTGATCACCGCCGTGGCTTCGAAGTCGGCACCGGCGGCATCGATGGCGGTGAACCAGCCCAGGAGCTCGACCGCCGTGCCGGCTTCGATGCCCAGGCCGTCCGCGGCGGTGTCCACCTGGGCCACGAGCGCATCGGGATCGGTGGCGGGCAAACCGCTCTCGTTCCAGCTGAACAGCCCTTGCAGCATCAGGCCGATGCGCACCAGGTCGACGGTCAGCTGCCCGCCCGCGGGGCCGGCCGAGGCGAAGCCCATGGCGCGCGTCGGTTGCAGGCGCACGACGCCATCGGTCGCGGTCGCATCGAGATCCGTGCCGATCAGGTCGCCGAAGATGCGCACGCGCTGGCCGATGTTGATGTCGTCGGCGTCGTAGGGCGTGGCCGATCCGCGGCGTAGGACCTTGGTTTGGGCGAAGGCCACGTCGACGGTGAAAAACGTATCGAACTGGAACTGATCGTGGGTCGCGTTGTTGCTGTGGCCGCGCACCACCAGCGTCGGATTGCTGCCCGCGCCGCCGATGCGGCCGACCACATGGCCCTCGATGATGTCCTGGCCGCCGTTGTAGGTGCCTGTGCCGGCCTCCACGTAGACCACGGTCAGGTTGGGCAGCGACGGGGCGATGGCGCCGTAGGTTTGCACCCAGGTGCCCGCGGGCAAGCCGGCCAGGGCGTCGAGCCCGGGATTGCCCGTGTAGGGCACGCCGTTGATCTGGTACACGGTCTGGGGCAGCACCGAGACCGTGGTGCTGCCGTAGGACACCCCTTGCAGCGTCTGCAGGTCGAGCTGGAAGGTGCCTGCCCCGGCGTCGACGGATTGGACCTCGCCCAGGGCGATCAGCTCCTTGGGACTGGACGGATCGACCCCCAGGACCAGCTTGGGCTCGACCCGCACGCTGTTGCCCACGCTGTCGACCTCGACCGACTGGTTGAGGTCGAAATCGAGCTCGATCAGCTTGTGAGCCCCCGCGCCCATAGAGAAAGGCGCCTGCAGCGTGATGTCGAAGGGCACCAGCCCGTTGAGCGGATCGCCGTCTTCATCCAGCAAGGACGCCGCGGAGCTCTGGCCCACCAGGAACACCTCCGCATCGCTGAAGTCGAAGGTCACCTGGGCCCCCGTGTAGAGGCCCAGCGGCACCGGGCTCGTGCCGAGCACCTGGGACAGGTCCTGGAGTTCGGTCAGGTCCACGCGCACCGGCTGGGTCAGCAGGCTGACCAGGGCGCCGGAGGCGCGCTCGAGCTGGATCGCTTCGATTTCGACGAAAAAGTTGGCCACTTGGTCAGCAGCCGCGTCGGTCAGGGCGAAGGTGACCGCGCCCTGGCTGTCGCCATCGCTGCTGCTTCCGCTGCAGGCGCACAGGCCGAACAGCGGCAAGGTGGCGAGCCAAGGCAGCAGCAGGGCGCGCTCGAGGC
>JBILNK010000055.1:0-24056 GCA_044375105.1 Planctomycetota bacterium
CTGACCCCCCCATCCGCGCCCATCGGCGGCCTGTCGATCCCGTCCAGCCCCATGCCCCTCGCCTGCCCCCTGCCCCTGCTGGTGCGACTGCCCAGCTGGCTCGGCGACCTGGTCGCGGCCGAGCCCATCGTGCGCGCCCTGCACGGGGCCCTGGCCGCCGAGGGGCGGGCACACGCGCTGACCTTGGCGGGACCCGCCGCGCTCCTGCCCCTGTTCGAGGGGCGTTTCCCCGGCAGCCCGCGCCTGGCTCACGGGGGCCGGGGCGGCGAGGACCCGCGGGCCTGGGCAGGCCACGCCGCCGCTTTGCTGCTGACCGGCTCCCTGCGCAGCGCCTGGCTGGCCTGGCGGGCCGGCATCCCGGAGCGCATCGGGCTGTTCCGGGACGGGCGGGGGCTTCTGCTGACCCGCGGCCACGCCCCGGCGCGGGCCAGCGGCCGGGGCAACCGCACCGCCCTGCTGCCCGCGCCGCTGCCGCGGCCCGTGGGGCAGGCCTACGCCGAGCTCTTGCCCTTTCTGGGGCTGTGCCTCAGGAGCGCCCGGCCGCACCTCGAGCCGAGCCCCGCGGCTCGGGAGGCCTGCGCCCTCCGCCTGGCCGAGCTGGGCCTGCCCCCGGGCCGGCCGTACCTGCTGGCTTCGGTGGGCGGCCGCCTCGACTCCGCCAAGGCCCTCGACGCGGACAGCGCCGCGGCCTTGCTGGGCCCCCTGGCGGCGGAGCTCGACCTGCCCCTGGTGCTGACCGGCGCCCCCGCGGAGGAGGCCGAGGTGCGCGCCGTCGAAGCGCGCCTTTCGGCCCGCGGCCCAAGGCCGCTGCGGGCTTTCGGCGGCGGCTCGTCGAGCCTGCCCGAGCTGATCGCGCTGGCGCGCTCGGCGGCGCTGTTCGTGGGCACCGACAGCGGCGCCAGGCACGTGGCGCGCGCCGCCGGAGCGCCCACCTTGACCCTGCTGGGGCCGATGGACGCGCGCCACAGCGCCGAGCACGGCGAGCGCGAGCGCGCTCTCTGCCTGGGCCTCGATTGCCAGCCCTGCGGCCGCGAGCGCTGCCCGCTGACCGGGCCGGCGGAACGGCGCTGCCTGCGCGGCTTCACGCCCGAGGTGCTGCTGGGCGCTGCCCGCGAACTGCTCGAGCTGCCGCGGGAACGTCCGCAACCGGCGCAGCCCTGAGGCGCGCCGCGGCCCGCAGCGCCGGCCCGGGGCTGTCTCCAGAGCCGCCGCGCGGCTCTTTCGCTCGCTCACGGATCGAAGCGGTACTCCAAACGCTCGGCCTCGCGGGCGAAAGCGCCTTCGACCAGCCGCCGCGTGGGCGCGTCGTACAGCGTGCGCCAATCGCCCTCGCCGCCCGGGCTGCGGTTGAGGTGCGGCAGCTCGAGCGGCAGCTCGAGCCGCGCGCGCAGGAGCGCGAAATCGGCCGCGAGGCGCTCGTAGCGGCCCAGGAAGTCCAACAGCAGCCGGCCATCCCGGTCGGCGATCTGGGGCAGCTGGTGGAAACGCCCGCGGGCCAATTCGAAGCGCGCGTAGGCCGGGAAGGAACCCAGGGCCAGGACGCGCCCATGGCGCTTGTGGCGCGGATTGCCCAGCAGGAAGCGGTATTGGCTGACCAGGCGCTCGTAGGGGTTGCGCACGAAGGCGAATTTGAACCAGCGCTCGAAGCGCTCGGTTCCCAGGATCCAGCGCGCCTCCCGAGCGCTGGCGTGTTCGTACAAAAAACGCCTTTCGACCGGCGTCAGCCTGAGACGGCTGGCGAGCTTGTTCCAGCGGCTTTGGGAGGGCTCGCTCAGCCAGGGCCCCAAGGCCGCCCGGATGCTGGTGCCCGCCGCCTTGGGCACGTGCAGGAACAGGAACCCCTTTGAAGCGGAGAAGGGCATGGGAGTCCGAAATGCTAAGGCCCGCGCCGATGGCCCAGGAGCGTGGAGGCGCTCGGCCAGCCAGTGAGAAACCGCTTCGGGCTCTGCCCGAGCCGTGAGATCGGTCTGCCCGCGGCCTTGGGACCGCCCCACCCCGGATAGAGGGGCAGGGCTCCGCTCTCAGCACCGATCCCAGAGGCTCTTGGCGGGCTGCCTGCAGCCTGCGCAGGGGGGCCCGCGACCGAGCCGAATCGCCTTCGAGACCAAAGCCTCTTCAGACGATCGGGACCCGGGGGCGCTGCGCCTGCGGCCGGCCTCCAGACCGGCGCTTGTGCTGCGCCGGCAAGCCGCGATCGCGTCGGGTGACGGGGAAACAACGGCGCCCGAAGCGCCGGGCCGTGCCTCGCTCGGATCCGGCGCCGAGTCACGCGCACCCGGGAAGGGCTGCGCACGCGTGGATGCCGCCGCGTTACGCTTTGCGGCCCTCCCTCAGCCCCAGAGTCCCATGGCCTCCCTGCGCGACCAATTCCCCGCCGACGTCCCCGATCAACCGGAGCTGGTCTCCGTGGAGCGCGAGGAGGGCGGCCTGGTCTGGCTCACGATCCAGCGGCCGGAGGTGATGAACTGCCTGTCGTTCCCGACGCTCAAGCGGCTGCGCAGCCTGTGCGCCGAGCTGGCCCAGGACGGCAGCGCCCGCGTGGTGCTGATCCGCGGCGCCGGCGACAAGGCCTTCTGCGCCGGGGCCGACCTCAAGGAACGGCGCTCGATGCCGATCGACCGGGTGCCCCATTTCGTGCGCAACATCCGCGCCACCATGGACGACTTCGAGGCCCTGCCGATGCCGACCATCGCCGTGGTCAACGGCGTGGCCTTCGGCGGCGGGACCGAGCTGCTGCTCTCCTGCGACCTGCGCGTGGCTTCGAGCGCGGCCCAATTCGGCTTGACCGAGGTGACCTTGGCGATCATCCCGGGCGCCGGCGGCACCCAGCGCCTGCCGCGCCTGATCGGCAAGAGCCGCGCCAAGGACCTGATCCTGACCGGCCGCAAGCTCGACGCCGCCGAAGCCGAGCGCATCGGCCTGGTCAACCGCTTGGCCGAGCCGGCCGAGCTGACCGCGGTGGCCCGCGCCCTGGCGCGCCAGATCGCCGACAACGGCCCCGTGGCCGTGCGCGCCGCCAAGGCCGCCATCGACCAGGGCACCGAACAGCCCCTGCCCGAAGGCCTCAAGACCGAAGCCGCCTGCTACGAGCGCGTGATCCCCACCAAGGACCGCCTCGAAGCCCTGGCCGCCTTCGCCGAAAAACGCAGACCCGTCTTCCGCGGCGAGTGACGGGCTGAGGGAAAAATCGACTCGGGCAGCGCCCGAGCCGCAAGGCCAGACTGTCCGCATGCCGTTGGGCCGCCATCCGGCGGCCACACAGGCTGGGATCGGCGCTGCGCGCCGATTTTTTCTCCAGCGCTCTCTAGGGCGTCCGAGCAGGAACCGGTGCCGGGCTGCTGCGCCCGGCCCAGGCTCTAGGCGCTCGCGCAGCCGTTCAATGCCAGACGGCGGCGCTGGCGGTCAGGACGCAGCCTTGGCCGGGGCGTTCGAGGTAGCCCAGGGCGGAGCAGCGCAGCAACTGGCCCGCTTCGGCGTCGGGGGCCATGGAGGGTTCCGTCTCGAGCAGGCGCTTCAGGAAGTAGGGCGCGGGAATGAACTGGTTGCGCAGGGGGTCGTCGCGTCGAGAGGCAGCCGCGTAGAAGGCGTCCGAATCGGCGGTTTCCAGGGCTTCGAGGCACAGCTGGTCGGTCTCGCGGATCAAGCGGCCGGCCTTGCCGCCCAGGAGGGCATGGCGCACCTTTTCATCGGGCGGCGCGCTGCTGGGCTCGCCCAGGCGATAGCTGTCGGCAGCGGCGATCCAGAGGGTGCGGCCCGGCAGGGCTTCGAGGCGCTGGAGGTGCCCGAGGATCGCTTCGATCTGGGGGTTTCCGCGGGGCTGGCCTTCGGGGAACTGGGCGGGGAAGGCCTCCACCAGCAGGGCCACCACGGGCACGCCCGGGAACAGCAGGCGCACGAACAGGGCCTGGCGCTCGAGGTCGCGCTGGGGGAAGTGGGCCAGCTGCAGGCGGCCGGGCAGGAGCCCCAGCTCGAGCAGGGCGCTGCGATCGACCGGCACCGGACCGAGCGGGGTGTCGAAGTCCTTGAACAGCGGGATCAAGGGCTCGGAAAGGCGCGCGCGCAGGTTGCCGAGCAGCACGATGCGGGCCAGCTCGCGCTTGGCGTGGCGCACCGAGGCGTAGGCCCGCGAATACAGCGGCGCCAGGGTGCGGATCGGGCCCGCCGGGGCCAGCAAACCGCGGGCGTGGGGCAGCTGGGGCATGTCCCAGTCGTCGGCCACCAGCCCGCCCAGCTCGATGCGCAGGTCCAGGGGGTCGGCGGGCAATTCGCTGCCGGCCGGCGTTCCTGCCGGCGCACCTGCTCGAGGGCCCGCTGGGTTCGCGCCAGAGCCTCGTGGTCGTCCAGCAGGCCGGCGGCGGAGAGGCGCTGGGAGAGCTCCAGCACGCGCCGCGCTTCGAGGGCCGAGCCCAGCTCGCCGCCGACCTGCTCGGCCACCCGGCGGGCGCTGGTCAGGCCGTCGAAGCGGCGGGCGATGCTCCACTCGATCGGGCTGAGCCAATACAGGCTGGCCCCGGAATCGGCGAGCCCCAGGGGGTCGCGCAGGCCCACCTGCCCGTCCGGCCCGTGCAACAGGGGCGAGACCTCCAGGGGTCGCAGGGCCGGGAGCGGCAGTTCCAGGGCGGTCATGGGCTCGGGCCAAACGGGCCCAGGTGATCATGGGCCGTCCGGGGCCGGGCCGAAAGGGAGCTGTGGGTATGATCCTCGGGCCAAGAGCGCCCGATGAAGCTGTCAACACTCCTGCGCCGAACCCTGCTGGGACTGACCCTGGCGATCGGTCTGGAGGCGCTGCTGCGGGGCCTCGACCGCTTCGATCCGACCGCCATCGAGGATCCCTACATGGGCTTCCCGGGCAGCTCGCCGATCTACCGCCCCATCCCTCGCCCGGGGGGGGAGGCCTGGCGGGAGACCTCGCCCAACCGGCGCAACGCCTATCGCACGCTCGAGTTCCCCCTGGCCAAGGGCGAGAACGAGCTACGGGTCTTCTGCCTGGGCGGCTCCTCGGTATTCCAGGAGCGCTTCATCGACCCGGACGCCTCCTTTCCGTACCTGCTGGAGGTCTATCTGCGCGGCCTGGCGCCGACCGAGAGCCCGCGCGTGATCAACTCGGGCGGCGCCGGCACCGGATCGATCCAGAACTTGCAGGTGGCCCGGGAGGTGCTCGGTTATCAGCCCGATCTGTTGGTCCTTTACCCCGAAGGCGGCGAGAAGAATTCGATCCCGCCCAGCCCCGGGGGCGTGCTGGCCCATGCCGACCGCGACAATCCGGCCCGCGTCTGGGCGCGCCGCTCGCTGGCCGACCTGCGCTGTTACGTGGCCCTGCGCGAGGCGTTCATGGGTCTGATGCCCAGGAGTTCAGGGGCCTGGGTCCGCTCGGCCTTCTCAGGGCAGGTGCAGCAGGCCCTGGCGGAGCCCTTCAGCGAGCGCACCTTCACGCGCCTGTTCGAATTCAAGCAGGACCGTGTGCCCGTGCTGATGGAGCAGGTCATCCCCGAGGAGGAGGTGCGCTACGCCAACCAGCGGTTCCTCGACAACCTGCGCGAGATGGCGCGCCTGTGCCGGGAACGAAAGGTCCAGCTGGTGCTGGTGCTGCCCCTGCACAACCTGCGCTCGTCGTTCTATCTGCGCTTCCACATCGACCCCGACGAGCTGCTGCCGGGCATGGAAGCGGAGTGGCGCCAGCGCTACGAACGGGGCTTGGAAGCCAAGCGCGCCGGAGATCACCTGGCGGCGCTCAAGCTGCTGCGATCTGTGCGCCAGTGTTATCGCGAGGACCGCGACGACATCCTGGGGTTCTACATCGCCGAGTGTTTTGCGGCCCTGGGGTATCCGAACCTCGAGCTCGAGGAGCTGCTGCGCATCTACCAGCGTCATCCGATGCTGGCCCATATCCGCCAGGTTGCCGAGGAATTCGACCTGCTGCTGGTCGACCCGCTGCCGGACATGATCCGTCGTGCCGGCGATCGCGCCCCTGGGGGTCGCTTCTTCTTGGACGCCTACCATCCGAGCGCCGAAGGCGGCTGGGTGATCGCGCGCGCGATCGCCAAGGCCCTGGCGCGAGACGGTGTCGGCCGGACCCTGGCGCCCTGGGACTCGCCCACGGTCCAAGTCGCCGAGCGCTTCGCCGAAAAGCGCGTGGTCGAGGTTGGCATGCCGCTGCTGTGCCAGATCAACGCGTCTTTGCGGGCCAAGGACTTCGAAGGCGCCCTGGCCCTGCTGGAGCAGATCCCGCCGGAGGAGCGCGAGAGCAACACCCTGTACGCCTTCGCTTTTGGTTGGGCGCTGACGCGCTCGGGGCGAGAGGACCAGGCGAAGGAGCTCCACGCCCGGCTGGTCGAGCGCTTCGGCCAGGGCTCCGGCGATCTGCCCGACATGTCCACCGACGAGGGCATGGTCCGGCACGCGTTCCAGGGCGACGTGTTCGCGATTTTCTGAGCCCATGGCCGAACCCGCCGACCCGCCCCGCGTTCCCGATCGCGCCGCCAACCGTGCGGCTCCGGCTCGCGCCCTTTCGCTCCTCTGGCACGAGGCGCTGTTGCCTTTGCTGGTGCTGCTCGGGCTGCTGGCGATCGCCGTGGCGCTGACCGAGGGCCAGTCCTCCGGCGATTTCCTGTACGCGATCTTTTGAGCGCCGGGCGGGCGCTCGGCGCGCCGGCTCCCTAGCCGCCGAAGAGCTCGACGAAATACGCCAGGGCCGCGCGCAGATCGCCGCCGGGGACCGAGATCAGCACCCAGGTCAGGGCCACGAAGTGGAAGGTGACCCAGGTGGCCAGCAGGCGATAGGGCCAGGACTTCGCCAGGCGCTTCTTGAGCTTGAAGCGCTTCCTCAGGAACTGCATCCAGGCCTGGTGCGCCGAGAGGCCGGCGCCGTGGGCCAGACCCCAGCAGAGCCAGGCCAGGGTCGGGGCGTGCCACAGGCCGCAAAGGCTCATCGACAGGAGCGCGGCCAGGTGCGGGCGCAGGGTCGATTGGCTGCGGCCGCACAGGGGCAGGAACAGGTAATCACGGATCCAGGTGGAGAGCGAGATGTGCCAGCCCTTCCAGAAATCCGAGATGTTGCCGCGCAGGTAGGGATTGTCGAAGTTCTCCGCCAGGCGCAGGCCGAACAGGCGGGCCATGCCGATGGCCAGATCGCTGTAGCCAGCGAAGTCGACATAGGCGAACAGGCACATGGCGTAGAGCGCGCCCCAGGCTTCCGTGAAGCCCAGCTCCCGGCCGGGAGCGAAGCCGGTGATCGGGCCGGCCCAGGCGACCAGCAGCTGGCCCAGCACGACCTTCTTGAGCAGGCCCACGTAGATCCGCTTGAGGCCCTCGGCGAGGTCCTGGGCGTCGGCGCGGCCGAGCCGGGCAAGGCTCTGACCGAGATGCTCGGCGCGTTCGATCGGGCCCGCGGTCAGCGTCGGAAAGAAGGAATTCCAGGTCAGGTAGTCGAAGAACGACAGGCTCAGCTGGCGCCGCCGGCGGGCGTCGATGGCGAAGTGCAGGGCCCGCAGCGTGAAGTAGGAGGCGCCCACGAACAGGGCCAGGCGGCTGCCGAGCACGTTGTCGGCCGCGTCGGCTTCGCCGGCGGCCCCGAACAGGCCGAGCTTGGGCACGAACAGCGGCAACAGCAGGGGCAGCAGCAGCCCGTAGAACAGCGCCGCCGGGGCGCCTCGCTGGCCCTGGCGAGCCGCGAACCAGGCCAGCAGGGAGGTGGCCAGGAAGAACAGCGGCGCCAGGGGATCGAAGCTGCCCAAGAAGGCCAGGTTGAAGGCCAGCAGCACGGCGCGCCTCGGGCGCTCGCCCAGGGGCAGGCGCGTCAGCGCCAGGGCCAGCCCCAGGAACAGGGCGAAGGGCAGGCTGATCAGATCCAAGGCGCGAATCCGGGGGGGAAGGCCGAGCACCATACCCGGCCCGGGCCCAGCACGGCCGCCCGGGGGCAGCGCCGACCCCGCTCTGGTGCGCGCAGGGGCCCATCCGCGGGCTTTCGATCGGCGGCCCGCAGAGCGCCGGAGCGCAGCGACCTGGCTTCCACTGGCGTGCGGGGCGCGCCAGGTCCCTCGGAATCGGGCGCCCTGGATCCGGGGCCGAGGCGGTCCGCCCTTCGAGCGGCCGTCTGCACCGTCCCGCTCGAAGCCCCTCCGGCCGCCGGCCGGCCCCCGCAAGACCTGCGCGCACCAGGATGGGCCGGGCCGCCCCGGCGGATCGGTCCTTTGGGCGGCCGCGGGCGGCCCTGAGCCTCTGCCAGCAGGTTGCCGCGCCCCGCCATGGAGCTCCCGGGCCGCAGCTTCCGCCCGCTTTCAGCCCGCCCCGGCAACGCGACTCCGTCCCGCGCCGGACCCCGCCGCGCCGCCGGCCGCGCGGGTCGGAAGCTGGGATCGGCGCACCGCGACGCCCCCAGCCTTTGCGGCCGCCGGATGGCGGCTCAAGGGCATGCTGACAGGCTGGTCTGACGGCTCGGGCGCAGCCCGAGTCGATTTTTTTCTCAGCCGGTCAGCCGCGGCGGCGGGCCAGGTAGGCGGCGATCTTGTCGATCGACTCGAAGTTCTTGAGCGAGAGGTCCTCGTCGGGCACGTTCACGCCGTAGGCCGAGGAGATCAGCGCGCCGAGCTCCGCCAGCCCGAAGGAGTCCAGGATGCCCTCGTCCACCAGGGACTCGTGGTCCTTGGGCAGGAGCTCGCGGTCGCCGCCGATCTTGTGGATGAAGTGGGCCCGCAGGGGCTCGCGGTCGATCGCTGCGCTCATGGTTTGCCTTGGTACTGCGGCGCGCCGGGGTCGATTTCGTGCAGACGCCTCAGGTTCGGGATGCGGGCGATCTTTCCGCTGGAGGTCTTGTAGAGCCACTTGTGCGGCGCGATCACGATCCGGTCGCAGTTCAGGTTGAGGCGCGAGGCCAGTTCCCGCCGGATGAAGCGCTTGATGTCCTTGTGGACCTCGGGGTCCTCGGACTTCGACTCCGCGATCACGACCAGCTTCTGGGTGCCGAGCTCCTGGTCTTCGACGCCGATCGCGGCCACTCGCCCGGCCACCACCTGCGGGTGTTCGGAGACCATGTACTCGATGTCCTGCGGATAGAAGTTCTCGCCGCCGATGATGATCAGGTCGCTCTTGCGGCCGGTGACGTACAGGATCCCGTCGGCGCGGTAGCCCAGGTCCCCGGAGATGTACCAGCCCTGGTCGAGCTTCTGGGCGGTGACCTCCGGGTTGTTGAAGTAGCCGTTGAACAGGCATTCCGACAGGATCGCGATCTCGCCCACGGTCCGGTCGGGCAGCTCGCGGCGATCGTCGTCGATGATCTTGAAGCTCGTGCCGACGAAGCCGCGGCCCACGCCCAGCATGCGCAGGGCGTTTTCGTCGCGCGGGTGGCAGGGCTCTGCGCGGCCCTTCTCCTGCAGCTGGACGCGGTCGATCACGTCGACCCGGATCGGCTCGCGGTTGCCCGCGCCGATCACCGAGTTGACCACCTCGGCCATGCCGTACACGATGCCGAGGGCCTCGCGCTTGAAGCCCACCTTGGCGAAGCGTTGGGCGAACATCTCGTGGCTGTCGTACAGGCAGGGCTCGGCGCCGTTGCCGAGCAGCCGCAGGGACGACAGGTCCACGCCGGCGAGCTCCTCCTCCTTGACCCGCTTGGTCATGAAGTTGAAGGCGAAATTTGGCTGCCAATAGACCGTGGCCTTGTACTTGGTGATCGCTTCGAGCACGATCGCCGGCCGCGCCACCCAGTGCACCGGCGAGAGCAGCACGAACGGCGCCCCCAGCACCAGCGGGTGGATCGCGTTGCAGACCAGGCCCCAGTCGTGATAAAGCGGCACCCAGGTCACGAACACGTCCTTCGCGGACATCCCGAAGAACTCGCCCACGCCGCGGCATTCGTTGAGGATCGCGCGGTGCGAGAGCGCGGCGCCCTTCTGCAGGCCGGTGCTGCCCGAGGAATACTGGATGCAGCTCACGTCCTCCGGGTCCGCTTGGACCGGATCGCTTTGCAGCGGCGCGTCCGGGCCCAGGCGCTCGTGGAGCAGCAGCTTGGGCACGTGCGGCTCGCCCTGGAAGCAGGTCTCGAGTTCCTGGGCCAGTTCCCCGTATGTCAGGATCGAGTGGGGGCGGGTGCGCTCGACCAGCGCGCGCATGTCCGAGTAGTACTTGCCGATGTGCAGGCGGCCGGTCGGGAAGGGCAGGAAGGCCGGGATCGCGCCCAGCCACATGGCCCCGTAAAAGGCCGGCATCAGGTCCATCGAGTGCTGCAGCACGATCAGCACCACCTGGCCCCGCTGGGCCCCGGCGTCCGCCAGGAAGCGGGCGTACTGGCGCGTGCGCCGCTCGAGCTGGGCGTAGGTCTGCTCCTCGACGCGCCCGTCGGGGTGCACGAAGCGGGCGTGCAGGCCGCTGGCCAGGGCCCGGGCGCGGGCGCGGAGGTGTTCGATCAGGGTGCGCGGCTCGGGCATGGGGGCCTCCCGGCGGGTGGGGCGGTCGGCCGGGGGCGGCTTTCCGCGGGGCGGAACGGGCATTGTGCCCGTTCCATCGGCTGAGACCGAGGCCCGCCTGACCCCCGGGGGCGGGATCGGTGGCCTGGGACGCCCCGGGCCAGCTCCCGGGGCGCTGGGGGGGTGACTCGGCGCCGCTGCGGGTCTAGGGTCGCGGTATCGCGGGCGCCGGCCAGCCGGCCTGCGACCGAGCCGGCCGGCCCTGCGTCGCGACCCGAATCCTGTGAAACTGATCGTCGAACACCAAGGCCAGCGCAGCGAGCGCACGCTCGGCGCCGGCCCCCTCGGCCTCGGGCGCGCCCCGGAAAACGAGCTGTGCCTGCCCGACCCGCGCATTTCGCGCCTTCACTGCCGCCTCGAGCCCGTGCCCGAGGGCTGCTGGGTGATCGACCTGGGCTCCGCCAACGGGGTGCTGCTGAACGGCTTGCGCACCCAGCGGGGGCTGCTGAGACCCGGGGACGAGCTGCTGGTGGGGGGCGCGCGCCTGACCTTGGTCGACGAGTTCGCGGAGCTGCCCGGCTCCGGCACCCTGCTCGACGGGCCTCCGGCCGAGTCGGCGACCGAGCTCGGCCGGGCCATCGCAGCCCTCTCGGCTCCCGACCTGGCCCTGGCCGCCGCCGGCCTGCTGGACGGGGCCATCGCCGACCTCGAGGCCGAGCGCGGCTTCGTGCTGCTCGAGGCCGGCTCCCTGGGGGGGCTCTGCCCCGGGCAGACCGAGCGCCGCTGCATCGCCGCCCGGCAGTTCGACCACAGCGACATCCCCTTGCCCGAGGCCCGGCTTTCCGCCGGCGTGGCCGAGGCGCTGTTCGGGCAGGGGCGCGGCGTGCTGTCCCTGGACGCGGCCAACGATCCGCGCTTTTCGGCTTCGGGCTCGGTGCAGGAGCTGCGCCTGCGCTCGCTGCTGGCGGCGCCGGTACGCCTCGGCGGCCGGCCGGCGGGCCCGGTGGTGGCCGCGCTCCTGCTCGACCACCGCCTCGCGCCCGGCGCCTTCGACCTAGAGGACCTGGCGCGCCTCGGGGAATTCGCCGGGCTGTTCGGCCTGGACCTCGAGCGGCGCCTGGCGCGCCTCGCGGAGGCCGAGCAGCGGCGCGCTGCCGAAGAGTTGCTAGCGGGCCGCGAGCCAACCCTGGTCCCGGCGGCGCTGGAGAGCGCCCGCCGACCGGGCCGCGACTACGCCCCCCTGGTCGGTCGCTCGGCGGCCATGCGCGCGGTCTTCGCACAGCTCGACCGCATCGTCGACAACGATCTGCCCGTGCAGATCCAGGGCGAGAGCGGCACCGGCAAGGAGCTGGTGGCGCGCGCCATCCATCGCCACGGCCTGCGCGCCCGCGGCCCGTTCATCAGCGAGAATTGCGCCGCCCTGCCGGACAGCCTGCTCGAATCGGAGCTGTTCGGCCACGCCCGGGGCGCTTTCACGGGGGCGGATCGGGCCAAGAAGGGCCTGCTGGCCCAAGCCCACGGCGGCACGCTGTTCCTGGACGAGATCGGCGACATGTCCGCCGAGATGCAGAAGAAACTGCTGCGCGTCCTGCAGGAGGGCGAGGTGCGGCCCGTGGGCTCCGATCAGGTCGAAAAGGTCGACGTGCGGCTCCTGACCGCCAGCCACCGAGACCTCGAGCGCCTGGTGGCGTCCGGCGAGTTCCGTCAGGACCTCTTCTATCGCATCAACGTGCTGAGCCTGCGCCTTCCGCCCCTGCGCGAGCGCCGCGAGGACGTGCCGATCCTGTGCCGCGCCCTGCAGCGGCGCATCGCCGACGAACTGGGCAGGCCGGCACCGCGCCTGCCCCACGAGGTGCTGGTGGCGCTGGCCGAATATCCTTGGCCGGGAAACGTGCGCGAGCTCGAGAACGAGCTGCGGCGCCTGGCGGTGGTCGCCGGGGAGCAGGTGCGCTTGGCGGACCTCTCGCCGCGCCTGTTCGAGCGCGCCGAGCGCGCCCAGGCGCAGGCGCAGGCCTTCGGAGAGGTGGCCGGGGATCTGCGCACGCGCGTGGCCGAGTTCGAGCACCGCTCGATCCTGGCGGCCCTGGAGCGCCACGGCGGCAACAAGAGCCGCGCGGCCGCCGAGCTGGGGCTCTCGCGCTTCGCTCTGCAGCGCAAGCTGGACAAATACGCCGGCCTGCCGGGGCCCGCCGAGGGCGATCCGGAAGCGGCGCTCGAGGACTGATCCCGCGGCCGCGGGGGGGCTTCGATCCACGCCTCTGAGGCCGCCGGATGGCGGCCCAAAGGCACGCGGGCAGCTCGGCCTTGCGGCTCGGGCGCCGCCCAGACGGATTTTTCTCGAGGCTGTCTGCCGGCAGGCATGGGCTCGGGCGAGCGCTCGAAGGCAGGGCGCGCGGATCTCCAGGGGCTGCCCGGGGGGGCTCCCCGCCGACTTGCGGCACGGCAAAGGCGCACGCTCGCCCCTTTGCTCCTCGAGCGCTGCCGGGCCGATCGGGCGTCCCTCGCCGGGCTGCTCCAGGCCAGGGGCCGGCGCCCTGGCTGCTCCGGGATGACGCCGCTCGGCCGGGGGGATTTTCGCCCCGGCGTCGAGAGCCTGGGGCACCCGCCCGGTCGGTTGCAGGAGCCTCGCTTAGACTGGACGAGCGCACGCCATGGAGCTCGAATCGACACTGGACGAGCCCGCCGAGCCGGGGCTTCCGCGGGGGCCGAAACCCCTGGCGACCTGGCCGCGCATCGCCGGGTATCGCATCGAGGGCGCGATCGGGGCCGGCGCCACCGGCACGGTTTACCGCGCCATCCAGGAGGCCGTCGATCGGCCCGTGGCGGTCAAGGTGCTGCACGCCGAGCATTCCGGCAACGCGCGCATCGTGCGGCGCCTGGTGCGCGAGGCGCGCACCCTGGCGCGCCTCAAGCATCCGGGCATCGTCGGGGCCATCGACATGGGGCAGAGCGAGGGGCGCTGGTGGTTCGCCATGGAGCTGGTGGAGGGGCAAAGCCTCTCCGAGCGCCTGCGCAGCGGCGGCCCGCTCAGCGAGCGCGAGGCCCTGCGCTTGTTCCTGCCCCTGGCCGAGGCCGTGGAGCATCTGGCCGAGCATGGGGTCGTGCATCGCGACATCAAGCCGGCGAACATCCTGCTGGAGGGCGGCGACAACCGCGGCAGCCGGCTGGGGCGCCCGCGGCTTGCCGATCTGGGGCTGGCTTTCGCGGAGGCCGACCCAGGCATCACCGGCGAAGGCTCCCTGCTCGGCACGCCGCACTACGTCAGTCCCGAGCAGGCCCGCGATCCGACCGATGTGGGCACCCCGAGCGACCTGTGGGCCCTGGGAGCGACGATGTTCCACGCGGTTTGCGGCCGGCCGCCTTTCGTGGGCCCGAGCGTCGCCGAGGTGTTGGCCGCGGTCCTGCATGCGCGCGTGCCCGATCCGCGTTCCCTGGCGCCGGAGCTTTCCCCGGGATTCGTGCTGGTGCTGCGCAAGTGCCTGACGCGCTCCACGGACCAGCGCTATCGCACGGCGCGCGAGCTGATCGCCGATCTCGAGCTGCTGCGCGAGCGGCGCGCGCCGCGGGTGCGCCGGGCCGAGCTCGACCCCTTGGCCGCCTCGCCGCGCCCGGCCTGGCGCTCGCCCCGGCTGATCCTGTTGGTGGCGGGCAGCTTGGCCCTCGGCGCCCTGCTGGCCGGGGTGTACCTCGAGCGCTCCGAGCCCGAGCCCTCGCAGGCCGCACCGGCCGCTCGGCAGGCGACCTTCGCCCCGCTCGAACCGCTGCTGGCGCGCGCCCGCAGCGCGCCCGCTGAATTGGGGCCGGCCCTGTCCGAGTTGGAGGCCCTGCGCTCGGCCGTGCCCAGCGAAGCGGGCCAGTCCTGGTGGGAGGCGCGCGAGGAGCTGGGCGCCCTGCTGCGCGACGCCCTGGCGCGCCTGCGCCAGGAGCTCCAGATCCGCTTCGACTCCACGCTGGCCTCCGGGGATCTGCGGGCCGCCGCCGCCCAGCTCGCCACGGGACCCGACGAGCGGCTGCGGGCCCTGACCGGGATGGAGCGCGCGGCGCTGCCGGAGGCGCGCGAGGCCGAGTTGGCCGGCTGGTGGGCCGAGCTCGAGCGGCGTCTGGACCAAGCCGGGGAGCGCGCCCGCAGCGGGGCCCAGGCCTCCTTGCTGCGGCGCTTCGAGGACCTGATCGAACCGGAAGCGCAGAGCTTGTGGGACTCCGGGCGCTGGGACAGCGCCCTGCTGCGGCTCGAGCTCGAGCCGCAGCAATGGCTGCGTGAGGCGGGGCTCGACCCGGATCGCTGGCCGGAGGCGCTCCAGGCGGCGGCGGTCCAAGACGTCGAGAGCCGCGCGCGACGCCTATGGAATGCCCGCTTCGCCCTGTGGCTCGAAGCCCAGGAGCAGCTGCTCGCGGCGGTGGAGCGCGCTCCGCGGGAGGCGCTCTCGAGCCTGGATCTCGACAGCGCCTTCGAGGAGCGCCTGACGGATCTGGAGGCGCGGCTCGAGGCGGCCCAGGCGGCCGCGGGCATCGCGCCTCTGGAGCTGCCGCGCCAGGGGCGACGCCGCTTGGAGCAGGCGCGCCAAGCGGCGCGGTCGGAATTGGCCGCGGGGTTCGCCGCGGGGGTGCTGATGCGGGCCCGCGACGCCCTGGCGCTGCGCGTCGATTGCCTGGCGCCGGCCTGGCTCGCGGTGCGGCGTCCGCTGATGGCCGGCGCCGAGCTGCGCGACTTAGAGCGCCGCCTGCTGGCGCGCGAGCGCGATCTTTCCCGGGCCGAGGCCGAGGCGGTCGGGGCCCCCGATCTGTCCGCCGAACGCCGAGAGCTGGCCGAGATGCGCTTGATCCTCTCCGCCGCGCTGGCTGAGCTCGAGGGCACCGAGTCCCTGTTGGCGGCCGCCGAGGAGGGGCTGCGGGCCTCCCTGGGGCAGCGCGGCCTGTGGGTGGTGCCCTTCGGTGCGGGCGGCGTGCCGCTCGAAGGGACGCTGGCGGCCGGCGCCGATCCGCGCCTGGATGGATTCCAGCTGCGGGTCGATACCGGCCAGGTGTATCCCTTGTCGTTCGAGCGGCTGGACGCCGAGGATCTGGTGCGCCTGGCGCGGGCCAGCCGCGGTGCGACCCGGGTCGAAATCGAGTTGAGCGCTGGGCTGCTGTTCTTGCGGGAGGGCCGGCGATCGGCGGCCGCCGAGGCGCTTTCGGGGGCCGGCAGCTCGACCTCGCCCCTGCGCGCTCGGCTCTCCGAACGCCTGCTCGCCGGGGCGCCCTGGGCCGACCCGGGGGCGGAGCGCGCCCTGCTCTGGCTGGGGGACGCCAGCGGGCCGGAGGCCCTCGAGCGCCGCGATCGCCAGGGAGCCCGCGCCCTGTTGCGGCTTTTGCTCGAGCGCTACAGCGGCGACGCCCGGGTCGGCCTGCAGCGCCCCGCCCTCGAGGCGCGCCTGGCCGCGCTGGGCGAATGAGGATCGGCACGGGGCCCGGGGAGCTGCGCTCGTCAGGCCTTCGGCACCGCCTCAATCCCTGCGGATGCCAGGGCCCGCTGCGCGCTGCGTGCCCCGCTGTGCGGCCGATCCGCTGGGCGTCACGGGCCGAAGCGTTCGATCACCCGCCGCGCCCGGTCGACCTGCTCCGTCGGCAGCAGCTCGCCCAGCCAACCGAGCAAGACCTCGAAGTCCGCGCGGCCCGCGCCGAGCCGCGCTGCGCCGCGCACGTGACTGGCCAGCTGCCGCTCCTGGTCCGTGGCGATCAGGGCCGCCACCGCCAGGAGTTCGCGCTGCTCCGCGGCCAGCCCCGGGCGGGTCAGCACCCGGCCGTAGGCGTGCCCCAGGACCCATTCCGCCAGCTCCGGATGGAAGCGCTCCAGGGACCCGGCGACCGCGGCGCTCTGCGCGGCGTAGATGCGCTCGAAGAACTCTCGTCCGCGATCCCGATCGGGGGCCCAGCCCAGGCGCTCTCCGGGGCCGGTCGCACCGAGGCCGCCGCATTGCTCCAGCACCCCGAAGGCCTCCACCAGGCGCGGAAAACCCGCGAACAGGTGCACCTGCAGGAGCGCTTCGCGATGCGCCACCCCGGGCTCCTCGCCCAGGTCCCGCCGCCAGGCCTCCAGGGCTTGGAAGCGCCCCAGCACGGCCAGCACGGTGAGCTCCACCAGGGAGCGGGGCAGGGGGACGAGGGCGGACACCGTCCGGCATGCTACGGCCCCCCGGGGCCGCCCCGTGCTCGCGCCCGGGAGCCGAGCGCCGTAGACCCGACTCGGCCCACCGCCCCGGGCGTTACCTTCTGGGGCCCTACCCCGCCCCCCCGCGATGAAGCAGATCCTCCTGGTGGTGTTCGTGACGGCCATGGCCGCGCTCGGTTTCGTGGTGACCCGCAAGCTGGCCCCGGCCAAGGGCGGCCCGACGGCGGACCCGACGGCCCCCGCGGCCAGCGCCGGGGTCCCGCCCGCGGGCAGCGGACGCGCGCAGCCCGCCAAGCCCGCTGAACAGGCCCCGAAGGCCAAGCCCGACGGCGGCGCCAAGGCCGGGCCCAAGCAGGGCACGGTCAAGCTGCCGGCGGACCTTGCGGCCAAGGAGGAGCAGCGCAAGAACTTCGACTGGCGCTCCGCCATGGACAGCAGCAACGTCGTGTCCCTGGAGGAGGCCTGGCAATTCGATCTGTCCTGGGTCGACTTCGAGGCGCCCGTCCTGCTGCGCGCCGGCGGCCTGGCGGTGACACGCGAGGATTTCCGCGCCAGCCTGCTCGGCGACTTGGGGCGCGCCCTGCTCGACTCCCGCGCCGCCCGCGAGCTGGCCCTCTGGTATGCGGGGCAGCAAGGCCAGAACCCCGCTTTCACGGACGCCGAGTGGCAGCTGATCGTCGAGGTCAAGGCCGAGCGCGCGGGCCGCAGCGTCGACGAGCTGCGCTCTGCTTGGGCCTTGGCGTCGGGCCTGCCCCTGGCGGCTTCGGAAGCGTTGCAGCGTTGGAGCCAGGAGGCCAGTCTGGCCTATGGCATCTGCGGCCAAGGCGTGGCTGGCATGCCGCAGCTGTTCCAGGACAACCTGCCGGAGGGCGAACCCCGCAAGCTCGCCGATCAGATGCTGGCGGTGCTGCAGACGGCTTGGAAGGAGTGGAGCGCCGCGCGCAGCGAAGGCCGGCCCATCGATCGCGCCCTGGCCTCCCAGCTGATCGGATCGACCGAGGGCTTCGCCATGTTCCAGACCAACGTCTGGCACGACGAGCTGGCCTACCGCCTGTGGACTTCATTGGATAACCCGCTCCCCGAAGGTGCGGCCGCCGCGCTGGCCACGGGGCCCCTGCCGGCCGCTCCGGTGCCGCCGCCTTGGACCTGGGGCGGGGAACCGATCAACCTGCCGACCGACGAGCTGTACGCGCTGCTCGGGCCGAGCCTCGGACGCGCCGCGCTCGAGGCGGCCCTGGCCGACTGCCTGTGGTTCAAGCTGCTCGGGGCGCGCCTCCAAGAGCAGGGCCTGCTGCAGAGCCCGGAGACGGCCTGGGCAACGTTTGCCAAGGAATACGCCGAAAGCAAGCTGACCGCGCTGCCGATGATCTTCGTGCGCTGCACCATGGAAGGCTTCCCCAGCCTGCGCGCCTACCGGGCGGTCACGCGCATGATCGACAGCCTGATGGCCGGCGAGCCAAAAGGCTGGGACGACCTCGACAGCCTCGACGAGTACTTCCAGCGCAATCGTTTCTTCATTGAGGGCTGGCAGCCCCAGCTGCGGGTGGCCCTGTTCCCGCCCTACGACCTGGCCACCCCCTGGGCGCCGGCGGATTGGGAGCGGGCCCGCGCCGAGGCTGAATCCCTGTGCAGCCGCGTCGAGGCCGGCGAGAGCTTCGCGGCCCTCCAAGAGGCCCAGATCCGCAAACTGTCCGAGGCGCTCGCCAGCAGCCAGGGCCAGGAGAGCAGCCGCGAGTTCCAGCGCTTGTACGGCAGCCAGGTGGCCCTCTCGACCAACGAATTCAGCGCCTCCCTGGACGAGTCGATCTATCGCTCGCTGCTGCGCGCGACGACCCTGGCCGCGGGCGCCGTGGCCCACCTCGCGCCGGGCGAGATCAGCAAGCCTTGGCGCACGCCGAAGGGCTATGTGGTCGTGCAGCTCGAAGGGGCGGGAGTCGGGCGCCTCGAGAACGAGCTTGAAGACGTGTTGCCGACCGTGCTCGACAACTACCGCACGCGGCGCTTCCAGCGCTTCGTCAACGAAACCCTGCGGGCCACGGCGATCGAAAAGCCCTGACCGGCGGCGGGCCGCGCCGACCGCGCCGCTAGGCCAGCTCCGCCCAGGGCTGGCCCAGCCGCAGGGGCTGGTCCGGGGCCAGGGTCGGCAGGGGCACCAGGCGCCGTGGGTTCGCGCTGGGCCAGAGCAGGATCGCGGTCGAGCCGAGCTCGAAGCGTCCGAGCTCGCCCCCGCGCTCGAAGTCCAAGGGGCGCTCGAGGGGCCCATGGTGGCCGGCGGGCACGCCCAGCACCCGGATGCGGCCCACGTTCAGCGCTCCCACGAGCACCAACGCAAAGCGTCCCTCGGGAGCCTCCAGCAGCAGTACGACGCGCTCGTTTTCCGCATGGATCCGGGGGCGGCGCTCGACCGCCGCGGGAGCCACGCTGAAGCGCTCGCCCGGCAGGGTCCAGGCGCCGAGCAAGCGCGACGCCAGCGGGCAGTGCACGCGGTGGTAATCGCGTGGGGAGAGGTACACGGTCAGGCTCAGCAGGGCGCCCTCCGGCAGCCATTCATCCGCGGGCCCCAAGAGCTCGGAGCGCGTGAAGCGCTGTCCCTTGGCTTCGAAGCGCCCGTCCGCCGCGACCTGGGCCAGCGCCTGCAGGCGCCCGTCGGCGGGGCAGGGCAGGCCCGGGGGCGGGCAGATCGGCCGGGCCCCCGGCCGCAGCCGGCGCACGAACAGGGCCCCGACCGAGGGATACTCGCGGGCGGGCAGTTGCCCCTCGGAGAGATCGGCTCCGGACAGGCGCTCGAAAAGTCCGTAGACCAGGGGCCGCAGGGCACGGGGAACCCGGATGTCCGCGGCCCAGCCGATGAACAGGGACAGGCTCTGGCGCCAGCTCATCGGGGCCCGCCCACGCGCCGAGCGCTCATGGGCCCAGGCGCTCGATGCGCCAGTGCCCGGCCTCGCCGGGCCGGTAGACCAGGCGGTCGTGAAGCCGGGCCGGGCGGCCCTGCCAGAACTCGAAGCGCGCGGGCGCCAGCAGGAACCCACCCCAGGTCGGGGGACGCGGAACCTCGCAGTCGCCGGGGAAGCGCTGCAGGACTTCCTCGAGGCGGGCTTCGAGCTGGGCACGGGAGGCCAAGAGGCGCGACTGGGGCGAGGCCCAGGCCGCCAGCCGGCTGTCGCGGGGGCGGCTGGCGAAATAGGCGTCGGATTCGGGTTCCGAGAGCCGGCTGACGCGCCCCTCGACCCGCACCTGGCGCTCCAGCTCGGGCCAGAAGAACAGCAACGCCGCGCGCGGGGCCGCGGCCAATTCGCGCCCTTTGTCGCTGTCGTAGGAGGTGAACCAGGTCAGACCGCGGGCGTCGAGGGCTTTGAGCAGCACGATCCTTGCGTGCGGCTGTCCGCCGGCATCGACCGTCGCCAAGGTCATCGCGTTGGGCTCGGGGAGCCCGGCTTCGACCGCCTGGGCGAGCCAGCGCGCGAACATCGAGAGCGGGTCTGGGGACAGCTCGTGCTCGGACAGGCCGTGCAGGCTGTAATCGCGACGCAGTTGGGCCAGGTCCATGGGAAGGCGCGGGGGGGAGCGCGCGCGGAGCGGATTGTGGAACCTTTGCGCCGCGAAAGGGAGCCCGCGGACGAGGCGGGATGGTGGCCCGGCGTCGGCCGCCCCGTGAGAGCGTCCCCGGGCGCCCGGGGGGGCCCTCGCTCGCGCCCCGAGGCCTGCTCGACTCTGGGCGTCCGGTTGCAAATCCAGGAATCGCAGGGGCGCGGGCCCGAGGCGATCGGCGTGGCCTTCCAAGCCTGGGGAGTCGACAGGGCTCCTTCGCGCCCCAGCTCGCCGTTGGTCGGCCGGGTCGCGGGCTGCTTCGGCGCCACCCCGTGCCCGAAATGGGCCGGTATGGGCCGGGTTTTCTCCGGGGAACAGTCGACTCGCGCCGATCAACGACTACAAAGCGGTGTCCGGTCGCGGTTTGCGCCCTTCGCCTGGTCCCTCCGGCGCGCGCCCGCTCGCTCCCCGCCGTGCCATCAGGACTGCGGGGAACCGAATTTCTCAGCACAGAGCCCGCCGGAAGGTGCCGGTCCTACCGGTTCCTCGAGGGCCCTGCCCCATCTGAGGGGTCGGTCCGACCGGCGTGGCCCATCCGATCGAGGCGGCTCGAGGAGCCGCCTCCAGACCTGAACGACCCCGCCGACCAAAACGCGGGGCCGAGCCCACACCTTGAGCCTCCTTGGATCCGCAATCGGCGACCGCTCCGGCGGGCCGAACCCTACCGCCGCCCGGCCGTCCGGGGCGGCCCTGACGCCGGTTCTCCCGGAACCCGAACTGCCCGCTGGCCCCTGGCTGCGGGCCCTGTTCCGCCACATCGAGCAAGCCCGTCTCGACCACCCCGCCGACGAGCTGCTCGTGTTGTTCGACATCGACGGCACCCTGCTCGACTTCCGCGCCGGATTGATCGACCTGCTGGAGCGCTTCGATCAGGAGCACGGCTCCTCTCATTTCGCTGGCCTCAGCATCGAGGAGGTGCGCCTCGAGGAGGCCCCGCTGCGGCGCCTGTTCGAGGCCCGGCAGGTGCCGCACCACCTGCGGCGCGAATTGCTCGCGCGGGCCGAGCGGTTGGGCTGGTCGCCGCGCGCCGTGATCGGTGCCCACCAGCCCTTCCTGGGCATGCTCGAAATCCTGCGCTGGTTCCAGAGCCAGCCGCAGGTGCATGTGGCCTTCAACACCGAGCGCGGGGACGAACGCCGCGAGGAAACGCTGCAAGCGCTCTCGACCCTGGGCGCCGCCTACGGCCTGCGCTTCCCCGAGGACTTGCTCTACACGGGCGGCGGGTCCTTTGGCGGGGGTCCGAGCGCTGGCCCACGCAGCGGCGCCAAGGTCGAAGGGGTGCGCCACTTCCAACGCCGCGGATTCCGCGTGGTGGCGGTGGTCGACGATCGGGCCGAGGACCTGCAGGCCATCCGCGCCGAGCTCGCGCGGCCCGACCTGCTGCTGGTCGAGACCCAGGGCCTGGCCCAGGCCCTCGCACCACACGCCGCCCGGCGGTCCTCCGCAGAGGCCCCCCAAGTGATCTGGCGCGGCCTAGAGGATCTGGCGGGGCTGGGCCACTTCCTGGGCTCGCCGCTGCAATGGGCCGAGCTGCCGCTCGAGCGCTCCAGCGCCGGCGAGTTGATCGTCGCCCGTCGGCGCAGCAATCAGCGGCCCCTGGTGCTGGAGGAGATCCTGGGCAGCTTCGCCCAGTGCAACAAGGGCTTGCGCATCAACCTGGTGGAAGGTGGGGCGCTGCTCTCCCGGACCCTGCACGCCCTGCGCCAGTCGGGTTTCCCCCCGGAGCGCATCCAATTCAGCTTGGCCCCGGACACCCTGGGACGGGCGGGATTCCAGCGCCTCTTGGAGGAATTCCCCGGTTCCGTGCGGGCAGCGCCGATCTCGTTCCTGAGCGTGGTCGCGGCCATCGCGCCGGATCAGGCTCGGGCGGTGCTGAAGCTGCTCAAGGACTGGTCGGTCGAGCGCACCACCATCGCCGTGCACGATCCCCATCGCCGGGTGCTCGAAGCGCTCGCGGCCGAGTCGGGCTTCGAGGTCGAACTGGACTCCGGTGACGATTTAGCCGATTACCTCGGGGCCGTCTCCACGGCTCCGCGCGCCGTGCTGAGCGAATTCGGCAGCGACGGCTGGCAGCTGGAGAGTTGAGGTTCGTCTTCCGCGGCCGTCTTCGGCGGCCGCGGGGCGGCCCGCCGTCGATGGATGCAGACAGGTGCAGCGAGGCGCGGGTCGGGGCCGGGAGGCTGAGGAACGGGCGCTCCCAAGGTTTGCGGGGCCTGGGTAAGCCAGCGGATGCGGGGAAACTCGGGCGTTCCTCGGCGGACGGCGGCGTTTCCGTGCGTGTGCCCGACGCATGCCGGTTTCGTTCCCGGCTCTAGACTCCCGGAGGGGCTCCGCGCCCCAGCCCCGATCGCGCTGCACCCTCAGGCTGGTCGCCGCGATCGGGGACAGAATTCCATGGCCTCTGAAGCGCCCCTTGGGCTTGCTCGCGGACGAGCGCGAGCTGTTTGTGCGCCTGCGTTCGTCGCCCGGGTTTTTGATGCGAGCGGATGCGGCTCGCCGGGGCGAGGGTAGGGCGTCGGTGAGTCGCGCGTTGAGGATCCTCGAGATCGTGATGCTCGAGATGATGATGCTCGCCTCGGTGGGGTATGCGTTGGTGAGGCGCACGTTTCTGGGGGGCCCTGAGGCGCCGAGCGGGAGACTCCGAGGCGCTTCAAGGGTCCGGATCGGCGGCCCTGCCGGGAGCTGCGAGGGCTGCCCGTCGCAACGGCCGGGTCGGTGCGGGCAATGGGGGGGGCATGTCCGCCTTCGCCAGGCAGGGGCCCCGGCCGGCACTAGGCCGGCCGCGGGGCTCGATCGACCCCGGAGGAGCCCCCTCCTTCGAAACGAAAGGGTCCCCAAACAGGGCGATCGCCGGTGCTTGGCGGGAACTTGGCCGGCACTCTCCATCCAGCGGGAAGAAGGCCCCTCAGTCCGCCTAATGGGGGTGCATCTCGTTCACACCCCCTATATGATGGGGGTCTAGGCCATTGGCTCCCTTCCCGCGCTCTCAGGCCGCCCCCCCCGGGGCGCCTTGGGGCGATCCCCAGCGTCTCCCCCCCGGGGGCGGCCGGGGTCGCCGGGGCGGCGTCGAGCGAGGCCGGCTCCCGTCGACACGCTGAGAAGACAAGCTGAGAAGAGACGGCTCGGGCTGCGCCCGCGCCGCCGGACCAGCCTGTCGGCTGCCTTTGAGCCGCGTCCGGCCCCCGCTGGGCCACGACACCGGCTACCTCCCGCGGCAACCGGTCGGCGCGGCGGGGCCCAGTTCCCTCCCAGACGGGATCGAAACCAGGCCCCCCCGGGGCGCGCCCGCCCGCCCGACCGTCCTGCCCACCCCGCAGGCTTGTGCCTGCTCTTGTCCCCTTCCCTGTTCGGCCCCCTTCGTCAGCCCGGCCCCACGAGCGCTCCCATGAGCATGGTTCCGCCCTCCGCTTCGAGCCCCGAAGGCATCCCCAGCACCCCTGTCGGCAGCCACTACGAGCTGCCCCGACCCGCGTCCGCCGAGGCCTCGCGCTTCGCCCCGACCGCGCCGTCCTACTCGGATGGGGGCGGCTCGGGCCGCAGCGCTGCGGCTCTCGCCAGCCGTGAAACCGGCGGGGAGGCCAGCGGTCGCCAGGAGCAGGGTGGCGGTGTCGGCATGCGCGTCAAGAAGCGCAACGGCAGTTTCGAGCCCGTCGACCTGAACAAGATCGTGCGCGCCATCACGCGTTGCTGCGGCGGCCTCGACGCGGTCGATTCGATGCGCGTCGCCACGCGCACGATCAGCGGCCTGTACGACGGCGCCACCACCTCGGAGCTCGATCAGCTCTCGATCCAGACCGCGGCATCGCTGATCGCCGAAGAGCCCCAGTACTCGAACCTGGCTGCGCGTCTGCTGGGCACCTTCATCGAGAAGGAGGTTGCCGGGCTCGACATCCAGAGCTTTAGCCAATCGATCAAGCACG
>JBILNK010000057.1:0-23848 GCA_044375105.1 Planctomycetota bacterium
CGTGCCGTCGATCGCTTGTCGGATTGGCCGCGCGGCGATCGCGCGGCGGACCTGATCCGCGCCGCGGCCGAAGAGCTGCAGTACGGGCGCCCCGCGGAAGTGCGCTGATCGACCTGCTCCCGCTCTCGGGCGGGCGAACAGCCGGGGATCGCCGCGCTGCGGCGATCCCCGGCTGTTTGGGGCCTTCGGAAAGGGAGCCGTCGCGCACCGGGCGGGCAGGCCGCTGCGGACGCTTCCGCGGGCCGCTCCCGGCGACGAAACCGCGGGGCACCCAACCGGCGCGACAGGCGGGGCGAGCGCTGGGAAGCGCGTGCCCTGCAGCCCGGCGAGCGGGCTGCGCGGCGTAGCATGGGCCCATGGCCAAGCAACCGAAGCCGGACCCGGAACCGGGCTCCGGTCCGCTCCGCAGCTTCAAGGATCTGGCCCGGCGTTCGGGGCGGGATTTGCCCGAGGAGCCCGCCGCCGGGCGCGGCTGGACCCTCGAAGAGCAGGGCCAGGCGGTCGATTCGCGCGCATTGGAGGACGCCGCGCGCCCCGAACGCACCTCGGAAGACCGCATCGGCAAGCGGCCGCGTGCCTTCGGTCCCATGGCCCACGGCCCGGCCGTGTATCGCGACGACGGCTCGGAGGAGATGCAGCTGCTGGCCTCGTTCCGGGTGCGCACCCTGTTCCCCGAAGACGTCGAGCGCGAGGTCCGGGATCTGCCGCCCGACCCGCGGCCCGAGGATTACGCCGGGCGCGCCGATCTGCGCGAGCGCACGATCTTCACCATCGACGGCGAGGACGCCAAGGACTTCGACGACGCGATCGAGATGGTGCGCCTCGAAAACGGACACCTGGAACTCGGCGTGCACATCGCCGACGTGGCCCACTACGTGCGCGCCGGCACGGCCCTCGACGACGAGGCCCTGGCCCGCGGAACCAGCGTGTACCTGGCCGACCAGGTCGTGCCGATGCTGCCGGAGGCGCTCTCCAACGGGCTGTGCTCCCTGGTGCCCCACCGACCGCGGCTGGCCTACTCCGTGTACATGGAGTTCGATCGCTCCGGGCGGCGCGTGGCGGCGCGCGTCCACAAGAGCGTGATCCGCTCGGTTTGGCGCAACACCTACCGCCTGGTGCAGAAACTGCTCGACGGCGAATCCGACGCCGAGACCGAACCGATCCGCTTCCTCGAGCCCAGCCTGCGCCTGCTCGAGGCCTGGACGCGCCAGCAGCAGCAGATCCGGGACCAAAAAGGCAGCCTGCGGATCCAGGGCAGCGAGCAGAAGGTGCGCTTCGACGAGCAGCACCAGCCGATCGAGATCTACGAAGCGCCGCGCTACTTCTCGATGACCCTGATCGAAGAGACGGCCCTGGCGGCCAACCAGGCGGTCGGCGATCTGTTCCGTGGGCGCGGGCTGCCGACCATCTACCGGGTGCACCCGGAGAAGGACCCGGAGGAGGTCGCGGCGGTCGCCAAGCAGCTCGCCGAATTCGGCTTGCATGTGCCGGAGAAAGAGCGTCTGACCGGACGCGACATCGGCCGCCTGATCCGGGCGGCGCGCAAGCGCCCCAACGCCGAGGCCCTGATCCAGCGCATCATGGGCCTGGTCGAGCGCGCCCACTACGCCGTCAAGGACCATCAGGACGTGGCCAAACACTGGGGCCTGGCCCGGGAGGCCTATCTGCACTTCACCTCGCCGATCCGGCGTTATCCGGACCTGCTGGTGCACCGCTGGCTGTGGGCGATCGAATCGCGCGGCGCCGAGGCCGAGGCCGAGCTCAAGGCCGAGGCCTTCATCGAGGATCTGAACGCGGTCGCCGGCCATTGCTCGGCCCAGGCCGACATCGCCGAGATGGCCGAGACCGCCGTGTTCGACCTCAAGGTCTGCCAGCTGATGGAGCCGCACATCGGCGCGCGCCTGGAGGCCAAGATCCTGCGCGTGTCGCGCGCCGGGCTCGAGATCAGCCTGACCCGCTTCCGGGTGCGCGGCTTCCTGCCGGCCAAGCTGATCGGCGACCGCACGGTGCAGGAAGGCCCCACGCTCAAAATCTTCCGCGGCCGCAACGTGCGCTCGTTCAGCGAGGGCTACGCGATCGCGGTGCGGGTCAAGGACGTGGATTTCCTGCGCCTGCAGGTCATGCTCGAGCTCGACGCCTGAGCGGCCCCTCGGGGCGCTTCGGTCTGGACCTTGTCCGAGGCGGCGCCGATCGATCGGGGCGGCCCCCGCGCCCGCCCAGCCCGGCGGCGGCGCGGGCCGGCCGCCGAGCGCAGAGCGGCCCCACGGGGACCCTCGGGATGGCCGGCCCGGGGCGCCGACCGGCCGGATCGGGGCCGGCGCGGCCGCGGACGAGGCCAGAGCGGCTCGCCGGCCCGCGCCCCCGTCGACGAGCCCGCACCCGCGCCGCTGCGCTCGCCTTCGGAGCGGCGCGCGGAGGGCGGCCTGAAATCGGCGCAATGGGGCCGCGGCAGCGGCGTAGCATCGGCCCATGCAGATGACCACCACCCCCACCATCGAAGGCCATCGGATCGTGCGCTATTGCGGCATCGTCGCCGGCGAGGCGATCCTCGGCGCCAATCTGTTCAAGGACCTGTTCGCGGGCTTGCGCGACCTGGTCGGCGGCCGCTCGGCGACCTACGAGCGCGAGCTGCAGCGGGCCCGCGAGATCGCGCTCGAAGAATTGGCCCAGCGGGCCAGCGAACTGGGCGCCAACGCGGTGGTCGGCATCGACATCGATTACGAGGTGCTGGGCACCAACAACGGCATGCTGATGGTCTCGGCCAGCGGCACGGCCGTCGCGATCGATTGACCTTCTGGCCGGCGGTCGTTTTGGGCAGGGCTGGAGCGGGCCGATGGCCCTTCACAGTTCGAGTTCGACGCTGCGCAAGCCTTCGCGCACGGTCAAGCGGGCGCGGGCGTCGCCCGGCTGGCCGGGACGGCGCAGGCGGTAGCGACCGGGATCGAGGGCCAGCGCCACCCGCCCGCGCTCGTCGGCCTGCAGCAGCAGGGGGCGCTCCCCTTCGCCCAGCAAGACTTCGATCGCTTGCCCGGGCAACGGCGTTCCGCGGCGATCCGTGACCGTCAACACGAAACGCACGGATCCGGCGGCGGAGCCGAGGCCTGAGGCGCCCTCGCAGGTGCCGGCGCTGGGCTGAGCCTCCCCGCGCGCCCGCTCGGCCAGGGAGCTGGCGTCGCTGACCTGCACCGCAGCGGGACGGGTCGCCTCCCTGGCGGACGCCGGGGAGCTTGGCTCGACCGCCGACCGGGCGCTCTCCGCCGGGGCACTGCTCGGGCGGTTCGCCTGGGCCAGGGCCGGATCCGCAGCCTGAAGCGAGGAGCGTTCCGCGGTTTCGAACGGCGCTGGCCCGGCGCGGAGCGGCATACCCTCGGCGCGGCTCTTTGGGTTCGCCGGCGTCGGCCCGGGAGTGGGAGCGATCCCAGCCGTTTGCAGAGCAGCCGCAAGCTGCCCCGCTTCAGCCAGAGGAGCGGGCTGTGTCGGCGCCGTAATTCGAGCCGTCGCCGCGGAAGCGTCGGCCTCGAGCTGGGACCCGGCGGCCAGCTCCGCGGGGATCGGCAGAGCCTCGGGCTCGACCAGCCCGCGCGCAAGGGCAGGCTGGAGGCGCCGCTCCGGCTCTGCAGCCCTCGCCAGTTCCATGACGGCGACCTGTGCGGTTGCGACTCCCCAGGCAGCCCACTCTGGTCGCGGCCGCGGGCTCGGGCGCTGTTGGGGCTCCGCCGGTTGCCTGGCCTGCAACCCGCTCGCTTCGGGCAGGGGCCACCCGGGAAGGGACCGAGCGAGCCATTCAGCGGACCGCAGCAGCACCCGGGACGGAACGCCCGGGTCGGACGCCGGGGCGGGACGCCGGGGGCTCTCTGGCGCCGCGGTGGGCGTCGTCTGCATCGGCTCCGAGGACGCCGTGCCTCCGGCGGGCTGCTGCGGGGGTGCGCTGGGCAAAGCCCGCTCCTGGACCGCAGGCGAATCGGCCGGCCCCGCAGACCACGGAGCGTGCACGGCGCGACCGCGCTGCGCGTCAGCCAGATCTCCGGGCTGGGCGCCCGGTCGGACCATGCCGCCCGCCCCACCCTGGCCGATCCGCAGCAGCCCCCAGAGGGCCAACAGACCGGCCACGCCGGCCTGGGCCCAGAGCAGCGGGAAGCGGGATCGCATGGGGTCAGTCTGCCCGCGGCGCGACCAAAGGAGCTCCACGGGGACGACAGCCAGCGCCCAAGTCGTGCCGAGCCCGGGACCCGGAGCGGTGCGGCGCTTGCCTTCACGACCGTCAGCTCCGAGGTGCATCACCACAACCCCTAGGGGTCCTCGGAGGTCCGACAACCAGGGGCAGGCCCGCTTCGCGCTCGCTTGATCGCCCGGCCCTATGCTCGGCGCATGTCGATCCGAGCGCTGCTGATCCTCGCCGGCCTATGCGCCGGCATCCCCTCGACCGACGATCCCGCGGATCCGCGCGGACTCGTCACCAGCCGCCCGAAGCCCCTGCTGCTGCCGCTGCCGGTGGAAGGCGATGGCTTTCAATTCGCCATCTTCGGCGATCGCACCGGAGGCCCCGCGGAGGGCATCGCGGTGCTGCGCCAGGCCGTGGCCGATGTGAACCTGATCGCCCCGGACCTGGTGATGACCGTGGGCGATCTGGTCCAGGGCTACAACCAGCGCCCCGAGTGGCTCGAACAGATGCGCGAGTTCAAATCCGCCATGGGCGCCCTCTCGATGCCCTGGTTCCCCGTGGCGGGCAACCACGACATCTACTGGCGCGGGCCGGACCGGCCCCCGGAGGAGCACGAGGGCGACTACGAAGCCCACTTCGGCCCCCTGTGGTACGCCTTCGAGCACAAGCGCTGCTGGTTCTTCGCGCTCTACACCGACGAGGCCGATCCGGACACGGGCCTTCGCGATTTCAACCGTCCGGAGAGCCAGCGCATGAGCCCGGCGCAGTTCGAGTGGCTCGACCGCACGCTCGAGACGGCGCGCTCGGCCCAGCACGTGTTCGTGTTCGTGCACCATCCGCGCTGGCTCAGCGAGCGCTACGGCGGCGATTGGGAGCGCGTCCATCGGCGCCTCGTGCAGAACGGCAACGTGCGCGCGGTCTTCGGCGGCCACATCCATCGCATGCGGTACGACGGAAAGCAGGGCGGCATCGAGTACTTCACCCTGGCGACGGTCGGCGGGCAGCAGGAGGGCTACGCCGACCGGGCGGGCTATCTGCACCAATACCATCTGGTCAGCGTGCGGCCGGAGGGCATCCACCTGGCGGCCTACCCGGTGGGCGCGGTGCTCGATCCGCGCGCGGTGACCGGCGCTCTGTCCGAAGCGGTCGAAACCCTGGCCCGGCTGCCCCCGCCGCGCCTCTCGGCCCTGCCGGCCCCCGGCGCCGATGGCCGCTGGTACGGGGAGACGCGGGCCCGGATCCAGAACCCGAGCTCCCTGCCCCTCGAGCTGCGGCTCTCGGTCGACAGCCAGGACCCCGAATGGCTGCTGGCCCCGGGGCATCAGCACGCGCGCCTCGAGCCCGGCGCCAGCGTGGAGCTGGCGCTGGCCTTCGGCCGCACGCTGCGGCCCGGCGCCGAACTCTTCGATTGGCCCAGCGCGCTGCTCGAGCGCGCCCTGGTCCACGGCACGAGCACGATCCCTCTGCCGGTGCAGTCCCTGCGCCTGCCGCCGCCGAGCGGGCCGCTCCAGGCCTTCGCGCCGCCCGGCGCACCCGCCTGCCTGGTGCTCGACGGCCAGGACGACGGCGTGCGCGTGGAAAGCGCCGCCCTAGCGCTGCCGGACGGTCCCTTCACCCTCGAGACCTGGGTCCTCGCCGAGGAGTTCCGCGAGCGGCAGGGCTTGGTGGCCAAAACCGAGTCCTCGGAATTCGGCCTGTTCGCCAGCGCGGGTCGGCCCAGCTTCAGCGTGCACCTCGACGGGCGCTACGCCAGCGTCGAGGCTGCCAGCGCCCTGCCCACCGGCACTTGGATCCACCTGGCGGGCGTGTTCGACGGCGCCGAGCTGCGCTTGTTCGTCGATGGCCGCCGCGTGGCGCAGCGGGCGGCCGCCGGAAGTCGGACGACGAGCCAGCTGCCGCTGATGATCGGCGGCGACGTGGACGGGCGCGGGGCCCTGGCTTCGCCCCTCTGGGGCGCGCTCGACGAGGTGCTGCTGTCGCGGGGCGCGCGGTACGCGGGCGACTTCGAGCCGGCGTCGCCCCCGGCGCCCGCCGGCGAGCTCTTGTGCTCGTTCGGCTTCGACCAGGGGCTGCCCGGCTGGGCCCTCGATCGGAGCGGCCGCGGCTGCCACGGCGAGCTCTTGGGCGGGGCCCGGCCCGGGGCGGATCCGAGGACCGCGGATCAGAGCAGCAGCTCGCGCGGCCCCGGATCGCCGCGATAAAAGCGCACCCCGGGCGCCCGGCCGAAGCGCGCGGCGAAGCCGGCCGCGATGGCCGCGCCCACCTCGGCTTCGCTGCCCGGCTCCCCGAGCAGCACCGTGCAGCCGCCGAAGCCCGCGCCGGTCAGGCGCGAGCCCCACACGCTGGCCTGGCCCACGGCCAGCTCGACCAGCAGGTCGAGCTCCGGGGTCGAGACCTCGTAGCGCTCGCGCAGGCTGGCGTGGGTGGCGGTCAGCAGGGCTCCGAACTCCTGGAAGCGCCCAGCGACCAGCAGGTCGCGGGCGCGGAAGGTGCGCGCCAGCTCGCCGAACACGTGGGCTCCGCGGCGCTCGAGCAGGGGATCGATCCGGCCGCGCTCTGCCTCGAAGCGCTCGACGGGCACCTGGCGCAGGCAGCGCGCGCGCTGCTCGTCCGGCTCGAGCAGGCGCAGCAGCGCCTGGGCCTCGGCGACGCGCTGATTGAAGGCCCCGGCAGCCAGGTCCCGGCGCACCCCCGAATCGCAGATCCCGATCGCGACCCGCGCGCTGGGAAAGGGCAGGTGCTCGAGCGATCCATCGAGGCAATCGAGCCACAGCAGATGCCCGGCCCGCGAGCGCGCCACGGCGTTTGGATCCATGATGCCGCAGCGCACGCCCACGAAGCCGCGCTCGGCCGCGAGGGCCTGCTCGACCCAGCGCTCGGGGCCTCCGCCGGAGGGCGCGGGGCCGGCCAGGGCTTCGACCGCCAGGGCCGTGCCGACGCAGATCGAGGCCGAGGAGGAGAGCCCGGCGCCGATCGGGAGGTTGCCCCCGAAGAGCAGCTCCAGGCCCCCTTGGAGCTGCCCGGCGGCCTGGGCTTGGCGCAGCACCCCCAGGGGGTAATCGAACCAGCGGCCGCTGGCCGCGCCGGGCCAGGCGGGGCCCTCGGAGCTGCTCCCCGCGGGCAGCCGCCCGTCGAAACGCGCCTCCTCGAGCAGGGACGCGAGGCGCACCCGGCCCTGCGGGGCCGGCCGCGCGGCGATGAAGGTGCCCCGGTCGATGGCGGTGGGCATCACCGGGCCGCCGTTGTAGTCGAGGTGCGCCCCCATCAGGTTGACCCGGCCCGGGGCGAAGAACAGGCGCGGCGCGGCACCCGGCCCGAAGCGCTCGGCGAAGGCGCGCAGGAGCTCGCCGGCCAGCGGGCGCTCGACCGCGTTCGCCGCGGCCGCGGGCACCCCGCCGTCGGTGCGCTGCCCGGCGGCTGGGGGAGCGGCGGGGCCTTGGTCTGGTCGAAGCACGCCCAGAGCTTAGCCGCGTTGCCCGCGGCCCGCCCTGGGCCGGGCCAGAGACCCGGGCGGGGGCGGCCCCGCGGTCCGTGCACGCCCCGCCCGGCGTCGCTATCGTGGGGCTGGATGACCGCTTCCGCGCATCGCCTGACCCGGGTGGCCCTGCTCGCGTTCCTGTGCGCACCGGGCTGCGCCTCGGTCGAATTCACCCGCGAGACCGAGACCTCCGGCCGCTTCCGCTCCTCCGGCCTGGCTCTGACCGTGTTCGGCTACGACTTCCCGAGCGGCGCGCTGCAGATCGCTCGCGACAACGCCAGCGACGCCCGCCAGCCCAACACGGTGGTGACCAGCCAACGCGTGTTCCCTTACCTGGGGTCGGCCGACTGGATCCTCGACATCCTCTCGGTGCGCTGGGCGCGCATCTCGGGCACCTGGGGCTTTGCCCCGGGCTCGGGCATGCGCAGCGCGGACGATCCGAGCCGCGCCGCGCCGGAGCCTGAAGAAGCCCCCGCCGCTTCCAAAAGCCCCACCTCCCCGACGCCGTTCTGATGACCCTGCGCCTGGTCACCGCCCACCCGTCCGAGGCCCCGGAGCGTCTGGAGTTCGTCGACCGCGCCTTCGAGCGCAGCGGGCACGAATCGCGGCTGCTGGCCGAGCTGGCCCGCACGAACCCGCACTTCGATCCGGGTCTGTGCCTGTTCGCGGAGCGCGAGGGCGAGAGTGTCGGGCTGGCCAACTTCCTGCCGCGCACCCTGATGCTGCGCGGGGCCCCGGTGCGCCTGGCCCTGCTCGCGCCGATCGCCACCCTACCGCAGGCGCGCCGGCAGGGCGTCGGACGCTTCCTCCTGGAAGCGGGATTCAGGGCCCTGCTCGACCGCCAGCTGCGCGGGGCCGTGGCCCTGGGCGGCGAAGCCTCCTTCTCGCGGCTCGGCTTCCAGCCGGCTTTCGACTTTTACGCCCTCAGCGCACGCCGCGAGGAGCTGCCCTCCGAGCGCCTCTCCGGCTGGCGCGGGCTGGTGGGTGCCGATCTGCCGCGCCTGCGCGAACTCTACGAGCGCAGCTACCAGGCGGTCAGCGGCACCGAGCGCCGCGAGATCTCCGCGGCGGAGTGGGAGGCCTCGATTCCGACGGCCCACTGCCTGATCTTCGCCGAGCAGGACGCTCCGGCTTCGGCCTACCTGCGCTTCCGCATCCGCCGGTCGATCGAGCTGCGCGAATGCGGTGTGGCCAACGAGCGCGGCATCCGGGCCGTGCTGGCCTTCCTGGGCCAATTGTTGGATGAACACGGCAAGGGCCGCTTCGAGGCCCATCTGCCCCCCAGCCATCCGGTGGCCAAGGCGCTGTTCGAGCGCGGCGCCCTGGCGCAGGCCAGCAACTTCGGCGGCGCGGCCCAGCTGGCCGTGCTCGACTGGCCTGGCGTGCTGTTGGACACGGCGCCGAGCTGGCACGACGGCCTGGTGGCCGCCGAGCTGTCCAGCGCCTCGCTAGAAATCGGCGGCGAGTGCTTCGGCCTGCTGCGCCAGGGCGCTCACCTGGCGATCGAGCCGGGCGCCCGGCAGGCCGTGCATCTGTGGACCCCGCCCGAGTGGGGCCCGGCGCTCTTGACCGGACAGCGCGACTGCCATGACCTGGCCGCCTGCGACGCCTTCCGCGAGAATTCGGGCGGTGCCCTGGCGCACCCCCGCCTGATCGAAAGCTGGTTCCGCTCGCGGCCCGCTTGCTGGAGCTATTCGCCGGTGTTCGAGCTGGCCGACGTGTGAGCGAGCGCGCCCCTGCGGCGGGCGCACAGGCCTGGATCCACCGGCTCGGATCGATCAGCTCCGGTCCACCGGCTCCCGCGGCGCGGCGCTGCCGCCGCGCGGCGATCCCGGTCTCTGCGGTCGGCGGCTCGCGGCCCAAAGGCCATGGGGCTCGGCGGATCGGACGGCTCGAGCGCAGCCCGAGTCGCTGCGCAGCAAGCCGCTCAGCGCGTGCGCTGCAGGATCAGATAGCCCACGTTGAGCGGGATCGGGTCGCTGCATTCGCCCGGCTCCAGCTCGAAATTAGCCCGCACGAAGTTCGGCAGTCCGGGCTGATGGCGGTGGAACCAGCCCACGTCTCCGCGGCGCTCGCGGCCGCCGGCCGGGTCGTCGTTGTAGCGGGCCGCCAGCTCGGCGAAATCCTCGCCGGCGCGCAGCCGCTCGAGCAGCTCTGCGGCCACCAACTCGGCCTCGGCGGCGTTGCGGCCGGGCAACTGGGCCACCGGCAGGCGCGCCTCATCGAAGGAGATCAGCATGCCGTTGAAGCGCGCCCAGACCTTGGGGGCCAGCTCGGGTGGCAAGCTGTCCGGAGCGACCGGCTGCACCAGGAACAGCCCCAGGGGCGTTTCGACCGGCGCGGACACCTGGCCGAGCGGCGTGTCGAAGGCGGCGGCCTTGATCATCGAGTCGCCGCTGCCGCGCTCGAACACCGCCAAGGCCCCGCGACGCTCCTTGAGCGCGGGGTCGTCGTTGATCTCAGCGGCCAGGTCCGCGAACTCCGCGCCGGCCTCGAGCCGGGCCAGCAGATCCCGTGCTCGGGCCCAGGACTCGGGTCCGGTGCCTTGGATCTGGATCGCCCGGGCGCCGACGCGCTCGGGGATGCGTTGGGCCAGCATGTAGCCCGCGGCGGTGAACAGCACCGGGCTCAATTCGAAGGCCTGGGCCGAGAACAGCCAAGCGTCCAGGGCATCGCCCAGCAACCCGGGGGGCACCACGCCGACCAGCCCGCCGTTGATGGCGTTGGACGCATCCGAGTGCCGGCGCGCCAGCTCGGAGAAGTCCGCGCCGGCGGCGGCCCGCTCGCGCAGCTCCTGGGTGAAGCGCTCGGCCTCCTCGCGGGTCTTGACGTTCTTGCGCGGCGACCCGACCGAGCCCTCGAAGCGCACCTGGATCACGCGCAGGGCACGCAGCTCGGGGGGCTCCGCGCCGAGCTGCAGGGTCTCGGCGAAGACGGAAACGGGCGGCCGCGGGGCGGGGCTGGGCGGTACGGACGGGCCCGGCTCCTGCGCTTCCTGGGGCGCCACGGGAAGCGGGTCCGGGCCGGAAGGAATCTGGGCCACGTTCCAGCCGGCGGACTGGAAACCGAAGGGGAAGAGCAGGAAGGCCGGGAGATAGCGCATGGGACCGAGCGTTGGTCCTGGAGCATACGCGAGCCCGCGGGCCGTCGTGAGCCGCCGCGGGGCCAGGGGCGTCAGCTCCCGGCCTGGCAGACCGGACAGGCTCGCGCCCGCGGCGCGGACCCGCCCCCTGAGGCCAGGTCCGACCGGGCCGGAGGCCGCCCCGATGGACGCGCGGTGCGAAGTCTTCAGGGGGCGATCGCCGGAGCCGCCCCCGGGCTCAGCGGCTGCCTTCGGCGGCACCGGCGCCGCGACGGATGCCGAGCCAACGGTCGATCAGCTCGCGGCCGGAGCTGCCGAGTTCGATGTCGCTGTCGAGCATCTCGAGCAGGTTGCGCCGGAACGCCAGGGCCAGCCGTTCGGGTGTGTCCCCGGCCGCCAGGGTGTGGCCCGAATAGCCGATGGCCTTCAGCACGAAGGTGATCGCCTGGCGCGGGATGGGGGCATCCTCGGACGCCAAGCGGTCGCGGATCGCCTTGGAGGTGGCCGAAAGGTCGTAGGGCCGCTCGGCGAGCTCCTGGGCCAAACAGGCGAACAAGCGCTGGTACTCCTCGCCGCTCAGCAGGGGCACGTTGGTGTGGCTGTGGATGCGCTTGAGCAGCTCGAGCTCCTGGGCCGGCAGGGCCGAGAGGTGCGTGCTGGCGCCGCCCAGCTCGGGGAACTGATCCTCCCGGTGGCGGGTCGGATCCACGAGGTAGCCGGGCGAATTGGGGCCGGTGCGCACCTCGAAACCGGGATGTTCGAAGCGGTCGAGCAGCTTCTTGAAGCTGCCGGCGCCCAGCCAATCGCTCTGCAGCAGGCCCTCGCCGAAGTAGAGCCCGGCGCTTTGGGCCACGGCGGCCAGGGGCAGGGGCCGCGGAGCCTTGGCCACCAGCTCGCTCAGCCAGGCGATGACGCGCGCCTCGTCGACTGGGCCGCTGCCTCCACCGGCCGCCGCCGGCGTGCGCGTCTCCACGCGCCACTGATCGCCCTCGGTCATCGAAAGGGACGGATTCATGGCCACGATCGCGCGCGTCAGCGCCCGCAAGCCGAAGTAGCCCAGCCAGTTGCTCTCCGGGGTGAACTCGGGGAAGCGGCGCAGGATGCGCGGCATCAGCTCGGCGGGCACCGCGCCGGACTTTTGGACTTCGAGCAAGACCTCGGCGGCCATGCGCTCGAGCACGGCCGGATCGGCGCCTTCGCGCACCGTCGGGGGCGGCGCTTCGCTGGCGTCGAGCCCCAGGGCATGTTCGATGAACTGCTCCTCGGTGAGCACGCGATCGCTGGCCGAGGTGTAGGCCGCCGAAGCAGACCCCACGGTCAGCACCACGGTGCGCTTGTCATGAGCGCGCAGGCGCTGCAGGACCGGGGTGAAGTCGGCATCCGCGGAGAACAGGATGAACTCCTCCACGTGCGGATAGAGGTTCAGCACGTCCAGGATGTCGATCACCATGTGCACGTCGGCGCCGGTCTTGCCGCGGTGCGTCAGGGGCGGGCAGTCCACGGCGGTGAAGGCCGCCTGGGTGAAGTCCGCCCGGTAGCGATGGAACACCTTGGGGTTCAGGTAGCAGCGCCGCACCAGCACGGAGCGCGGGGTCAGATCGCCGCCGGGCTCCTCACCGGGCATGCCGCGCTGGATCCAGGCGAGCCACTCCCGAGGCTGGGCGGCGAACTGCTCGGCAGCCCGGGGGTGGATCTTCTGGAGCCCGATCCAGACGTTGTCGAAATCGATGAAGACGGCGGTCCTGATCGCGCGGGTCATTCGCTTCTGATCCAATGGGTTGGTCTGGGACCGGTGGGGTCGGGCTGCCTGGAACGGCCGGCCTTCGAGGGGTCGTCGGTCTTCCCGGGGAAGCGGGGGTCGACCCGTACGGAGAGGGCGATGCCCGCATCCACGGGGGGCGCCAAGATAGCGATTCAGGGGCCGGCGCCGACGCGCAAGGCCCGCTCGAGCAACGCCGCCAGGGGCCTGGGCTCGAATCCGAGCTCGCGGCATGCCCGCGCCCCGTCGAAGGCGAAGTGCTGACCCAGCAGCTCGAGGGCGTCGGGGGCCAGCAGGCCCAGGGGCCGCACCCGGTCCAGGGCGCGCGCGGCCTGCACCACGGCGGCCCACAGGAACGGCGGAACCGCCCCGAGGGGCGCCGGCTTGCCCAAAGCCCTGCAGGCGGCCCCGTAGAGGTCGAGCAGCGTCCGCGGCCGCTCCACCAGCAGGTAGCTCCGGCCAGGGCGTCCCTGTTCGAGGGCCAGCAGGGTGCCGCGGGCCACGTCCTCCACGTCCACGGGCGTCAAGGAACCGGGCGCGACCCAAAGCGGCGCGCCGCGCGCCTTGAGGCGCGCCAGGAAGCGAGCGGTGTTGCTGGCCTCGGTGGGGCCGAAGATCGCGCCGGGCAGCACGGCGCGCACGTCGCGGCCCGCGGCCCGCCCCCATTGGAAGGCGGCCGCCTGGGCCGCGCGCTTCGAATGCAGGTAGGCGGATGCCAGCTGCTGCCCGGCGAAGGGCGCCTCCTCATCCAGAGGCAGCTGGGGGCCCGGCGCGGGACCCAAGACCGCGACGGAGCTCACCAGGACGAGCCGCCCGAGCTCGGCTTTGCCCAGGGCCGAACACAGAGCCTGGGTGCCGCCCAGGTTGACCTCGAAGAGGGCTTGCCGATCCCGGCGCCGATAGCTGATCAGCGCGGCCGAATGGATCGCGGCCCCCTGACGATCGAGGGCCGCCAGGCGCCGGGTGGCGGCCTCCAAGCTGGCGGGATCGCGCAGGTCTCCGGGTTGGATCTCGAGCCCCGGCTCGGGGCGAAACGGCGCCTGGTCCGGGCGACGCACCAGGGCCAGCACGCCGTAGCCGCGGCGGCGCGCTTCGGCCAGCAAGTGCAGGCCCAGGAAGCCCGTAGCCCCCGTGACCAGCAGCCAGCCCATCAGGCCGCCGCCTCCGGATCGCGGGGCAGCTCGAGGCGGGCACGGGCGCCGAGTACCTGGCCGCCGCCGTCCTCTAGGTTCTCGAGCTCGAGCTTGCCGCCCATGTCTTCGAGGATGCGCGCCGCGATCGCCAGCCCGAGCCCCGTGCCGTCGCCTTTGGTCGTGAAGTAGGGCTCGAACAGATGTCGGCGCGCGGTTTCGGTCAGGCCCGGCCCGCTGTCCTCGAGTTCGAGCAGCACGCGCGCCTCCCGGCCGCTGCCGCGCTCGCTGAGGCGCGCGGTCAGGCGCCCGCCCTGCCCCATGGCCTGCAGGGCGTTGGTGGTCAGATTGGTGAGCACGCGCTCCAGCTTGGCCCGATCGACGTGGAGCGGTCCGCCGCGGCCTTCGATCCTCAGTTGGATCCCGGCCCCATCGGCCCAGGCCCGGTGCAGCTCGAAGACCTGCGCCAGCAGCTCCGAGAGGGTCAAACGCTCCGGCCGGTGCCGCTGCCCGCCGGTGAACTCGTAGAAGTCGTTGGCGGTCTCGCGCAGGGTGCGCACCTGGCGGCGCACGATCTCGATCGTGCGATCGAGGATCTCGTGCTGCTGCGGCGAGCCCTCGCGGCGCGCGCGCTCGAGCAGATCCAGGGACAGCTGGATCGGCGTCAGCGGATTCTTGAGGTCGTGGGCCACCTGGCGCGCCATCTCGCGCCAGGCGGCGTCCTTCTCGGCGCGGATCAGGCGCTCGCGCTGCGTCTCGAGCTCGGCCACCATCTGGTTCATCGACTGGGCCAGCTGGCCGAGCTCGTCGGAGCGCTGCAGGGCCACGCGCGCTTTGAGGTCCCCGGCGGCGACCTGCCGGGTGAACTGCTTGAGCGCCTGCACCGGCGCCACCGTGCGGCGCGCCACGACCAGCGTCCACAGCACCGCCAAGAGCAACACCGCGGCCGTCCCGCGCAGCAACAGCGTGCGCTGCTCGCGGCTGGCGGCGACGATGTCCTCGTCGTCGATGCCGACCCCCACGACCCACTGGAATCCGCGCAAGGGCGGCGCCGTGCGGCAGAAAGAGGCCGTCTTAGGGCGCCCCTCGAACACGTAGTCGCGATACATGCCGGAGTGGGCCAGGCGCGCGTCCTCGACCATCTGCGAGAGGCCGATGCCCGGGCCGCTGACGGTGCGCTCGTACAGCTCCGGATTCCTGTGGGTCAGGATCGTGTCGCCGTCCGTGGCCCAGATCCAGGCATAGGGCGAAGGCACCTCCCCCTGGGACACCAGGCCGCGGAAGGCGTCCTTGATCACGGGCCGGCGGATGATCGCTTCGACAGCGTCCCAGGCCACCAGGGCGTACAGCACGCCCTGGATCTGCTGCTCTTCGAGGTAGGCGGACACCGGCGCGGCGATGCCCACGCTGGCCTGTTCGGCGCGGCGCGGCGCCTCATGGCGCGCCGGCAGCGGGAACAGCAGCGGCGAGATATGATGATCGACCAGCACCGACTCGCCCCCCAGCGCCCGCTGGAACCAGTCGTGAGCGGAGAAATCCGCGGCGAACAGGCGCTCGGCGAGCTCCGCATCGATCAGCTGGCCGGAGCCGTCGACGCCGTTGCAGGCCACCAGGTGCCCCTGGCGATCGATCAGCAGCAGGGCCCGGTAGCCCGGCTTGATGCTGACGTAGCGGTTGAGGTTCAGCTCGTAGGCCAGGCGGAAGGGCGCGTCGTATTCCTCGTCGAAGAAGACCGCGCGGCGCGTGTGCTTGGGGCCCCAGCGCGGGCGCTCGGAATCGGGATCGCTGGCGTGCTCCGCCAGGGCCCAGGCCGCGATCGGGTCCGCTGCCCACAGGGACAGGTCGCGCTGGCGCTGGGCCAGCTCGAGGTCGATCTCGCCGGCCAGGTCGACCGCCAGCCCGGCCAGGGACTGGCGCACGAATTCGCGCGTCATCCGCCCGGCGATCTGGCCCTCGAGGTACAGGGCGAAGGTCGCGAACGGCAGCACCACGACCGCCAGGATCGCCACCAGGAGCCGGGTCTCGAGCCGCCGGAACATGCCCGCGGAGTGTACGGACGGGGGCCGGGACGCATAGTCTCGGGGCCATGCTGCGGCTCCTGCTGGTGCGCCTTTCGGCCCTGGGCGACTGCCTGCACGCACTGCCGGCCTTCCACCGGCTGCGGGCGGCGCTGCCCGAGGCCCGCATCGCGTGGGCGGTCGAAGAGCGCCACGCGGCGCTGCTAGCGGGTCTGCCGGGGCTCGAGCGCGCGATCGTCTTCGAGCGCCGGCGCGGGCTGGCCGGTCTGTGGTCCCACTGGCGCGCCCTGCGGGCCTTCGATGCCCACTGGGCCATCGACCTGCAGGGCAACGGCAAGAGCCAGCTGGCGATCGCCGGCAGCGGGGCGCGCCGGCGGCTGGGAGCCGCTCGGGCCGATCGGGCCGAAGCCTGGCCGCGGCTCTCGCCCCGCTGGGTGATCGCGGCCGCGCGCCCACGGGGCGACGGCGGCGAGCGGCATGCGGTCGAGCGCGGGCTCGCCCTGGTCGAGACGCTGCTGTCCGAACTCCGCGGCCACTCCGCAGGCAGCCCGCTCGCGGGTCCTGCGGCCGCCCCGCGCCTGGACCTGGGGCTGAGCGCGGGGGAACGGGCCGCCGGCGCCGAACGCTGGCGCCGCGCGAGCGCCGGCCGGGAGCGCGCCTGGATCCTGCACCCCTCGGAGCGGCCCGACCCGCGGGCCTGGCCAGAAGCCCAATGGCTGGCCTTGATCGAAGCGGCCCGCCGCCGAGCACCGGCCCTGTGGATCAGCCACGGGCCCGCCGAGGCCGCGCTGCTAGAGAGGCTCGAATCCAGGCTCGGCCCCCTGCCGCGCGCCCCCGAGGCGCTCGCCCCCCGCGAGCAAGCCGCCCTGCTGACCGCCGCCGCACAGAGCGGCGCCTGCTTCGTCGGCGCGGACCGCGGCGCCCTGCACCTGGCGGCCAGCGCGGGGTTGCCCTGCCTGGTACTGGCCGGCCCCACCGACCCGGCCCGCACCGGTCCCTACCCCCCGCCCGGGCGCCCCGGCAGCCCCCACCGTGTCCTGACCAGCGCCGCCGCGCTGAGCTGCCGACCGTGCCGCGCCCGCACCTGCCGCCTGCCGGAGGGGCCGCGCTGCCTGGACGAGCTCTGCGCCTCGGCGGTGCTGGACCTGCTCGAAGACCGACGCGGCTGGCCGCGCTGACCCGCCGCGCTGACCCGCCAAGAACTGCCCGCAGGGCGCTGGGCCCGCCCCTGCGCCCGTTGGAAGCGGCCCGGGGGCCGGCGAACGGGCGGGTCTGACCCTCGGTCGCCGCCCGAGCCGCTGGCGCCGGAGCCGGCGGGAGCGCGGGGAAGCATCTACGCCGAGCGAAGATCCCAGCCGGCGCGGCGGCCAGCGGCCTCCCTCTGACGAGCCGGTCAGCCCTTGGGCGCTGCGTTGCGCTCGAGCTGCCGCAGCCGGCGCTGCACGTCGGCGTAGGTGGGCCAGATCAGCTCGATCTGGCGCAGCAGGGCCAGCTGCTGCTCCAGATCCTCGCTGGCCAGGGCCTGCTGATAGAGCCGCTCGGCGTCGGCGATGTAACCGGCCAGGGTCTCGCGCCGGGCGCGCGCATCCAGGTAGCCGCCGACCTGCTCGGCCAGCAACTCGTCGTAGGCGCGGATCGCGTCCGGATAGCGGAAGTCCTGCTCGAGCAGCAGCGCCCGTTCGTAGGCGTGGGTGGTGCGCTCTTCCTCGGCCCGGGCGCGCAGCTGGGCCACCTGGTCCGCCTGCAGCCGGGTCAGCTCGAGGGCCTGGTCGAAGTGCTCGAGGGCGCGGGTGAAGTCCTTGGCCCTGAGCTGCTGGTCGGCATCCGAGAGCAGATCGAGCACGCGCACCTCCACGTCGGTGCGCTCGAAGCCCTCGTTGGCCGGAGCGTAGTCGGGTTCGATCGAGCGCGCCATGCGGTATTCGGCCCGCGCAGCCCGGAACAAGCCCAGGTCCTCGAGTTCCTGCCCCACGCCGCAGCGCTCCTCGGCCAGCAGCAAGTTCACCTCCTCCTGGCGCAGCTGCCCCGCTTCGGAATCCGGCTGGTACTTGAGCGCGGCTTGGAAGCGTTGGATCGCCTCGGCGGTCCGCAGCTCGCGCAGGGCGGTCACGCCCTCGTTGTAGTACTCGCTGGAGCGCTCGCCGAAATAGGCCTCGATGGCGTCCACGCGCCGTTTGCCGAGCAGCGTCTGAGGATCGTTGGGCCAGTACTCGAGGGCCTTCGAATAGTGCATGCGGGCCTCGTCGAACTCCCCCGAGGCCTCGGCCTCGAAGGCCGCCAGCCGCTCGATCATGGCCAGTTCACGGCGCACCTTGAGTTCCCAGTGGCGTGCGTGCTCGCTGTCCGGCAACAGCGCGAGGGCCCGCTCCAAGGCCGGCACCGCTTCCGCTTGGCGGTCCTCGAAGATCAAGCGGCGGCCCCGGTCGAGCCAATAGGCCCCGCTGGCGCGCTGCCAGAGCTCGTCCGCCGCGGCATCGCCGGGACGCTGCTTCGCCAAGCCGGCGGAGCGCTCGACCGCCTCGGGGAAGCGCCCCTCGGCCATCAGGACCTCGACCTCTTGGAGCTCATCCCGGGCGCCGGAGCCGCTTTGGCAGCCCAGGGCGAGAAGCAGCCCCAGGGCCAGGGGCAGGGCTCGGCCGGCGGACGGCGTAGGTTGCCGGCGCGGGGCCGGAGACGGGACGAATGCCATGGGCGGAAGTTGGGCCTGGGGGGCCGAGGCGGACGGCCGGCGGCTTGACTATCTTCCCCGGGCCGAGTCCGCCGGTGCAACCGCGAAGCAGAGGCGCTGCCAGCCGGGCTCCAGCCCGGGGCCATGGCCTGCGCCCTAGTCGGGCCGGGATGGGCCCTGCGCTCGGGCCCGCCGCCGAGGGGCGGGGCGGCCGGCGGCGGCGGGGCGCTCGGCTGGGCGCACCCTGCGGCGCGAGCGGTTCGGGCGCGAGGGTCGAGCCCGGATCGCCGAGGAGCGGCGCCGGGACCTCGCCGGCCAGCGAAACCCGGCCGAGAGATCGGCCCGCGCAGCCTTCCAGGCCGATCGCAGCCCGGGGCCGCGCTAGCTGCGTCCGCCGCAGAACAGCACCACCCCCAGGCTGCCGAAGAAAGTCGGCGGCAGCCAGGCGGCCAAAAGCGGCGAGATGTGTCCCTGCATGCCGAGGTTCAAGCACACGAAGTCTGCGCAGAAATAGAACACGCACAGGAGGAACCCCGCCACCGGGCCGATGCCGTCGCGGCCGCGCTCGTAGCTCATCAAGAACGGCAGGCCGCACAGCAGCAGCACCAGGTTGGCCAAGGGGAAAGTCAGCAGGTATTGCCGCAGGGTGCGATATTGCACGTTGTCTGGATCCCGGGAGGAAAGCAGCGTGGCCTGGGCGTAGGACAGGTCCATCGGATTGGAGCGCCCTTTCCAAGCGCTCCACACGTCGTAGGGATGGAATTCGAGCCCGCCGCTCAGCGCTTCGAGCTCGGTGCGCGTGCGCTGGTCGCTGCCCACGTCCTCGCGCCAACCGCCCTCGAGCTCCCAGAAACCATAGCCGCTGACCCCGCGATAGGTGCCCCGAGCCGCGCCGTAATGGATCCAGCGCTCGCCGATCAGCCGCACCGCGTCGAGGCCCTCGAAGAGCGCGCCGTCGCCGCTTGGATCAGGTCCGGGCACGTAGGCGTCCAAGCGAATCATCTCGCCCTGGCGGTCCTTGAGCCGCAGGCGCTCGAGGCGCACGCTGGGCTGGCGTCGGTCGAGCTCGATGCCCAAGGTGTCGCTGAAAAAGCCCAGCCGAGCCACGGCCTGCTCGCGGCCCAGGAAACAGCCCACCGCCATCAGCCCGGCGACGAAGAAGACCGGCGCCATCAGCCGGCGGGCGGAGATGCCGATCGAGAGGGCCGCGACCATCTCCCCGCTCTTCTTGAGGCGCGCCATGGTGAACAGCCCCGCGATCAGGGTCACGAAGGGCGCCAGGGACAGGAACAGGAACGGGGCCCGCAGCAGGCAATAGCCCGCGACACGCCAGAGCTGCTGCCACGGGGTGTGCTGACCGTCGGGCTCGAGCCAGTCGTCGACGTTGGCCGCCAGATTGACGATCATGTAGAGGCCCACCAGCACACCAGCGGCCACCAGCAGGGCGGCCAGGTAATTGCCCGCCACGTAGCGATCGAGGCGCCCGCCGAGGGCCCAGCGGCGCGGGCTCATCGGCGCAGCTCCTTGATCAGCCAGATCAGGCCGATCGCCAGCCCCAGCCCATCGGCGCTCCAGGCCGCCATCAGGGGCTCGAGCTTTCCAGAGGCCGCCAGCTGCTTGCCGAGGCGCATCGAAAGCACGTAATAGACGAAGGCGTAGCCCGAGGCGGCCCCGAGGCTGACCAGCGGTTTGATGCCTCCGAGCCGCAGGCCCGTGGCCACGCCCAGCATCAGGAAAACCAGATAGTTGGCGCAGCGGGCGAGCCGCGAATGGAGCTCGAACCGATAGCCGTAGTGCAGCTTGCGCGCGAGGAGTCCTTCGGGGGAGATCAGCGTCTCGTCCCGGCCCTTCACCACGCCGGTGGCGTCGAAGGCTTCAACCGTGGATGCCAGCGCCGGATCGGTCCGCAGCGCGGCGTCCTTGGCCAGCGCCGCGCGGATCTCGCTGGAGCGGCGGTAGCTGCCCGCCCCCAGGAACTTGGGCCGGCGCTCCACCAGCTGGTCCAGGGCCACCCAGAAGGCGGGTGCCTCGATGGCCAGGTTGCCTTCGTCCTTGACGGTGGCCATGCCGGTCAAAGCCAAGCCGAGGTGCGTGTCGGTCAGCATCACACGCGCCGTCGAAGCCACCAGGTGCTGGGCCTCCCCATCGGGATGGGGCACCACGATCTGGGCCTTGTAGAAGGTGTCGCCCAGGCGCTGCACGCCGGCCAGGTAGAACTTGCCGAAGTCGATCTCGCTGCGTCCCGGGGCCAGGCTGCGGAAACTCTGGATCAGGGTGTCGACCCGGAAGCGGCCCTGCTCTGCCTTCCAGCTCGGACTGACCTCCGAAATCAGGAGGAAGGTCGCGCCACCCAGGGCCCCCGCGACCAGCAGGCCAGGCAGGAGCACCCGCGCCGGATGGATCCCGGCCATCAAGATCGCGATCCATTCCCGATCCGCCACCAGGCGGCCGAACGTGGTCACGACGCCGAGCAGGAAGCCCAGCGAGAGCAGGTAGGGCAGGAGCTCGCCGCCGACCAGCGGGATGTAGCGCAGCACAGCCCCCAGCGAAACGCCGCCGAGCTTTTGGACCGCCGTGACCGCCGTGGCCGGGAAGACCACGAAAAACAGCGCCAGCGTGGCCAGCAGGGCCGAGGTGGCGAGTTGGCGCAGGAGGTAGCGGAACAGGATCACGGCGTAGGGAGTTTACGCTGGGCCCGCGCCGGGCCAGCGCGGCCCGCCCTCCGGCCATGCTCCCTCCTCCGCTGCTGCCCCCCGGCGCCGTGCTGCTGCGCTGCCTCCCGGGCCGCCGGGTTTGGGCCGAAGGAGCCCGCGTGGTCAAGGCGTTCGCAGCGCCTCGCCCCTGGTCCCGGGGCGCATTCAAGGCCCGCCGCGAAGCGCGCGTGCTGCGCGCCCTGGCCGAGCGCGGCCTGCCGGTGCCGCGGCTGCTGGGCAGCGAACGGCGTGGTGGCTGGTCGCTGCTCCATCTCGAACGTCTCCCGCTGGCCATGGACCTGTCCGCGTGGCTGGAGCGTCCCGGGCTCTCGCGGGCCGAACGCCGGGACCTGCTGAAGCGGGTCGCCGCAACCTTGGCGAGCTTCCAGGCAGCGGGCCTGCGCCAGGGCGACGCCCACCCCGGCAATTGGCTGATCGCGGCCGACGGGCGGCCGGTGGCGATCGATTTCGAGCGCGCGCGCCTGTGCCGGCGCTTCCGGCTGCGAGCGGCGCGCAGCGAGCTGGCGCGACTCGCGGCCTTGCTGAGGCCGGTCACCAGCGCCGGGGAGCGCCGCCGCAGCCTCGCGGCTTGGCGGGCTGCTTTGCCCGCCGAGATCCAGGCGAGCCTGCCGGCGGAGCCGGCCTTCGCGCGGGCGCTGGCTCGGCAAGCCGAGCAGGTGCGCCGGCGCGAAATCCGTCGGGAACTCGACCGCTGGCTGCGCCCGGGATCGCGGCTCGAAGCGCTGGCGAGAGCGGCGCCCAGTGCGGTCGGTCCTGCTCGGCCCCACGACGCCGCAGGCGCTGCGGCCCACAGCGCCGCCTGCCTGCTCAACCGACGCCTCTCGGCCGGCCAGCGGGCGCTGGCCCAAGGCTGGTGCGAAGGGGCGCCGATCCCGGCGGGCGGCCTGGCCTCGAGCGCTCCCCCCCGCCGCGCTCGGCGCTTGTGGCTAGCCGTGGCGCTCGAGCACGAGCACGGGCTGCCGGTGCTGCTCCCGGCGGCCCTCGACCCCCGTGAACCCCATCGCTGGCGCCTGCTGTTCCTGTTCCCCGAGACCGATCGAGCCCCCCAAGCCCGGCCCGCGCCGATGGGCTGGTCTCGCCAGCTGGAGGCGCGCCGCGCGCGCCTGGGGCTCGCGCCCCTCGCAGCCCTGACGCCCTTCGCGCCCGCCGACCCGACGCAGCCTTGGCGCTATCTGCCCTTCGCGCTGGACCCTCGAGAGGCGGAGAAACGATCGAAGCGGGCTCTGCAGCAGCCCTAGGGGCGGATCATGGCCGGCCCGTGGGCCGCCATGCGGCGACCGCAGAAGCGGGGAGCAGCGCAGGTCCAGGTCGCTGCGGAGCGACGCCTCGCCTCGGCCCCTCCGCGCCGCGTATCCGGCCAGCGCCGGGCGCAGCGGCGCTCCGTGCCCGGGGGCGCCCTGGCCGCGAGCGCGGCCCCGGCCCCGCGGCGCTCGCCGGCGCGCTCAGGCCGCCGCAGCGTGGCGCCAGGCCGGGGTGAGCCCGCGGCGGCCTGCGCTGCTCGGGGTCGACGTGCTCCCCCGGGAGCCGCTCACGCCGCCGGGCTCGCGGCGACCCGCCGAAGGGCGCTCCCCGCGGCGGGCCGGCCCGGCCAAAGGCTCACTTGCCGGCGGCCTTGGCGGCCTTGGGATCGGGCGGCATCTGCGGCACCAAGGAGGCGATGCCGGGGATGCGCAGCAGCGTCTGCCATTCGTCCGGGCGGTTGTCGCGCCAGCTCGGCAGGACCTCCTGGGCCAGGTTGGGGAACTTGAGCAGCACCCCGGAGACCGTGTCCCAGACCGCCGGATCCGGGTTCTTGAGGATCAGGTAGATCAGCTTGTTGGCGGCGCTGCGCAGGGCCTCCAAGTCGTTGGACTGCTGGAAGCGCTCGTAGTCCTTGCCAGCGTCCTGCATGCGCTTCTCGATGTACAGGTTGCGCTCCGCGGTCAGCTCCCCGCGCAGGCTGGCGGCTCGCTCGGGGGTCACCCCGCCGGTGCTCTCGGCCTTGGCCAAGCGGTCGAACACGGGCTGATACTCGCGCACGCCCTTGCCGTCTTTGCCGCCCGAGGCGAAGTAGGTGCGCGCCCAATCGACGTCCGCCGGCCCGAGCGCCTCGGTCATGCTGGCGACCCCCGTGAACTTGACCTCCAGGGCGTTGAGCTGATCGAGGATCGATTTGGCTTCGCCGTTCTCGAGCCAGACCGCGGTGCGCTGCTCGGGGTACTGCTGGCGGAAGTCGGCCAGGCGCTCGAGGAACAGACGCACGCGCTCCTTCTGGGGCGCATCGACCTTGATGTGGCGGTCGACGTAGTTGAGCAGGTCCTCTTGGGCGAAGCGGATGCCGCGGTTGCGCTTGGTGGCGGCGCTCTCGGTCAGGGCCGAGTCGAGGACCTTCTTGAGGTCGTCGTACTTCTGCTGCAGCTCGGGAGCCAGGGTGGCGCGATCGAAATCCGCCAGGATCTTGCGCGCCGAATCCATGTTCGCCTCGGCGATCAGGCCCTCGGCCACGTTCAGCATCGCGCTGGCGTTGGTCGGGTTCTTGCCCTTCATCAGGAAGATGCCCGCGACGATGCCGCCCAGCACCAAGACCCCCACCGGCACGGCCCAGCCCGGCAGCCCGCCCTTCTTGGGGGCCGACGAACGGCCGCGGCGGCGGGCGCCGCCCCTTCCGGAGTTTTCCTCCGGCTCGGCGGCCGCGCGGCCGCGGCCGACGCGGGCGCCACCGCCGGGCTTGGCCGCCGCCGGCGGGTTGCTGGTCGGCTTGGCCGCCGCCGGGCGGGCGGCGGCGGGGGACGGCGCGGGCCGCGGCTCGGCGCTGGCGCGCGCGGCGACCGGCTTGGCCGGCACGGCGCGGGCCGGGA
>JBILNK010000058.1:0-23741 GCA_044375105.1 Planctomycetota bacterium
GCCTGACCTTCGACCAAGCCTTCGAATCGCAAGATCTGCCCATCGAGCTGACCCTGGGCGTCGACAACGGCCTGCGTGGCTATCCGACCCGTGAATTCGCCGGCGAGCGTCGCTTCCAGCTCAACCTGGAGGACCGCTGGGATACGGGCCTCGATTTCGCCGAGTTCAACCTGGGCCTGGTGGGCTTCTACGATGCCGGCTTGATCGCCGAGGTGGACCAGGAATTCGGACCCCTGCTGCACGCCGTCGGATTCGGCCTGCGCCTGGGCTCGCCGAGCATCCTGGGCTCGACCGTGCTGCGCATGGACGTGGGCTTTCCGCTCTACGAGCCCGACGGCGCCGACTACGGACCGACGATTTCCCTGGGCACGGGCCAGGTGTTCAGCTTCTTCGGCCGCCAGGCGGCGCTGGCCACGCGCTAGTCCGAGGCAATCCCTGGCCCGCTGAGCTGGGACCGGGCGCTGCGCAACTGCCCGCAGGCGGCTTCGGCCTCGAGGCCGGCGGACCAGCGCAGCTTGGCCAGGATGCCGTTGCCCATCAGCAGGCGCACGGCGGCGCGGCAGCGCTCGCGGTCGGGCCGCTCGAAGGGCAGCTCCGGCAGGGGGTTCCAGGGGATCAGGTTCAGCACGGCGCGCTTGCCGCGCAGCAGCTCGGCGGCCGCGAGCAGGTCCTGGTCCGCGTCGTTGACGCCCTTGAGCAGCGCCCACTGGTACTGGATCGGGTAGCCGCCGCGATGCGCGTAGGCCTCGCCGGCGTCGACCAGTTCGGCGGGGGACAGGGGGGCCGCGTGGGGCAGCAGCCGGCGGCGGAGCTCTGGATCGGCGCTGTGCAGGGAGAGCGCCAGGGCGGGCCGGAAGGGGCCCTGGTCCAGGCGCTCGAACAGGCGCGGGTCGCCGACGCTCGAGACCACCACGTGGTGGCGGCCTAGCTCGGCGCGCTCGGCCAATGCCTGCCCCGCGGCCAGGACCGGGCCCAGGTTGTGGGCCGGCTCGCCCATGCCCATGAATAGGGCCCGTTTGAGGGGCCGCCGCGTGGCGAGGCGCAGCCAGCAGGCCAGGATCTCGAGGGCCGTCAGCTGGCGCTCCAAACCGCCCTGGCCGGTCATGCAGAAGCGGCACGCGACCGCGCAGCCGACCTGGGACGAGAGACAGGCGCTGCCGCTGGGCAGGGCCACCGCTTCGACGCGCCGGCCGTCGCGCAGGCCGAGCACCAGGCGCTCGGCGCCGTCGGCGCTCGGCCTCGTCTCGAGGGGCTGGGCCAGGCCTTCGAGCTCGCCCTCGAAGCGCGCCACCTCCGCCAGCAGGCGCCGGCCGAAGGGCGCGCCCCGCTGGGCGGCCGGACCGGCCGCACCCCGGCCTCGCAGGCCTTGGAACCAGATCCGCTGGCGCTGGGTCGGGTTGGCGCCGGCGCGCTCGAAGGCCTCGTCCCAAGCGTCGAGCTCGGCCATCGCCGACCCGCGGGCGGGTCTGACCGAGCGTTCATCCCGCAGGCTTTCCACCCGGACAGGATAAACGCCGAAAGCCGCCGGATGGTCGGATGGCCGACCGGCTCGGTCCGTCCCGCCCCTCATTCCCACCCCGATGCGCTTCCTGATCCCCCTGGCCGCCCTGATCGCCGGGGCCCTGACCTTCGACCCGCCGAGCCCCGCCCTGACCCCGCCGGCCCCAGCGACACAGGAGGCCGACTTCGAGGCGATCCTCGAGCCAGCCCTCGACTCGGTCTACATGCTTGGCATCGCACGCCGCTCGAGCAGCGGGCCGGAGACCTTCGAGTTCATCGGCACCGGGTGGGTCGTGGCGCCCGGGAAGCTGGCCACCAACGCCCACGTGGCCGAAGCCCTCCTGGAGGGCGCCCTAAAAGGCCGCCTGGTGGCCAAGCGCTCGTGGAGCGACCGCGAGGAGCTGGCCCTCTCGCCGCGCAGCGTGCGCATCCACCCCGCCTACGGCCCCTGGAACGCGCGCCTCAAGCGCACCGTCGTGCGCGCCCAGCAGGACCCGGACGCTGCCCAGAACCTGTCCTTCATCCCGGTCGGCGACCTGGCCGTGATCGACGTGGAGGCCGGTGCCACCGGCAAGCCCCTGCCGCTGGCGGACCCGCGCACCAGCGAACCCAAGCTCTCCGAGCGCGTGGTCTATCTGGGCTTTCCTTCGGAGGGCATCTCCGGCTTCCCGACCCTGCACGCCGTGCCGGGCCACGTGACCGCCAAGACCGACTTCTTCTTCCAGCGCGCCCCCTGGGCCGATTGCCACCTGATCCACTATTGCGGACCGGTGGTCGGCGGGGCCAGCGGCAGCCCGATCCTCGACCGCAGCGGGCGTGTGATCGGCGTGATCTCGGCCGCCGAACACAACACCGGCGGCTCCGGCGAGCGCACCAGCTTCGGCTTCGCCTACGGTCAGCGGGTCGACCTGGTGGCCGAGCTGCTCGAGCCCGAATACGACCTGCGCCAGCGCCAGCGCGATCAAGTCTGGAGCCTGCGCCTCGGCGAGCTGCTCCTGCCGCCGCTCGAGTTGCTCGAGCTGCTCGCCAGCCAGCACGCCGCGGCGGACGGCGTGCCGGGGCTCGATTCCTCGAATCTGGTCCTGCGCCGCAGCCTGGCGCTCTCGGACGAAGGCCTGACGCTGCCGGTCAACCTCGAGCCGGGCTTCCGCTACCTGTTCCTGGCGGCCAGCTCGGACGGCACCGACGTGGACGGCTACCTGTTCGACGGCAGCGACGACGACGAGCCCCTGGCGCTCGACAACTCGAGCGACTATTTCCCTTTGGTCAGCGCGGGCCCGTTCGGTGAGCGCGTCGAGCTGCGCTACCACCTGACCGTGGCCGATCAGCTGATGGGGCAGCCGACCGCGCAGGTGATGATCTACAAGTACCAGCCCGCGGAGATCGCCTTCGAAGAGGATTGGGCCGTAGCCGGGCGGTTCCTCGAGCAGAGCTTCTACGCCAGCGGCGGATCGGAGCGCCCGATCTGGCGTTTCGCCTGCAGCGGCGAGGGCCAGATCAGCGTTCAAGCGCTGGCGGATCCAGAGTTCGACATCGACCTCTTCCTGCGCGTCGATGGCGAGCTGGTTGACGCCGACACCGCCTCGGATTCGCTGCCGCTCGTGACCCACTTCCCCGCGGATGGGGACCTGCTCGAGGTCGAATTGGCGCTGCCCGAAGGCATCCCGGAGGGGACCGAGATCTACCTGACCGGCCTGGCCTCCGATGGCATCAAGCTGCGGTTGCTCGACGGGCAGACCGAACCCTTCGTGATCGGCGACGCGGAGCTGTTCGCCCAGATGGAGGCCTCCTACGCCGACAGCCTGGAGCAGAACGGTCTGACCTTCGAGGTGCTCTACCAAGGCCGCCATGTGCTGGTCGATCAGCCGCTGACCTTCGAACACGAAGTGCCCGCCGATCGGTTGGTGGTGTTCCTCGCCTATTCGCCCGGCGGCATCGATATCGACCTGGCCGTGCGCGAAGACGGCCAGGTGATCCAATCGGACACCCAAGCGGATCCGATGCCCTTCGTGACCCTGGAACCTTCCGCCGGCGCGCGCCGTGTGCAGGTCGACGTGTTCGAGAACTCCAACCGCAGCGTCGACCCGATCGGCTACCAGTACCTGCTGATCCAGCGCAAACCCTGATCGGCGCAAGCGAGAACGGCTGGAGCTCGAGCGCGGGCCGTTCCCACCGCGCCGATCGGCCGATCCAGCGCCCCGGCGCTCGCCGGGTGGCGGCTCAGGGACCGTCGCCGGACGAGGCCCCAGCGGGGGGCGCGGATTCGTTGCGGGTATTGAACACCAAGCGCTGATAGATCCAGGAAACCAGCACCAGGCTGCTGGCCAACCCGGCGATCGAAATCACGCGCATGAGGCCGCGCAGGTAGGACAGATCGAACAGGAACAGCTTGGCCAGGGCCAGGCTCAACACCGCCAGGGAGCCCTTGCGCAGGGCCGCCCAGCCCCGGCGCGTGCCCGAGCATCGAGCGGAAGACCAGGGCGCCGCCGATCGACAGCAGGGCCGCCGCGGCCGCCAGGGGCTCTGGCCTCAAGGGCGCCCAGATGTCAGGCGCTGGCCGCGTCCACAGCACCAGCAGGGCCAGCGAGAAGGGCAGCAGCAGCGCCAGCTGGTTGCCCGCACTGATGCCCAGGCCCAGGGCCAGCGGGCTCACAGCCGCCATCAGACCGCCGACCGCGCCGGGCAGGGCGCGCCGCCAGGTCCCCGCCGTCCCGCGTCCGATCAGGCCCTCGACGAACAGCACCAGCAACGGCAGGGACCCGATCAGCACCGTGCGCAGCCCGGCGGCCATCGTCCCGGGTCCGGTGTGCCGCATCGCTTCCCAGGCGATCGCCATGGCGACCGCGCTGCCGCCGGCCAGGAAGGGAGCCAAAGTCAGCCGCGGTGCCAAGCGTCGGTCCACGAACAGCGCCGCTCCCAGGACCAAGGCCAGCAGCAGGCCGAGGCCCGGCCCCACATCCAGCCAGTCGCCGTCGGCGGCCAGCAGCGTGGCCCACAAACCCACCCCGACCAAGGTCAGGCTGCGCGACAGGTCCAAGAGCGGCCAGCGGGCGCCCATGCCAACGGCCGTGGCGAGCGTGGCCTGCAGGCCCAGCGCCAGCAGCAACACATAGCCGCTGGTCGTGTCCCCATACCGCAGCCACCAGGACACCTGCAGCCCGCTGGCTAGCAGCAGCGCCGCCAGCGGCAGCCAGGCCTGCTGGCTGCGCAGGCTGACCCACAGGACGCCGAGCTGCAGGAGCAGCAGATAGCCGAAGAAGCTCAGGGCGCTCGGCTCCCGGACCATCAGCAGCAGGGGCGTCGCGTAGCCGCCGAGCAGCCCGATCGCCGCCGTGGTCGGGCTGCGGCGTCGCACGGACAGCCAACCGCCCAGCAGCGTGATGCCCACGAACAGCGGCAGGGCTCCGACCTCGCTCAGATACCCATACAAGCGATGGGCGGCCCAGGTGGATGCGTAGGCCGCCACCAGGCCCGCGCCGGCCAGGGCCCCGGGCAGGGCTTGGGCTTTCGAACGCTCCAATCGCCAGCTGGCCCCCAAACACAGGAGGGCCGCGGCGTAGCCGAGGCCGATGCGCACGGGCGGCCGGACCCAGCCCTCGTCGAAGGCGTGCTTGAACAGCAGCACCGCCGCCAGCGCGAACAGCAGGCCTCCGGCCAGCGCGGCTCCGGACACGCCCAGCAGCCGTTCCCAGGGGATCGCCCGCATTCGGCCGAGGGCGTCCTGCAGCGCGGGGGGCGGGGCCCCTGGGCGCACGCCGCGGGGCGATTCGGACGTTGCTGCCTTGCCCCTCGGCCCAGCCGTTTCCGGGATCGCTCGGGACGCGGGAGTTTGCGCCTTTTCCTCGCTTGGCCCCGTTGGGGTCGCCGCGGCCTGGGCGCCCCGCGTCTCGGCGGCGACTGCGGTCGGGGAGGCCGGCGCCGGGGCCTCCACGGCCGCCGGGCGCGGCCCCGGCAGGGGCGGCGGCGACGCCAGCGGCTGCGCGGCCTCACGCTTCTCCGAAGCGCTCTTCTGGAGCGACTTCTCGAGCACCTCCAAACGCCGGCGCAGGTCCTGCAGCTGGGCGCTCTTCTCGCGCTCGAGCCTGGCGCTTCGCATGGCGATCACCAAAGCCGCGATCGGGCCGATCAAGAGCCACGCGGCTACGAGCAGAGCGATCGTTTCCATGGAAGCTCCCCCGGGCGGAGGCGAGTGCGCGAGTATAGTCGCAAGGATGGCGCGCTCCCGAACGACCGATTCCGGCGGCAACCGATTCCAGTTCCAGATTCAGCCCATGCCAGCGCGGCCGCTGTCGCCAGCGGTCGGGCGCGGGGCGCGGGCCGGATCCGCGAGTTCCGCGGGCGCGCCGCCGGCTCAGCCCGCGACGCTCCGGCGCGCTGCTCGGCCGGATGCGCAGGCTTTGCCCCCCGCGCCGGCGCGCCCCGCTGCACGCTGGATGCTGCCCCGATCGCTCGCCGCGGGCCTGTTGGCCTGCGGCTGCAGCAGCGCGCCGGTCGCGCCGCCGGTCGCGGGCAGCAGCGCGGAAAACTCGCCCGCGCCGGGCGGCGAACCCGCCTGGATCGAGCTGTTCAACGGCCGCGACCTGACCGGCTGGACCCCCAAGTTCTCCGGTTTGCCCCTGGGCACGGATCCGGGCCAGCACTTCGCCGTGCGCGACGGGCTCCTGTGCGTCGATTACGCCCCCGGGAAAGCCTGGGATGGGCGCTTCGGCCATCTCTACCACGAGGGCGAATTTTCGCGTTATCGGCTCTTGGCCGAATATCGCTTTGTCGGCGAGCAGGCCCCCGGCGCGCCCGGCTGGGCCTGGCGCAACAACGGCCTGATGCTGCACTGCCAGCCGCCGGCCACGCTGGCCCTCGAGCAGGAATTCCCCGTGTCGCTCGAGGCCCAATTGCTCGGCGCAGAAGCTCAGGGGGAGCGCCCGAACGGGAACCTGTGCACGCCGGGCACCCTGGTGACCCTCGGCGGCGCCGTCGACCGGCGCCATTGCATCGACTCCGACTCGCGCACCTTCCGCGGCGACGGCTGGGTGCAGGTCGAGGTCTGGGTCGACGGCGCCGAGCGCATCGAGCACCGGCTGGAGGGCCGGAGCGTGCTCAGCTACAGCCAGCCGACCCTCGACCCGGACGACGCCGACGCCCGGCGCCTGCTGGCCCTCGGCTTCCCCGCGCGCCTCGAACGGGGCGCCATCGCCATCCAAGCCGAGAGCGCCCCGATCCAGTTCCGCCGCATCGCCCTCCAGCCGCTGCCCTGAGCGCGGGGCCCGCGGCCCCGGGTTAGAGTGCGCCGCCCGGGCTCGCCATGACCTCCGCTGCGCCGCGCGATCACCTCCGCTCCCTGCAGGCCCTGCGCGGCGTGGCGGCCGGCGCGGTGGTCTTCGAGCACCTGCACTTCCATTCGGAGCTGCGCCAGGGGCCCGGGCTGGTGCCGGAATGGTTCGCGGCCGGCCACCTGGGGGTCGACCTGTTCTTCGTGCTCTCGGGCTTCATCCTGCTGCACGTGCACCGCGGCGACCTGGGCCGGCCCGGCCGCGTGGGACCCTACGCCTGGCGCCGTTTCGTGCGCGTCTGGCCGCTGCTGGCGCTGCTTTCGACGCTCAAGCTGGCCTATCTGCTGCTCGGCGGCCCCGGGGCCAGCCCCCACAAGACCGAGCTCTCGGTGATCGCGACCTCCTACCTGCTGCTGCCGCACCCGGATTGGCCGCTCCTGGACGTGGCCTGGACCCTGCGGCACGAAGCGCTGTTCTACGCCCTGTTCGGGCTGGCCGTGTGGGGCGGGTCGCGCCTCGGCCTCGGGCTCTGCGCCGCCGCCGCGGCGGGGCTCCTCTGCGTGTCCCTGGCGGGCGGCACCGACGGCTGGCCCTGGTGGGCCGCCTTCCTGGGCACGCCGCTGCATTGGCACTTCCTGTTCGGCCTGGCCGTGGCGGACCTCGCCCGCCGGCCCCTCGGCGAGCGCCTGCTGCGGCCCGCCGCCGCCGCCCTGTGGCTGTCGGCCAGCGCCGCGGCCCTGCTGCTGGGCGCCGCCTGGCACCTCGAAACCGGCCGGGATGAGCCGCGCATCCTGTTCGCCCTGGGCTCTGCCGCCCTGGTGCTCTGGCTGGTCCCGGCCGAGCGCCGCCGGCCCCTGCCGATCCCGCGCTGGCTGGCCCAGCTCGGCGACGCCAGCTATTCCCTGTACCTCTGGCACGGCTTCGTGATCGTGGCCGCCCTGACCCCCTGGGCCCACCTGCCGACCCCGATCCAGGCCTGGCCGCGCCTCTTCCTGGCCGGGGTCGCCGCCCTGTCCTTCGCCAGCTCCCTGGCCCTCTACCGCTGGGTCGAGCGCCCCCTGCTTTCCGCCCTCAAACGCTGACCGAGCTCCCCGGCGGCCGCAGGCCCCACCCGGACCCGCAGCCCGCAGCGCCGACTCGACCGGATCGGCACGCCTCTAGCCATGGCCGCCCCCTCAGGCGCACCAGGGGCCTGCCAGGCTGCCCGGCCAGACCCGCAGCCCCCGCGGGAGCGGAGTTATAGCGAGTTTAGCCATCTTATGCTGCGCTTGTAAGATGGCTAAACTCGCTATAACCTGCAGCGATGGACCCGGTTTCGAATCCCTATGCCCCTGGAGCGGGCACCCCGCCCCCTGAACTGGCTGGCCGGGACGACCTGCGCGAATCGGTTCGGATCGCCACAGAGCGCATCAGGCTAGGCCGTTCCGCCAAGAGCCTCCTGCTGGTCGGCCTGCGGGGCGTCGGCAAGACCGTGCTGCTCGATCGAATGCGCCTGGATGCCGAGGCTGCAGGCTTGCACACCCTACGGATCGAAGCTCCCGAGGGACGTTCCCTACCCGCCATTCTCGCTCCTCAGCTTCGACAAGCACTGCAGCGCCTATCGCGGGTCGAAGCGGCCCGAGCCTTGGCTCGACGTGCGCTCCAGGCACTGGCCGGATTCGCAAAAGGCCTGCGGATGACCTATCAAGACATCGAAGTCGGGATGGACTTCGATCCGGAGCCGGGCCTTGCGGACAACGGCGACCTGGAACATGACCTTCAAGCCTTGTTGGAAGCGGCTGGAGAGACCGCCAAAGCTGCCCGAACCGCACTGATCCTGTTCGTGGACGAGCTCCAATATGTGCCGGAGGAGCAACTGGCAGCCTTGATCACCTCGCTCCACCGGGTCGCTCAGAGACAGCTCCCCGTGATGCTCGTTGGCGCCGGGTTGCCCCAACTTCCAGGTCGCATGGGCAGAGCCAAATCCTACGCCGAACGCTTGTTCGACTTTCCGTTGGTTGGGGCTCTCGACGAATCAGCAGCTCGAGCGGCCCTCGAGATACCAGCCGCCGAACAGCAGGTGGCCTTCGAGCCCCGTGCTCTCGACCGGATCCTCGAGGAGACGTCGGGGTATCCGTACTTCCTCCAGGAATGGGGCAAGCATGTGTGGGATGTGGCCGCCCGCTCACCGATCACAGAAGCCGATGTCCAGGCCGCCTCGACCTACGCCGTGGCTGCCCTTGATGAGAGCTTCTTCCGTGTGCGGCTGGATCGCCTGACGCCTGCGGAGCGGCGATACCTGCGTGCCATGGCCGAGTTGGGTCCAGGCCCCCATCGATCGGGCGATATCGCCGCCGTGCTCGATCGGCCCGTCACGGCCCTGGGTCCGACCCGCGGTCAATTGATCGCCAAAGGCATGATCTGGAGCCCGAGCCACGGCGACACCGCCTTCACCGTGCCGATGTTCGACCGATTCATGCAGCGGAGCATGCCAGGCCAAGCATGGCGCACGGCCTGATCGGGGAGCGGCGCGAATCGCTGGGGAAAAAGCTTCCGCGATACCCGATCCGGGCAGAATCTCAATCCAACTCCCAGCACGGCGGATGGCCCATTCCACCTGCGAGAAGTTGCCAGGGTCGGCCTCCAGGACGCGAGGGTGTCCGACGTAGGGGGGCGCAGACGAGGTGGCCGTTTCGAGGCCGGGCGGCGGAGGGCTGGGCAGGGTCGCTCGGAAGGAATGGCAGGGCCTGGATGACGGGGGGGGCGAAAGTCCTTCCGGGGAGGCCGGCGGGGTGGGAGCGAGGCTGGGGCGTGCGGGGGGGGCCTGCGGGGCGCCTGCAGGGCACCGGGAGGCCGCCGGGAGGCCGCCGGGAGGGGGGCCGGGAGGGGGGCCGGGAGGTCGCTGGGGGCGGCTAGCGTCGTCGGCGGACGCTTTGGGGGGGGCGCTTGGCATGGGGTCTGCGTGGGGACGGGCATGGACCGCGGTCTCTATCTGGCCATCAGCTCGATGCGCTCCGCCGAGCGGCGCATCGATTTCACGGCCCACAACCTGGCCAACCTGAACACGGCCGGCTTCAAGCGCACCGAGGCCACCCACCAGAGCTTCCTGGTCAACCACCCGGCCGGCCAGAACCAGACCGTGGGCGTGCGCGGCCGGCAGGACTTTTCGCAGGGCAACCTGCAGGTGACCGGGCATCCCTACCACCTGGCCCTGCGCGGCCAGGGCTTCTTCGCCGTGGAATCGCCGAGCGGCGAACTCTACACCCGCGACGGCAGCTTCGGCATCACAGCCGATGGCGAGTGGGTCAACGACGTGGGTTGGCCGGTGGCCTGGGAAACGCGCCTCGGGCCCATCGACCCTTCGCGCGGCGATCCGGTCGTCGATGCGAGCGGCGAGGTCACGCAAGGCAACCAGCGCCTGGGCCGCCTCAAGCTGGTCGATTTCGAGGATTACGGCCGGTTGGAGGAGCTGGACCGCGGCCTCTGGCGCCCGCGGCCCGGCGCACGCGAGACCGTCGCCGACGCCGAGGTGCAGCAGGGCAACCTCGAGACCTCCAACGCCAGCGCCATCGACGAGATGGTCCAGCTGATCGCCAACCAACGCGCTTACGAGATCTCCTCCAGGGTCGTCGAGACCATGGACCAGAGCTACCAGCGCCTGTACCGCCCCAACTGATCCCGGATCCCCCCGCCCCCCCGCCGCTCCATGATCCGCGCCATGCGCACCGCCGCGTCCGGCATGCTCGCCCAGCAGATGCAGGTCGACGCGATCGCGAACAACATCGCCAACGCCAACACCACGGCGTACAAGAAGGACCACCTGTCCTTCCGCTCGCTGCTCTATCGCACCTACCGCGAGCCCGGCGCGCTGACCGGCAGCAACATCGCCGCGCCCACCGGTCTGCAGATCGGCTCGGGTACCGAGGTCGGCTCCTCGATCAAGCTGCAGACCCAAGGCGACCTGGAGCTGACCGGCAACGAGTTCGATCTCGGCATCCAGGGCGACGGCTTCTTCCGGGTGGCCCTCGGCAACGGCGAGTTCCGCTACACCCGCGACGGCACCTTCCGGCGCGACGCCGTCGGTCAGATCGTCACGGTCGACGGCTACTTCCTCGAGCCGCGCATCGTGGTGCCCGAGGGCACCACGGCGATCACCATCGGCCAGGACGGCACGGTCTCGGGCCAGACCCCGGGCGGCCAGATCAACAGCTTCGGCCAGATCCTGTTGTTCGACTTCACCAACCCGGCGGGCCTCAAGGCCTCGGGCGACAACCTGTACCAGGAGACCGGCAGCTCCGGCCCGGCGGTGCAGCGCGTGCCCGGCCAGGACGGCACCGGTTTCCTGCGCCAAGCCATGCGCGAGCGCTCCAACGTGCAGGTGGTCGAGGAGCTGATCGAGCTGATCCAGGCCCAGCGCAACTACGAGGTCAACAGCCGCACGATCCGCGTCGGCGACGAGATGCTCCAGCAGGTCTCCAACCTGGTGCGCTGATGATCGCCTTGAAACGCGCCCTGCTCTTGGCTTCGGCCCTGCTGCTCCTGGTCGGCGGCGCCGCCGGGCAGGCCAGCTTGAGCCTGCCCCGCGAGGCCCACGTCGCCGGGCGGCAGCTGTCCCTCGGTCAGGTGGTCCGAATCGAAGGCCCCGATCTGCAGCAGGTCGAGCGGCTACGGGCCTATTCCCTGGGCTACACGCCGGCGCCGGGCTTCAGCCGCGTGCTCAGCGCCGAGCGGCTCGGCCAGGAGCTGGCACGGGCCTTCCCGGGTGAATCCCTGCGTTTTCTGGGCGAGCGCCACACGCGGGTTTGGCCCGCGACCGAAACGATCACGGCCGCGGCCCAGCGCGAAGCGGGGGCCGCCGCTCTGACCGACCTGCAGCGCGGACGTACGATCGAGTTCCTGCCCCTCGCAGAGCCCGCCGACCTGGCGGTGCCCGCCGGCGCGGAGCCCGCACGCCTCGTGGCGCGCCTCGCCGGCCAGAACCTGGCCAGCAACGCCGTCGAGGTCAGCCTCGAGGTCTACACCGACGGGGCCCTCTATCGCACCCTGCGCTTGCCCTACCGCGCGGTGGAATGGGTCGAACTGCCGGTGCTGGTGCGCGACGTGGCCCCTGGCGAGACCCTCAGCGTCCAGGACTTCAAGCTCGAACGCCTGCCCAAGCAGCCCGGGCAGGTCACGCCCCTGACCCTGGCCATGGCCGCCGGCGCGCTCAGCTCGCGGGCCCTGCGCGCGGGCCAGCCGATCAGCGCCCAGGACGTGCACCGGCCCCTGGCGATCCTGGCCGGCAACACGCTCTTCGTCGAAGTCCGCCGCGGTTCCGTGGCCGCCCGCTCCCTGGGCGTGGCTCTGGACTCGGGCTCGCTCGGCGACCGCATCCGCATCCAGTTGGCCGGCTCCCAGCGCGAGATGCGCGCCGTGGTGCAAAGCCGCGACCTGGTCGTCGTGTCCCTCGATCCCGAACCCGCCCTGGCCAGCCAGCGCTGAACGCCGCCCCAACCGACCGCGCCCATGAACTCGATCCACACCCGCCCGTGGCTCCGGCCCCTGCTGGCCCTGCTGCTCTTGACCGCGGCCGCCGGACAGGCCTCCGCTCAGACTCGCCCGGGCTCGATCTACGACGCCTCGCGCGGCCCGATCGGCCCGATCGCCGACAAGACCGCGCGCCGCCCCGGCGATCTGCTGACGGTGATCATCCTGGAGCGCCAGAACGTCACCAACGAGGACCAGACCGACATCGCCAAGTCGACCAATCTCAACTACGAGATGACCAGCTTCAACCTGAAGCCGGGCTTCTTCAACACGCTGCCGGATCTGGCCGCCAACAGCAATGACCAATTCTCGGGGCAAGCCCAGGTCAACAAGCGCGACAGCTTCGAAGCGCGCTTGACCGCCATGGTCGTCGACGTGCTGCCCAACGGCAACATGGTGCTCTCCGGGCGGCGCGAGATCCGCATCGATAACCAGACCAAACTGATCGAGTTCACCGGCGTAGTGCGTCGTTTCGACGTGACCCCGCTCAACACCGTGGCCAGTGAGCTGGTCGCCGATGCGCGCATCTCCTACGTAGGCGATGGGCCCCTGACGCGCGCCACCCGCCGCAACGGTCTGGGCGCCAAGATCCACCAGGCCATGGCTTGGCTCTGGCCCTTCTGACGCCCAGCGAGCTAGCCGATGACGATCCTCGAGTCCTGCGCGCGCGCCCTGCTGGCGCTGCTCCCGATGGGGCCGCTGCTCGCCCAGCAGCCCCAGGAGGCGCTCTGGCCGCTGGCCCCCGGCGCGCCGGCGCCCTTGTCGGCCTCCGCGCCGACGAAGCCGGCCGCCCCGGCCGCGAGCCCCTTGCAATTGCCCACACCGGGCGCCGGCCTCGAGCTCGAGTTGCCTCCGGGCCTCGACGCCCAGACCCGCTTGCACCTCTGGCAGATGGGCATCCAAGCGCCCGAGCAGCCCGAACTCGAATCGAGCGCCAACGTGGTGCGCGGTCCGCGCATCGACCCGGCGCTGGCGCGCGGCAGCGACGGGCGCACGCGGGTGCGCGTGCGGGACCTGGCCACCGTGCGCGGCCAGGAGTCGAACCAGGTCTACGGCATCGGCTTGGTGACCGGCCTGAGCGGCACCGGCGATTCGGGCAACGCAGCTCGCATCAAGCTCAGCAACCTGCTCAAGATCACCAACATCAACCTGGATCCGGCCCAGCTGGCCTCCAACAACATCGCCGTGGTGTGGGTCGAGGCCAGCCTGCCGCCGGGCGTCAAGCCGGGCCGCCGCTTGGATGCGCGGGTTTCTTCGCTTTACGACGCCGAGAGTCTGGTCGGCGGCACCCTGGTGTGGTGTGAGCTGACCGATCCGACCGGATCGACCGTCTACGCCACCGCCGCGGGCCCGGTCACCACCGGCGCCTTCTCTGCCGGGGGCGACGCCGCCAACGCGCGCCGCAACTTCCTGACCGTCGGCCTGGTATCCCAGGGCTGCAAGGTCGAGCGCGAAGTGCCGACCCAACTGTTCACCGACCAGGGCGTGGTCTACCTTGACCTGGACGCCAAGTCCGCCGGCTTCGGCAACGCGGTGCGCATCGCCGACGCGATCTCCGCGGTCTATCCGGGCAGCGCCACGCCGCTCGACTCCTCCAGCGTACGGATCGTGCCGCCCGTCGGTTTCGAGGAGTCGGACCGGGTGCGCTTCGTCAGCTCGCTGCTGGCGATCCAGTTCGAGCCCGAGGCCAGCTCGCGTATCGTGGTCAACGAGCGCACCGGCGTGATCGTGCTGGGCGAGGAGGTGCGCATCTCCCGCGGGGCGATCACCAAGGGCAACCTGACCGTGACGGTCTCCGAGACGCCGGAGGCCAGCCAGCCCGGGCCCCTCAGCCAGGGACAGACCGCGGTGCTGCCGCGCACCGACCTGGTGATCGAAGAGGAGAACCGCGGCCTGGCCTTGGTACAGGGCGCCGCCGACCTGAGCCAGGTCGTCGAGGTGCTCAACGTGCTCGGGGTCACCCCGCGCGACATGATCGACATCCTGCAGTCGATGGCCCAGTCGGGCATGCTGCACGGCGAACTGATCGTCCAGTGATCGAAGGAGCTGCCATGACCCTGCGACCGATCGAAACCCCTGGAATCAACGCCCTCGAGGCCGAGCTGGCCCGCGGCCAGGGCCGCGAAGCCGAATTGCGCCGCCTCGAGCAGGCCGCCGACGGGGAGCGGCCCGAGGAGGCCCAGAAGCGTTTCGAGGAGTACTTTTCGACGCTGATGGTCAAGGAGCTGCGCCGGGGGCTCGGCGAGGGCTTCTTCGGCAGCGGCGCCGGCAGCGACACCTACGACGCTTGGATGGACGACTTCCTGGGCCAGAGCCTGGCCAAGTCCGGGGCCGTGGATCTCTCGGGCATGCTCGAGGGCTTCCGGGCGGCGGCCCTGAGCGGGCGCAACGCGCAGGAGGCCCCGTGAACTGGCTCGGCGAATTGCGCCAGGTCGAGGCCTGGGTCCAGCGCGAGGTGCAGGCCGAAGAACGGCTGCTGGCGGCGCTGCGCGAGCACCAGCGCGAGCTCTCCACGGCCGGTGCCGAGGCCATCCGCGGCGGCGCCGAGGCCCTGGCCGAATTGGCCAGCGGCCGCGAAGGGCGGCTGCTCGAGCTGGGCCAGCTGTTCGAGCGCATCGGCCGCGCCCTGGGTGTGCGCGGCCGGACCCTGAGCCTGGGCTCGCTGGTCGAGCGCGCCGGCCCCGCCGGCGAGCGCCTGGCCCGCCTGCGCGGCGATCTGCTCGCTGCCCACCAAGCCGGACGCAAGGCGCTGCTCGATGCCCTGGCCGTGGGCCGCGTCCAAGGTCAGGTGCTACGCGCCGTGCTGGTCGAGCTCCTGGGTGTCGACCCCCTGGCCGAACCCGAGCGAGCCGCGGGCCGCTTCGTCGAGGTGCGCGCATGAGCTTGCAAGGCGTCTCCACGGGCCTCAAGGCCCTGATCGCGGCCCAATCCTCCCTGGACACGATCGGCAACAACCTGGCCAATATCAACACGCCGGGTTACTCGCGCCAGCGCGTCGAGCTGGTGCAGGCCCTGGGCCTCGAGCGCAACGGCGTGCGCATCGGCACGGGCGTCGATGCCCTGACGATCACGCGCGCCATCGACCATCTGCTCGAGAGCCGCATCCTGGGCCAGCTCGGCGTGCGCGCCCAATTGGCCGAGCGCTACGCCGCCGCCCAGGAGATCGAATTCGCCCTGGGCGAGTTCGACGGCACCGGCGTGGGGCAGTCCATGGACAGCTTCTTCGCGGCCGCCAAGCAGCTAACCGGCGACCCCGCCGACGGCATCCTGCGCAGCAACCTGGTGCAGGGCGGCATCCAGCTGGGGCAGCGCTTCAACCAGGTCTACGACCAACTCCAGGCCGTGGGCGGCTCGGTCAAGGACGCCCTGCGCACCAGCGTGGCCGAGGCCAACGCCCTGGCCCAGCAGATCGCCGAACTCAATCGGCAGATCCGCACCCTCGAGCCCGGCGGCGACCCGGCCAACCAGCTGCGCGACCAGCGCCAGGTGGCCGTACAAGCCCTGGCGAACCTCTCGCAGGTCGAGGTGCGCGAGGACCGCGACGGCACCTACCGCGTCTACGTGGAAGGCAACCTGGTGGTGGCCGCGGATCGCTCCATGCGCTTGACCACCAGCGAGCAGGCGGGCGGCGCCCTGGCGGTGCAGCTCGAGGGCTCGGCCTACGACCTGAGCCCCAAGAGCGGTCGCATCGCCGCGCTCTTGGCGCTCCAGGATCAGGACATCTCCGACCTGACCGGCGGGCTCGACCAGCTCGCCAAGGGCCTGATCCACGCGGTCAACAGCGCCCACTCGACCGGCATCCCCAGCGGCGGCGGCTTCACCTCTCTGGTCGGCAGCAATCCGCTGCAGGACCTCGACGGAAACGGCCAGCTCAGCGACCAGCTGCTGGCGGATTCCGGTCTGCCCTTCGACCTGCTGCAGGGCGAGCTGACCGTCAACGTGCTCGACGAGCAGAGCGGCGAGCAGTGGAGCCAACAGATCGCCATCGATCCCGCAACGACCACGGTGGGGGAGTTCCTGGCGGCCCTGGGCTCGGTACCGGGCATCGGCGCCAGCCTGAACGCCGAGAACCAGCTTTCGATCGTGGCCGAAGCGGGCCTGCGCTTCGACTTCTCGAACCGCCTCGATCCGGACCCCGACGGGGCCGGCACCCTGTCCGGCGGCAAGGCCAAGCTCGGCTCGGCCTCGAAGGGCCCCTACAATCTGCCCGCCGGCAGCGGCCTCGACTTCGCCGTGCCCGCGGGCGGCCCCGCCAACGTCTCGGTCGCCTTCCCGCTGGGCAGCTTCCCCGACGCGACCGAAGTCAGCGCCGAGCAACTGGCCGAATTCCTGAACAACGACGCCGGCTTCAGCGGCGCCGGACTGGAAGCGCATGCCGTGGGCGGCTTCCTGCAGCTGACCAGCGCCGGCGCCGGCAGCAGCCAGAGTTTCAGCTTGACCGGCGGCGGCGCCGCGGCGGCCCTGGGCCTGTCCGGCAAGGTCGGTCAGACCGCGCAGGGCAGCGACGACGCCGCGGCGATCAGCGTCTCCGGAGCCCTCACGGGCGCCGTCGACAAGCAGCTGGTGTTCGCCGTCACCGGCGACGGCACGGTGGGCACGACCCCGGGGCTCGGCCTGCAGGTCTTCGATTCCACGGGAGCCCTGGTGGCGACCCTCGACATCGGAGCCGGCTATCAGCCGGGCACGCCCCTGGCGGTGATCGACGGCATCGAAGTGGCGGTGTCCCTGGGCGAGCTCTCGGGCTCCTCGGACGGCCGCTTCGCCATCGAAGCCCGGGCTGACTCCGACAGCGCCGACGTGCTGGTGGCCCTCGGCCTCAATGGGTTCTTCGTCGGCTCCGACGCTCAGACGATCGCCGTGCGTTCCGACCTCGCCGCGGACCCGGACCTGATCGCCGCCTCCTGGACCGGCACCAGCGGCGGCAACCAGGCGCTGTTGGCCCTAGGCCAGATCGAAACCCAGGAATTGGCCCTGCTCGACGGCCGCACCCTCGGCTCGAGATACGACGAGATGATCGGCGGCCTGGGCTTCGACCTGGCCACCATGGAGCTCTCGCTCGACACCGCCGACCAGGTGCTGGCCTCGCTCCAGCAGCGCCGCGATTCGGTCTCGGGCGTCAACGCGGACGAGGAGCTGGTCGACCTGACCCGCTTCCAGCAGGCCTACGCCACCGCGGCCCAGTACCTGTCGGTGGTCACCCGCCTGCAGGACGAGCTGCTTTCGATCCTGTGAGGAGCCCTCGATGACGATCCAGCGCTACACCACCCGCCAGCCCTACGACCGCCTGCTCGCGGGCCTGCGCAGCAACTTCGCACGGCTCTTGACCTCCCAGCAGCAGATCTCGACTGGCGTGCGCGTCGCCAAGCCCTCCGACGACCCGGCGGTCGCGGCGCGCATCCTGCGCGGGCAGCGGGAACTGTCCAGCATCGGCGCGACGCGCCAGGCGATCGAATCGGGCGGCGATCTGCTGGACGCGGCTTCCTCGAACCTACTGGACGTCAGCGGCCTGGTGGCCGAGGCCCGCGCCAACCTGATCCAGGCCATGAACGGCACCCTGGACGAGGGCGCCCGTAAGGTCTTGGCGGCGCAATTCCGTGGCATCTCCGAGCAATTGCTCGAAATGGCCAACAGCCGTGTCGGCGATCGCTATCTGTTTGCTGGCACGAGCACAGGAACCACGCCCTTCGCGTTGCAGGGCGGGCAGGTGCTTTACCAGGGCGATGGATTCGAACAGTTCGTAGACGTCGCCGGTGTGCCGGTGCCGATCAACCTGCCCGGCAGCGAGATCTTCTCCAAATTCGAGCCCTCCGGCGTGTCCTTGGTGGGCGACACGGGCCTGAGCCTGGGCGTCACGGCCAACCAAGGCCTGGGCGAGAGCCAGATTTTGGTCGAGCGCAGCGGCAGCGATCTCTCCGCCCTGGCCGGATTCGGCATCCTGCCTGTCAATGGTGGAAGCGCGGATAGCTTCGTCGGGCCGCGCACGCTGCTGATCGATGCCACCCTGGGCACGGTCAGTCTGGGCGGCTCGACCCCGGTGCCCCTGCCCGCGCCGGGAAGCCCGGAAGCGGCCGACTTCGCGGTTTACGATGCGAACGGTGAGGTCCTGCACCTCGACTTGTCGGGCTTCACGCTGCAGGACGTCACGGCCAGCGTGACCGGCAACGCTCAGATTTCGATCGGCGGGGGCACGCCGCAGGCGCTCGACTTCAGTGTCGCCGATCTCCAGCTGGTCGACCCGAAGAGCGGCAACCGTGTGCATGTCGACGCAACTCAGATGGTCAAGGCCGGCAGCGAACTGGCGCTGTTCAGCGGCGCCAGCGACCTGTTCGCGGTGCTGGCCGGGATCGCCGCGGACCTCGAGAACTCCTCTCAATGGAGCCTCGACGAGCTGACCGATCGCCTGGACGCGCGGCTTGGCGAGCTGACCCGCCACGAAGAGAACGTCACCCGGTCCATCGGCGTACTGGGCGCCCGCAGCCAGCGCCTCTCGGTCTCCGGGGAGCGCTTCCAGAACCTCGAGTTGCGCGTCGGCGCCGAGCTCAGCGAGCTGCGCGACGCCGACCTGGCCCAGGCCATCAGCGACCTCTCCCAGGCCGAACTGGCCGTGCAACTGTCCCAATCCGCGGGCTCGCGCCTGCTGAACCTGAGCCTGCTCAATTACCTGCGTTGACGGCCCCGGATCCCTGCGGCCGGAGCCAGCCCCGCGCCGCCGCAGCCGCACCGCCCGCGCCCCTCCGCCAAACGCCATGAGCGACCCCAAGATCCCCTCGGCCGCCCCGATCGCCGGCCCGCTGCCGGCCGGCCCCGCCCCGGCCGCGCCCGCCTCCGGGACTCGCCAGGGGCACCTGTTCGCCGCGCTGCTCGAGGATCTCGAGCGCCGCGCCGATGAAGTCCGCACCAGCGGCGCCCAGGTGCGCTCCGCCGGCGAGCTGTCCCAGGCGGTCGAATCCGCCCGGGCCTCCCTGGAGGACGCGCTGACCGTCAAGGACCGCTTGCTGGAGGCCTTCCGGCAGGCGGCACTCACCCGTGGCCCACAGGCCTCCGATTGACCCCGCTCCCTCAGCCATGAACACCACCCTCGCCCTGCGCGCTGGCATCGAACCGGCCCTCGCCCTGATGGAGCGCGTGCTCCACCCGGTCCATCCCCTGGCCGAGACCCATCCCCTGGCCTTCCAGGAGGGCTTCCCGGGCAAGGTGGTGCAGCTGGCCGACGAGCAGGCCGCGCGCTGCGCCCTGGCGGTCGTTCCGCGGGTCTTCGTGCTGCCCGGCGGCGCGATCAAGCTGGGCCTGATCGGCTCGGTGGTCACCGACCCGGCCTACCGCCAACAGGGCCTGGCCAGCCAAGCCCTGGCCGCCGCCGAGGAGTACGCGCGCCGCGAAGGCTGCTTGGCGACCCTGCTGTGGGCCGACGACGCCGGCTTCTACCTGGCGCGCGGCTACCGCGCGGTCGGCGTCGAGGTCGACATCCCGCTGCCCCCCGACGTGCTGAACCGCCTGCCCGTGGCCCAGGGCGTGCGCGAGTACGAGCAGCGCGACCTGCGCCTGATGCACGTCCTGCACGTCTCCCAGCCGGTGCGCGTGCACCGCTCCCTCGACGAGACCCGCGCCCTGCTCTCGGTGCCCGGCTGCCGGGTCCTGGTGGCGACCCGCGACGACCTGCCGATCGCCTACGCGATCCTGGGCCGCGGCGAGGACCTGGCCCACGTGATCCACGAGTGGGCCGGCGAAGCGGAGGCCGTCCTGGGCCTGATCCGCGCCCACGCCGAGCGCTACTACGCCGAGCGCGGCAACCAAGCCCAGTGCCTGTTCGTGATCGCGCCGGAGTTCCCCCAGCCGGTGACCCAGACCCTGTGCGACCTGGACACCCAAGCGCGCCGCGGCGTGCTTGGCTTCGGCAAGCTGGTCGATCGCCGCCAAGCTCTCGAGCGCATCGCCGCCGCCATGAACCGGGACCTCGCCAGCACCCAGGAGCGGCTGCAGGGCTTCTCCGACCGCGAGCTGCTCGAGGCCCTGCTGCCCCCCCGCGCCGAGAGCCAGAACGCGATCCACATCGCCCGCGCCCTGGGTGGCGCTCCGAACCAGCTCCCGCGCTTCCCCTTCGCCTGGGGCCTCGACTCCATCTGACCGGCGCAGGCACGACCTGACCGGCGTGGGCCCGACGGCCGCCGCAGCCCGGCGGCCAGGGCTGACCCGCGCCGTGGCCCGGCGAGGAACCGAGGCCCGCTTCCGCCGGCCAACGGTCGGCACGAGGCAGGGCCAGAGGCCGCGCAGACCCCGCTCCCCCGCCGGGCGGCCGCGCAGGGGCGGCGTCGATGCGCTTTGGGCTTCGAGCCGCTCGCCGATCCGCGCGCCCCGGGCTGTCGACGGCCTGCGCGCGGCCCCCGTGCGCCGCCCGTACGCTAGCTTCTGCAACGATGTTCGCGCTGCTCCTGTACCTGGCCCAGGACCCCGTCCTGGCCGAGCCCTTCCGGCTCGAGATTCATGGCCAGGTCCACAGCCTGCCCCTGGGCCACGCGGCGCCCCTGTTCGCCGACTGGGACGGCGATGGGCTGACCGACCTGCTGCTCGGCCAGTTCAACGGCGGGCGCCTCGCGATCCACCGAAACCTGGGCCGCGCGGGCCAGCCGCGTTTCGGTCCGGCGGTCTGGTTCGAAGCCGGCGGCGGGCCCGGCACGATCCCCGCGGGGTGATGCGTCGGTTTCGGTCCGCAGTTGGCGGACCTCGACGGCGATGGCCGCCGCGATCTGCTCAGCGGGGATTTCTTCGGTCAGGTGCATTGGTTCGCACGCCAGCCCGACGGCTCCTTCGCGGCCGCCGAGCTGCTCCGCACCGGGGACGGCGCCCTGCTGGATGCGGTCGACGCCTCGACGCCCCTGCCCTGCGACGTGGACGGCGACGGCCAGCTCGACCTGCTGATCGGCAACATGGACGGCGAGCTGCTCTGGGCCCGCGGGATCCCGGCGGCGCCGCAGGTTCCCGCCTCCGATCGCTCCCCCCCGATCGAGCCCGACGGCGCCCGCACGAGCGGACCCGACAGCGCCGACGCTCGCCGCGCCAGCCGCCCTGCCGACCTTGGCGCCGAGCAGGGCGCTGGGCCGGGTGCCGAACCGGGCGCCGATCTCGTCGCCGACCAAACCGGCGAGCCGTCGCCCACTGCAGGCCTCGGCCTGCCCCCGTTCCCCGCGCCTCGTTTCGAGCCCCCGCGGCCGTTCCTGGTCCAAGGCCAGCCCGTGCGCCGCGAGAGCGGCGACGCGGCCCCGGTGCTCGGCGATTGGGACCGGGACGGCGACCTGGACCTGTTGCTCGGCGCCCAGGACGGCTCGCTGGTCTGGTACCCAAACCTGAGCGGCCCCGGCCTGACCGCCTTGGGTCCCGAAGAGCTGCTGATCGAGCCCCTGCCCTGGGGCCAGCGCGGCCAGGGCCGCTCCGACAAGCGCATCAAGCCGGCCCTCTTCGATTGGAACGGCGACGGCTGGCTCGACCTGGCGCTCGGCGACTACACGGTGCTCGACGGGCCGCCCAGCGACCCCGCCGCCCTCGCCCCCGCCCAGGCCGAGCTGGCCGCCGCCGAAGCGGCCCTCGAGCCCTGGCAGACCGCCCAGTCCCGCCGCGCCGAAGCCCTGCTGACCACCTGGCGCGGCGCCCCGACCCCCCCGCCTACCGGCGACGACCCGCGCCTCTACGCCGAGGCCCACCGCCAGGCCATGGCCGAAGCCGAACAGGACCCCGCCTACCGCCAGGCCATGGTCGCCCAGCTCGCCGCCCTGGCCCGCTACGCCCTGCTCGACACCCGCTTCGACGAACGCGGCCACCTCTGGATCCACCTGCGCCAGCCCCCGCCCCCCCGCTGACCGCCCCACGGCCGCCACCCGGTCCATCGAATGGGACCCGAGTCGAGCTAGGAGCCCGGGGACTGTATTGCATCATTACGCAACGTGCGATACGTATGCAATGCCGCGAGCCTCCACCCCGCCTCCATGCCTTCCAAGCTCGACTCCCTCCTGGCCAAGGGCCATCGACGGCTCGAGGAACTCCTGGAGTCCGAAGGTCTGGCGGCGCGTCCCCTGCCTGGGCTGCAGATTCCCGGGGCGGGCAGGCCTGGCGGAGCGAGCGAAGCGCTGCAGTTGCAGACCCCCAAGGAGGAGTACCTCGTGCTTCTACGGGGAGTGCTCGGCAACCCCAGTTTCGAAAGCGTGAGCCGGGCCCTCGCAGAGGCGATCTTGACCGCAAGGGCTGCGGCGGGCCGCGATCGCCGCCCGCTCGCGCTGGTCGTGGGCACTCCGTTGACGGCCTCCATGGCGGCCAGGTTGAAGCAGTATCAGGCTTGGAGCGACCCCCGCGGCGATTGGGGACTGCTCGATCCGAGCGGAGCGGCTTGGATCCGATTCGGTCGGTACCAGATCGAGGTCGAGAGTCCCGACGTTGGTCGACGGCCTGCGCCTGAACGGGCCTTGACTCCCTTCACCGATCAGGGGCAATGGCTGCTCAAGGTCCTGCTCGCACCCGACATCGACTCGAGCCTCCTCAGGGCCCCTCGACTGCGTGCGAAGACGGACGCCGAACTCGCCAAGGCCGCCGATCTGTCCACGTCCACGGTTTCCCGAGTTTTGGCCGGATTGGAGAGCCTGGGCTTCCTCGATCGCAACGCTGCAAGCCACCGCCTCGTGCGGATTCCAGCGCTGCTGGATGCATGGCGCGGCGCCGTGGCGCACACGGTCCGAGAGCGAGGCGCGAGGTTCCTGCTGCCAGGCGGCGATGCCCTTGGAAGACTCTCAGCGGCCCTCAGGAAGACCCACGGGGCGCTTGGAACCAGCCAGCAGCCGCGCGCCTGCCTGGCGCTCTTCTCCGCCTGCAAACAACTGGGCGTGGGCCACGTCGTGGGGGCTCCCGTGCACCTCTATCACGAAGACCCGAGCCCGAACTCCCTGCAGCTGCTTGGCCTGCGCCTCACCGGCCCCCTCGAGCCGCCGGAGGTCCAGATCCGGCGGCCGCCCTTCCCAAGAGCTCTCTTCCGCGCAGCGCCGCTGATCGAAGGAGTGCCCACCGCCGATGCCCTGCAATGCTGGCTCGACCTGAGCCAGCACCCCCTGCGCGGCCGCGAACAAGCCCATGAACTGATCGCCCGCCTCGGCCTCCCGCGAGTCGAGCCCCAATGACCCTCCCCCTGCTCCACCAAGTCGCCGCCGCGATCGAGCCCCTCGGCCCCAGCCTCGTCCTGGTCGGAGGCACCGCCCACGTTCGTTTCTGCGTCGCCTCGCCGTCACATTCACCCCTTTCTGTCACCATGAACCGCTACTTGCAGGAGACTTTCGCTATCACCCTGCCGCGCATGGCGGAAGCCGCGTCCGATGCCATCTACGGCCAGTCACGCGCCTTGCTGCTTGCGAACCAGGCCGCAACTACCCCGACAGGGGGGGGCACTGAGTATTCAACTCATGTTGGAACTGTCACCACCTACTTCCGCTATGC
>JBILNK010000059.1:0-23724 GCA_044375105.1 Planctomycetota bacterium
GAGCCCCGGCCCCGCGGCCGGCCGCCCACCGGGCGCGGACCGAAGGACTTCGACATCGGAGTGCCGGTGGGCCCCACGCCCCACGTGGACTTCTGGGACGCGCTCTATTCGCGCCGCTCGATCCGCAAATTCCGCATGGATCCGGTGCCGCGCGAGCTGATCGAGCAGCTCATGCACGCGGGCATCTGGGCGCCGAGCTCGTGCAACTACCAGATGTGGGACCTGGTGGCCGTGGACGACCCGCAGATCAACCGCAAGCTGGCGGCCCTCTCGAGCCAGATGGGCAACGCGCCGGTCAACATCATCGTCTCCTACGGCCGCGACTTCTCCGAGGAGGCCTGGGCCAACATCCAGTCCGCCAGCGCCCTGGTTCAGAACATGTCCCTGGCGGCGCAGGTGCTCGGGCTCGGCACCTTCTGGATCACCCAGACCGGCGATCGCGAGCAGGTGCGCGAGCTGGTCGGCCTGCCCTACGACCGCTTGGTGATCGCGGTGCTGGCGGTCGGCTATCCGAAGATCGTGCCCAAGCAGGGCCCCAAGCGCCGGCCGCTGTCCGCGGTCTCGCACTGGAACCACTACGGCGGACGCGCGATCCCCTCCTCGCCGAACCCGGCCGACTGGCATCCGGAGGACCTGGCGATCTATCAGCGCGCGCGGGTCCTGAACGGCCTGCGCCACAACAAACCGCGCCCCTGGGAAGTGCGCGCCCTCGAGACCGCCCTGGGGCAGCTCCTGCCCGGCCACGACCAGCCCCTGGCGGAGGGCGAAGAGCCCAGCCGCCGCTGGCTCGACGTGCTGCCCTGCACCGGCATCGTGGCGGAGCGCCTGGCCGGCCTGCGCCCGCGCTATCGCTTCGACGTGGTCGAGCGCACGCCCGAGGTCGCCGAATGGTGCCTGGCGCGGGTGCGCCCGCGGGGCCAGGCCTTCGTCTGGCCGCCGAGCGCCGACTACGCCGCGCAGCCCGCGCCGCCCGAGCAAGCCTACGAGGTGGTCACCTGCCTGTTCCGGCTCGAGGGCCTCGCGCCCGGAGACCGGCCGGCCTTGATCGAGCGCTTGGCCGGCTGGGTCAAGCCCGGCGGGCGGCTGCTGGTGGGCCTGGTCTCGAAACGCTCCTTCCACGATTGGACCGAGCGCCTGCGCCGCCGCCGTCGCGGGCCCAAAGGCGTCGAATACGTGCTCTCGCCGGATCCGAGCATCGGGCCCTTCGAGGCCCTCGATGCGGGCGAACTCGTGCCAGCCTTCGAGCAGCGCGGGCTGACCCTGGCCGCGCGCTTCGGCACCCAGGCCCTGCCCCAGCCCGAGGAACTCGCCTTCCGCACGCGCAACTTCCCCGCTCGGCTGCGCGCGGGCACCCTGGCGATGGCCCGCGGCCTGCGCGCCCTCGAGCGCCTGCCGGGCTTCGAAGCGCGCCGCGGACGCTTCCAATTCCTGCTGTTCCAACGCCCCTGACCCCGATGCTGCTGCCCCGCCCGCTCCGATCGCTGCTGGCCCTCGCCCCCGCGCTGGCCCTGTGCGCCTGCGCCGTGACCTTCCCGCCCCCCGGCGGCGGCCCGCCGCAGATCAGCGTGCCCGGCAAGAGCCACGCCAAGCCCGGCGATCCGCCGCCCGCGAGCGCGCCGTCGCCCGCCGCGGAGGCGCCCAGAAAATCGGCCGAACCGGTCGCGAGCTCCACGGCCGAAGCAGCGCCCGCGAACGCCGGCTCCGTCGCCGCCGCGGTCCCTGGCTCGCCGCCCAGCGCCGCGAGCGCGACCCTGCCCGCCAGCTCCAGCAGCGCCAACAGCTCAAACAGCTCCAACAACTCCAACAACTCCAACAACTCCAACAGCTCGAACAATCCGAACGCCCCCGCGCCCGGCGCGCGCCCGCAGCTCAGCGCGCCGATCGCCGCCCCCACCGCCGATCCGCTCGAGCGCCTGCTGGCGGCGCGCCCGCCCGCGCACCCCGCTCTGCTGCCCCTGGCCTGGCTCGAAGGGCGCTACGAAGCCCACGACCAGGGCCGCGGCGGCGTGGCGCGCCAGCGCATCGAGAGCTACGGCCCAATCCTCGGCAGCGTGCTGCAAGGCAGCTACATCGAGGTCGAGGCGGGCGAGCCCAAGTTCTACGAGCTGATCAGCATCGAAGCCAAGCCGGACGGCGTGTACCTCTATCTGCGCCACTTCAGCGCCGGCCTGGTGCCGTGGAAGTCCGAGAGCCAAGGCCCCCAGACCTACCGCCTGGTCTCCGCGGAAGCCGAACGGGCCGTCTTCGAGCGCGCCCCCACGGCCCCCGGCCAACCAATCGACCCCGACCACGCGCGCCTGATCTACGCCCGCCGCGGCGCCGAACTGAGCGTGCGCCTCGAGAACCTCGACGGCAGCGGCGGCCTGCAATTCGAATTCCTGCGCCTGCCCTGAGGCGCGGAGCGTGAATCGGCGCGCGCCGTACCCGAGCCGCCCCCACCTGCCGGAGGGCCCTTTGGGGCCGGTCGCGGGCCGCAAGGCTGGGGCTCGATTTTGGGGGCATTCGGGCCCGGGTTAGCCTGGGGCCTTCGGGTAGCGAGCTGAGCTCCGGGTCGCTTACATAATCCTTACACCACACGGACGCGGACTCGGGCTAGCCTGAGCCTATCGGGGTTTTTCGACCGGTCCCCTCGACCGGTCCCCTCGACCGGTCGACGCGGGAGAAGTCCATCGGTCCTTGGCCTGCTCGTGCTCATGAAGCTCACCCAATCGCTCTGGCTCGTTCCCTGTCTCGTGTCCCTCGCCTCCTGCCGCTCGGCAGAGGTTCCGACTCCCTCCGGCCCCGCCGTGGTCGCTGGCACGTCCGCTGCCGTCGGTGCGTTCTACTCAACGCCCCAGACCTACAACGGCATTCCGCCGGTGACCCTGAATTCGACCTCGTCCAGTGGCAGCGCAAGCGTCTCGGTGGACCCCACCGCCTATCAAGGCGGTGGAGTCACCAACATCAGTGTCGGCAAGGCTTTTGTGATCAACAACACCGGCAAGACGATCACGGATCTGACGGTAGCCCTCAAGAAATCGGGAACCGCCGGCAACAGCCCCACTTACGGAACGGCCTCCGTGGGTAACGAGAGCGCTTCTCCAGAGCAGGTCGAGGGGGGCGCGAGTGCCCACCTGCAAGGGCTGAGCATTCCCCCAACAGCGCCTGGGAACACAGTCGAACTGACCTTGAGCGGAATCAACATGAATGGTGCGGCTACGGCCGCAGTGACGGTGACGCCCTCCTTCTCAGCCAGCATCGCCGGCTCACTGGTCGAGTGCTCGCGCATCGGCGCCTTCCAGTTCTCGAGCAGCCTGGACTCGCTGCGCCTGGGCATCGTCGACGTCTCGAACGCCGCGCTGCTCGGCGAAGTGGTCAACCTGGACGCCGAGGCCTCGATCAGCGCCCTCTCGGGCAGCTTCGTCCCGCCGACCGGCTCGTCCGTGTCGCTGCTGTCGGTGCACCTCATGAGCCACCTGGGCAGCGGCCCCTTGCCCGGCAGCAGCGCGACGGTCTCGGGCAACGACTTCGAAATCAGCGGCTTTGCGGCGCTGCCCCCGGGCAGCCAGGTGCTCCTGGTGGCCCGGCTTTCCGAGGTCCCCGGATACAGCCGCCTGACGCGACTGCGGTTGGAAGCCCAGTTCGAGTGACGCAGGCTGGCGCCGGGGACGCGCGAGGGCCCGTCTGGGCGCCCGCTATCCGGACAGGTCGGGCGCGCTGGGCGACCTAGGTCAACGGATCCGCCCACCCCTCGAGGCGGATCCGGTCTGCGGACGGCCGACGCAGAGCCGCGTTTCGATGCGCGGCGCCTGCGAGACGCCAGGTCGGTGGCTTCACGCTTCGCTGGCGCCGGGGTCGCGCAGCAGGCGTTTGGCGATCTTGCCGGAGCCGGTGCGGGGCAGGGCTTCGAGGAAGCGCCAAGCGCGCGGGATTTTGTAGCCGGCCAGGCGCGTGCGGCAGAACTCGGTCAGTTCGTCGGCGCTGGCGCTGGCGCCCGGGCGCAGGACGATCGCGGCGCACACGCGCTCGCCCCAGATCTCGTCCGGGGCGCCGTAGGCGGCGGCCTCGAGCACGGCCGGGTGCTCGTAGAGCGCCGCCTCGACCTCGGTCGAATACACGTTTTCGCCGCCGGAGAGGATCATGTCCTTGCTGCGATCGACGATGCGCACGCTGCCGCGCGCATCCCAGGTGGCCAGGTCGCCGGTGTAGAGCCAGCCCTCGCGCAGGGCCTCGGAGGTGGCCTCCGGGCGCTGCCAATAGCCCTGGGTGACGGTCTCGCCGCGCACGCGGATCTCCCCCACCGCGCGGTCGTCCCGGGGCACGCAGCGGCCCTGGCGATCGACGACCTCGAGCTCGACGCCGAGCACCGCGCGGCCCGTGCGCGCCGCCAGGCGCAGGCGCTCCTGCGCCGGCAGGGCGCGCTGATCGGCCGAGAGCAAGCTCATGGTCAGGTACGGGCTGGTCTCGGTCATGCCGTAGGTCTGCACGTATTCCGAGCCGAACAGGGCCACGATGCGCTCGACCACCTTGGGCGCGATCGGCGCGCCGCCCGAGAGGATGCGCCGCAGGGCCGGAAAGCGCCGGCCGGCCGCGCTTGGGTGCGCGACCATCAGGTTCAGCATGGTCGGCACCAGGTTGCTGAGCGTGACCCCTTCGCGCTCGAACAGGTCGAGGGCCAGGGCCGGCTCGAAGCGCGGCAGGAACACATGGCGCGCGCCGACCCAGGTCAGGGCGATCGTGGCCCAGGCGTCCGCCAGGTGGAACATGGGCGCCACGTGGGCCCACACGTCGCCGGGGCCGAGGGCCAGCTCGGCGATCGCCACTTGGGCGTGGCTGGTGACGTTGCGATGGCTCAGCGTCACGCCCTTGGGGCGCCCGGTAGTGCCGCTCGTGTAGTAGAGCTGGCAGGGCTCGTCGCGCGGCGGGCAGGCGGGCGCGGGCGCGGCGGCGGGCAGGCCCGTCAGGGCCTGGGCGAAGTGAAGCAGCGGCACCGACGCCAGGGCCGCGGAGCGCCGGGCGAGCTCGCCGTGCTCCGGCCCGGCCAGCAGCCCGGCGGCGCCGCTGTCGGCGAGCACGAAGGCCAGGTCGCGATCGAGCAGGCGCGTGTTGAGCGGCACCAGGATCAGGCCGGCCCAGGCGGCTGCGAAGGTCAGCGCCAGGTAGGCAGGTCCGTTGTCGGCGAGCAGGGCCAAGCGCTGGCCGGGCCGCAGGCCGCGGGCCGCGAGCCAGGCCGCCGAGTCGGCCACGCGCCGGCCCAATTCGCCGTAGCTGCACGGGCCGGCCGGCTCGACGTAGGCGATCGCGCCCGCGTGCGCATCGGCCGCGTGGGCCAGCACCTGAGCCAGCCGCGGGCCGCTGTCCGGGGGCATGGGCCCGGGCTGCTGATTGGAAGCCTGCATGGCGCGCCAGCATGCCGAGCCCGGCCGGCGGATCAAGCGCGGCCCCCGGGCCGCGGCCCTGCCCAGGCTGGCCCGGACGCTCAACGCGGCGCGAGGCGCGCTTCGATCAGAGCCGCGAGGCCTGCCACCCAGGCCGGCGCGGCGTTGACGCAGGGCACGAGTTCCAGGGCTTCGCCGCCGTGGGCCAGGAATTCCTCCCGGGCCCGGCCGCCGATCTCCTCCAGGGTTTCGAGGCAATCTGCGGTGAAGGAGGGGCACAGGACCGCCAGGCGCTTGACGCCGGCGCGGGCCAGTTCGAGCACGCGCTCGTCGGTGAAGGGCCGGATCCAGGGATCGCGCCCGAGGCGCGATTGGAAGGCGGTCGAGAGGCGCTCCGCAGGCAGCCCGAGGCGCGCCGCCAGGCCGCGGCTGGTGGCGAAGCACTGGGCTCGATAACACCAGCGGTTGGCTTCGCAGGGGCGCTCGCAGCAATCGGCCTGGGCCAGGCAATGGGCCCCGGTCGGATCGCTTTTCTTCACGTGGCGCTCCGGCAGCCCGTGGTAGCTGAGCAGCACGTGGTCGGGGCGGAACGCTTCGAGCGCGGGCCGGGCCACGTCGGCGACGGCCTCCAGGAACTCGGGCGCATCGAAGAAGGGCGGCAGGACCTCGATCCAGGGCGTGTTCCAGCGCTCGCTCGCCAACCGATACAGGCGCTCGACCGAAGAGCCGGTCGAGCTGGACGCGTACTGGGGGTAGAGCGGCACGGCGAGCACGCGCTCGACGCCCTGCTCGAGCAGGCGCTCGAGCGCCGCGGCCAGGCTGGGCTGCCCGTAGCGCATGCCCAGCGCCACCGGCCGGTCGCTGAGGCGCTCGGCCAGGGCCGCCTCAAGGGCGCGGCCGTTGGTCAGGAGCGGCGAACCCGCGGGGCCCCAGATCGTGCGATAGGCGGCGGCGGAGCGGGGCGCGCGGAAGGGCGCGATGATCCCGTTGACCAGCAGCCAGCGGGGCAGCGCCGGGATGTCGATCACGCGCGGATCGCTCAAGAACTCGCGCAGATACCGGCGCACCGCGCCGGCCTGCGGAGCCTCGGGGGTGCCCAGGTTGATCAGCAGCACGCCATCGCGCGGGCGCTGCCCGCCAGCGGACGGGGCGGGGGCGTCGATCGACGGGGCGCGGGGCGGCGAAGGGGGGGACATGGGTCTTCTCAAGCGCTCTCGCGCCGGAACAGGGCCAGGCGCTCGCCCCATTGGCGGCCGGCGGCGGGGTGCAGTGCCGGTCGATCGAGTTCCAGATGGAACTCGGGACCGAGCAGGGCCGCGATGTGGGCGGTTTCGAGGCGGTGGGGCGGGCCGCCCTGCTCGTAAGGCTTGTCGATCGGAAACACCAGCGCCGCCAGCCGGCCCCCGGACTGCAGCAGCCGGCGCATCAGCCGCGCCCAGGCCGGCCGCTGGCGCGGGTCCAGCGCGCACAGGAAGGTGTGCTCGAAGATGAACCCGCAGCCTCCGGAGGCCGGCGCCAAGCCCTCGCGCTCGAGGCTCCCCAAGAACTCGTCGGAGAGGGCGTCCCCGACCCAGAACCGGCCCCCCAGGCTGGCCAGCGCGGGCCCCAGGCTGCTGGCCAGATCGGCCACCAGGTCGACCGCCAGCACCGGGTGCCCGGCGCGGGCCAGAGCCAGCGCGTCGTGGCCCCGACCGGCGCCCCCCACCAACGTCCAGGATCCCGGCGCCGCCCGGAACCTCGGGTCGGCCTCGGACCCGAGCAGAGCGACCAGCTCCGGGTGCGCGCCGCCAAGGTCCCAGGGCGTGTCCGCCGCGCGATAGCGAGCGGCCCAGTCCAGGCTCTGGTGTTGGCCGCCGTCGGCGGCCGCTTGTGCGTGGGGATCCATGGCGGGGACGGGCTCGCTCGGACGGCGGTTTCGGGGCACGGGACCTAGCTAGCATGGACCTCGGCCTTGGCGAACTCCACCCAGAACCCCAAGGCTCCGCGCCGGGCGATCTCGACCTGGGAGCTGGACGACTTCTTCCGCGGCATCCGGCGGCAGATCGTGGCCAACGAAGAGGCCTTCGAGCGCGGGCAGCTGGCCGCGGCGCTGCCCGAGACCAGCGCCTGGCCGGAGTCGCACCCCTCGATCAGCGCGGCCTACCGGCGCCTGCAGCGCGCCGCGCGCCTGGAGCCCGCGGAATACCGCAGCCGCGCCGTGCATGCGCTTTTGGCCACCACGCGCACCGAATTGTTCGAACTGCCGCGGCGCTTCGAAGCGCGGCCGGTCGATTTCCGGGGGCATGCCAGCGCGACGCCTCCGGCCGATCCGCGCGGCGAGCTCGAGCTCGGCGCGTCCGCGCTGCAGCGCTGCCTGCCGGGCCTGGCCGTGCGCAGCCACCGCGGCGAGGTTTACCTGCGCCTGGATCAGGTACTGGCGGTGCGGCGCTGGGGCATCGGCTTCCTGATCGAAGACGCGGCCGTTTCGGACGCCCTGACGAGCGCGGTGGCGCACCACGCCGCCGACCAGCTGGCCTATGCGCTCTGCGGGGTGGAGAAGGTCCAGGTGCGCCTAGAGGCACGCGGCCTGGGGGCCGGCATCGAGCTGGTGCCGCCGCGCGAAGGCCGCGGCTTCGAGCAGCTCCTGTGCGACATCCTGAACGAGCACTACCCCTGCGCCCGCCAGGCCCCGCTGTACGAGGATTTCTTCGAAAAGACCGACCTGCGCCTGCATGTGCGCGGGCTCTCGCGGCGGCGCGGAGCGCGGGCCCAGGTCACGCGCACGACCGAGCCGGCCGCCCACGCCCAAAAGCTGGCCCAGATCCACAATCTGGAGGAATTCGTGATCCTCTCGCCCCTGACGCTGGCCCGCGCCTTCTGCCGCGAGCAGGCCGAGCTCGGCCTCGGGGACGCCGAAGTGCGCCAATTCTGGCATTGCCTCCCGGACCTGCCTTCCACGGAGGAGGACCTGGCCTTCCTGCTGCGCGCCATGCTGCTGCGGGCCCTCGACCAGCCCTTCAGCGGCCCGCGCGGCCCCCTGGCGGCGGTTCCCGAGCCGGTGCGGCTCTTGCTGCAAAGCTACGCCGCCGTGAGCAGCCGGCGCACCACCGAGCAATTGCGGGCGCGTCTGAGGGCCCAGCAAGCCGAAACCGCCTAGGGCCGCGCGCGGCGGCGCCGGGCCGGCGCGGACGATTCGCAGCCCCCACCCACGGCGCTGTGCAGCGCCGGGACGCGGCTTCCGGCACCGGCGGCCCGGCAGGCCCCAGAAATCTCGGCGCCCCTGCTACGTTGCTGCCCCATGGCCCGTCCGACCCCCAAAGCCACCTTGGCCCTGCTGGCGTTGCTGCTGGCCGGCGCCGCAGCCCTCGGACTGCTCCTGTTCGGGGGCGGTCCGCGTCCCTCCGATCCCGCCGCGGGCCTGTCCAAGTCCGCGGGCGCCGGAGCGCCGACCGACGGCGCAGCGGCCGAGCTGGCCGGCGCTCAGGGCCCGGCGGCCGAGGCCTCGGCTCCGGCGCTCGGTGAGCGCCAAGCGGCCGGCCCGCGCGCGGCCCAGCCCAAATCCGCCAGCGCCCCGCGCTCGGCCAACAAAGCGGGCCCGCGGGTGCTGGGCCGCGTGCTCGGCCCCGGCGGCCGGCCGGTGGCGGATGCGCAGGTGCAGCTCGAGCGCGGCGAACCGGCCCTGGCCTTGGTGCCGGCCCTGGGCGCCGCGACCCGCGAGACCACGCGCACCGACGCCTTCGGCCAGTTCAGCCTGCCGGCCAAACCGAGCGCGCTGGTCCGCTTCCGGGTCGAAGCGGAGGGCTACCTCGACTTCGAACTGCCCGAGTTCACGCTGCCGGCGGATCTGCGGCTGCCGCTCGAGGATTTCGTGCTCTCGCCCGCGGCGGTGCTGCATGGCTCGGTCGTCGACGCCCGCGGTCAGGCCCTGGCGGGTGCCAAGCTGTACCGCGATCGCAATTCCTTCAATTTCATGGGCAAGCGCCCCGCCGAGGCCACCACGGACGAGCGCGGCCTCTTCGAGCTGGCGGACCAGCCCCTCGGCGAATGGCTGCTGCGCGTGGAAGCCGAGGGCTATCCGCCGCGCCTGTTCCGGGGACGCATCGACCAGCCCGGGCGCCTGGCCCAGGCCCTGCGGCTCGAGCTGCCGATCCCAGCTCAGATCGCCGGCCAGGCCCTGGGCGTGCCCGAGAGCCAGTTGAACCGCGTGCGCGTGCGCGCCCAGCCCAAGGGCGCCAGCGGCCCCTGGGACCTCGAGCGCGTGTCCACGGCCGACCTGGCCGCGGACGGCAGCTTCGTGCTCGACACCCTGGATCCCGGCATCGAATACGAGCTGGTGCTGCTGCCCGCCTCGGACGACCCGATCTCGATGACCGGCATGGCCGGCCTGCGCTCGGAGCCCAGCGTGGTGGCGGCGGGCAGCAAAGCCGCCGTGCTGCGCTACCTCAAGGGCGCCGAGGTGCGTCTGCAGGCGATCGACAAACAAAGCCGCCAGCCGATCGAGAACTTCAGCGTGGTGATGGGCGCCAGCTTCGCCCTGGCGCCGCTGGCCGGGCGCGACGGCCAGCCCCTGCGCTTCCACCCGGAGGGCCGGGCGGTGTTCGAGGACGTGCACCCGCCGGCGATCGAGATGGGCTCCGAGCAGCGCTGGCGCCTGCGCGTGGATGCGCCCGGGTACGTCTCCGGACGCCGCGAAGGCTTCGAGGTGCCCGAGCGCGGGCAGGTCGATCTGGGCCAGATCGAGCTGGCCCAGGCGCCGATCGTGACCGTCCGCGTGGTCGACGCGCAGAGCGGCAAGCCCGTGCGCTCCGCCCAGGTGCGCTTGACGCGCGCCAGCGCGATCCGCTCCGACGACGTGGACATGGAGCAGTTCCTGGGCGAGCCCTCGGCGCGCGATCGCACCGATGGCGAAGGCCAGGTGCGCCTGACCAGCTTCGCCGAGGAGCCCAGCCGTTTGACGGTGGTCAAGTCCGGCTATGCGACCCACGTCCAGGAGGGCCTGGTGGTGGGCCTCGAGGCCCGCGAGGTGCTGGTGCAGCTGTTCGAGGAGGGCGAGGTCGAGGTTTTGGTGCTGGACAGCGATCAGCGCCCGGTGCGCGGGGCCTTCATCGAACGCGAGCGTTTGGAGGATCCCGAAGACAAGGCCGGCGAGCGCGCGGACGGCGCCGGGCGCGCGCTGTTCCGCAAACTGGTGGCCGGTGCCCACCGCTTCCGTCTGCGGGATTTCCGCACGGACTTCGTCATCGAGGGGGGCCCTCCTGGCGAGCAGCAGCAGGCCGGCGAGTGGCGCGAGGTCCAGGTCGCCTCCGGCGGCAAGAGCCGCCTGACCCTGGTGCGGCCGGCGCGCAGCGAACTCGAAGTGCTGGTGCGCTCGAAGGGCCGCGGGGCCAACGACATCTCGGTGCGCCTCCATAGGCTGGCTCCCGGGGCCGATCGGGCGGCCCTCGAGGAGCAGATCCGCAGCGGCCAGAGCAGCGCCTCCGAAAGCGAGAACACCGACGCCGGCGGGCGGGCCCTGTTCGAAAGCATCGAGCGCGGCGAATACATCGTGGCCGTGCGGCCCAAGCGCGTGAACCTGCCCCAGCTGCTGCCGATCGAGCTCGACCAGCCCAAAGAGAGCCTGAGCTTCGACCTGCCCAGCGCCAGCGTCAGCGGTCGCGTGCTGGACGACCAGGGCAATCCGGTGGCCGGGGCGCGGATCTCGATCGTGGCGGCCGGGGCGGGCAATCCGGGCGAGGGCGGCTCGCGGCGCTGGCGCGGTCGCCGGGACGACGCGATCACGGTCGACCTGGGCGGACAGGCCCCGATCGCCCCCGGCGAAACGGACGCCGAGGGCCGCTTCGAGCTGGACTCCCTGCCCGCCGGCGCGGAGCTGGTCGCCTGGGCCAACGGCAACTCGATCCTGCCGACCCGCAGCGAGCCGTTCTCCTTGGGCAGCGACGAGGCGCGCTCCGGCCTCGAGCTGCGCGCGGCGCGGGCGGGGCGCCTGCGGGTCGAATTGCAAGCGAGCGGCACGACCCGTCCCGGGTTGGCGCAGGGCGAGCTGCGCCGGCTGGACGGCGATGAACAAGCGCAGCAGCAAAGCCGCAGCACCAGCAGCTTCGCCGGCCAGGCGCTCGAATTCGGATCCCTCCCGGCCGGGCGCTGGAAATTGACCGTGCGCGCCGGCTCCTGGCGCGATGAGGATCGCCCCGTGATCCATGAAGGCGAGGTCACGATCCAAGCTGGATCGGAGACCGAAGAGCGGGTGCGTCTGCCATGAGCGCACCGGCGGGATCCCTGGGCTGGCTGGATCTGACCGTGGCCGACCCGGATCGGCTGCTCGAGTTCTATCGCCGCGTGGTCGGATGGAAGTCCGAGCCCGTGGCCATGCAAGCTCCAGAGGGTCCCTACCAAGACCATCTGCTGCTCGACGACGCAGGCCGCCCGGTGGCCGGCCTGTGCCACGCCCGCGGAGCCAACCTGGGCGTCCCGCCGGTCTGGCTGGCCTACATCCACGTGGCGGACCTCGAGCGCGCCCTGGAAGCCGTGCGACAGGGCGGCGGCCGGTTGCTGCATGGGCCCCGCGGCGCCGGCGGGGGCCGCATGGCGGTGATCCAGGACCCCTCCGGAGCCCACCTGGCCCTCTACCAGGCCTGAGCGGCGGAGCGGCTGGGCAGGAACCGCTAGGCAAGGACGGATCTCGGGCTGCGACCGAGCGGTCTCACCGCCCCGGGGCCGGTTTTTCGAGTTCCCATCCCACGGGCGCCGGGCAGCCCGTGTTCCCGCTGCGCGCGCGCCGCTGGGCACGTCTTCGAGCGGCCCCGGGCCCGAATTCCGGTCGCGAACGGACCCGCGGCTTCCCGCTGCCCCCCCGGGCCGGGACGGACGCTCAGCCGCCGCTCGGCAGGCTGTTTCCGCCACCGGCCCGGTCACGCCGGGCGCGGACCTGGCCTAGATTGCGCCATGCCCATGACCCGCCTCCTGTCGGCCCTGCCCGCCCTGCTGCTCTGCGCCTGCCAGGACAGCGCGCCCCGGACCCCGGCCAGCCCCGCGCCGCTGCCCCCGACCGGCTCGGCGCCGACCTCCAACCCGACGGAGCCGACGCCCGCCGCACCGCCCAGCCCCGCCGCCAACGCAGAGACCTCCATGAGCGCCCCGTCCCCCGCCGCCGGATCCTCCCCGTCCCTGGCCACCTTCGGCGCCGGCTGCTTCTGGTGCGTCGAAGCGGTGCTCGAACAGCTCGACGGCGTGCTCGACGTGAGCTCCGGCTACATGGGCGGCAGCGAGCGCCCGACCTACCGCCAGGTCTGCACCGGCTTGACCCCCTTCGCCGAGGTCGTGCAGGTCGAGTTCGACCCCGCCAAGATCTCCTACGCGACCCTGCTGGAGTGGTTCTGGGTGCTGCACGACCCGACCACCCTGAACCGCCAGGGCGCCGACGTGGGGCCCCAATACCGCTCGGTGATCTTCGCCCACGGCGACGAGCAGCGCGCCACCGCCGAGGCCTCGAAACGGGCCGCCCAAGCGGACTTCAAGAGCCCGATCGTGACCGAGATCGCCGCGGCGATGGAATTCTTCCCCGCCGAGGAATACCACCAGGACTACTATCGGAGCAACAAGAGCCAGGGCTATTGCCGCGCGGTGATCGCGCCCAAGCTCAAGAAGCTCGAGCTGCAGTATTGATCACCGCTGCGGACCGCTTGGAGCGGATTCAGCGCGCTACACCGATCCAGGGCGCCCCGAGCGGGCGCCCGCGGCCGGCGGCGCCGAGGCCTCTGTCAGGCGGAATCATCCGCGGCGCCCGAGGGCCCGCTCAAGGCGCGAGGCGCACGTACACGCCGGTGTATTCGATCCAGGAGCCGTCCGGGCGCACGTGGGTCAGGGGGAACGCCAAACCGCCCGCGGGATAGGGCTCGCTGTGCACCATCGAGCCGCCCGAAACGGTTGGCGGCACGGTCGCGCCCTGCACGGAGGCCTCGCTGGCGGCCGGCGCCGGCCGCACTCCCCACTCGCTGGTCATGATCCAGTGGGAATCGGCCAGGTACAGCCGCAGGCGGGCTTGGGCCTCTTCGGCGGCCTGCAGGGACCGAGCCGATTCCAGCGATTCCATGGCGTCCGCCGCGGTTTCCGCGGCAGCCCCCGCGGAGGGCGCGCCGCCGGCAGCCAGCTCCTCCGGGCTTTCGGATTCGAGATCACTGGCGCGGCGCACGTCGATGCGGCGGGCCACGACGCCGTCGGGCGGCGCGCCGACGATGCCCTGGTCAGCCAAGCGCAGATCCGGATCGAGCGCCAGCGCGTAGGGCAGGAACAGCCAGACCGCATCGTCCAAGAACAGCTCGCGCAGCTCGCTCCAGGCGTCGTCGAGCTGGGGCCCGGGCTCGCCGGGCAGATGGTCGAGGGGCCAGGCCAGGAACGGCTCGCCCAGCAGGTCGCCGGGCAGCACCAGCCAGGTCCAGCGCTCGCGCGGCGCGTGGATCCAGGTGCGCTCGCCCACCAGGATCGGGCCCTCCGAGGTCGGCCGCCATTCGCGCCGCGTGAATTGCACGGTGTCGACCCGCGGCCAGGTCTCGATGCCGTAGGCCAGGCCGATGCGCGCGCGCCAGGGGTCGGGGCCGTCGGGATCGAGGCGCAGGACCTGGCTGCGGCAGCCGGACAGGGCGAACAAGGCTGCGCCGGAGCACAGCACGGCGCCCAGGCGGCGCAGAGCTGCGCGTTGGGCTCCTGCCAACGTGGCGCCCCGTCCCGCCGCAACGGGGGGCGCCGCGGGCAACTGCCCGGCAACGGGAGCGGGGCCGCTCGCAAGAACGGGCTTCATCGGACAGCGGAAAGGGCGCCGGCGCCGCGGCTCGCGCGCACCCAGCGCGCGGCTTCGAGCACCGCCGCCAGCAGGTTCTGCTCGCTGGCGACGCCGCGGCCGGCGATGTCGAAGGCCGTGCCGTGGGCGGGCGAAAAGCGCAGGTAGGGCAGGCCCAAGAGCAGCGTCAAGCCGCCCAGGGGATCGGCCAGCTTGACCGGGATGAAGGCCTGGTCGTGGTAGAGGGCCAAGACCGCGTCGAAGCGGCCCTGGCTGGCGCGCAGGAAGACCGTGTCCGGCGACTCCGGCCCGGCCACGTCGAGGCCGCGCTGGCGCAGGCGCTCGAGGGCCGGCGCGATCAGCTCCTGCTCCTCGCTGCCGAGCAATCCGTTTTCGCCGGCGTGCGGATTGAGGCCGGCGCAGGCCAGGCGCGGCCGCGGGATGCCGAAGCGCGCGAGCTCGCGCGCCAGGAGCTCGAGGTGCGCCGCGATGCGCTCGCCGTCGAGGCGCTCGATGGCCCGCTTGAGCGGCATGTGGCGCGTCAGCAGCAAGACCCGCAGCCGCCCGGCGATGGCCAGCATCTCGACCGGCGTGCCGCACCAGCGCCCGAGCAGCTCGGTCTGCCCCTCGACGCGCTCCCCGGCCAGGTGCAGGGCCGCTTTGTTGACCGGCGCGGTGACCAGCGCATCCACCTGCCGCGCCAGGCTGAGCTCATGCCCGACCCGCAGCGCGCCCAAGGCCGCGCTCCCGCCCGCGGCGCTGGCCACGGCCAGCGGCACCGGGCCAGCCCCTTCGGTGGCCAATCCCAGCGCTTCACCCGGCTGCGCCAGGGCCGCCTCGCGGGCCCCCGGCCCCTCGAACAGCGCCATCCCCGCGGGCGCTAGCTCCCGCAAGACCGCGGCCGGACCGAGCACGACCAGCTGCGCCTGCCCGCGCCACTCCCCGCGCCGGAGCAGCTTGCCGACGATCTCCGGACCGATGCCCGCCGGATCGCCGCAGGTCAGCGCCAGCCGGGGAATGCCGCGCTCCGGCTCGTGGGGCGGATTGGCCATGCCCCCACTATGGTCCGACCGGGGCCCGCTGCAAAGTGCAACCGGACCCGGACAGGGTTGGGCGGAGCACCCGGCCACCCCTGGCGCTCGAACGCCGCCGGCAGGCCGCGCGTTGGGCCCGCGGCTCCTCGGGACGCGCCCGGCCCGGCGGCCGGACGCGGATCCGCGCCGCAGCCGCCGCAAAGCTGGCCGCGCGGCAGCTCCACAGCCTCCGCGGATCGCCAGCCGCCCGGATGCTCCGCACGCGGCCCCGAAAGCTCGCCTGGGCCGCCGCAGCTCCAGCCCTGGCCCGTGCCCAGGTCGCTTCCCGCGGAAAAGCCGCTCCGGCGCTCGGCCATGACCCCTGCCCGCACCGCGCCGGGCCGGCGAGGCGCTGCGCTGCGCCAGGCCCAGCCCGGACCCCGCGTCGAATCCCGCACCCAACGCGGCGGCGAGTTCGACGCGCTCCCCTCAGCCGCCCGCCAAGCCGCGCTCCAGCGTGCGCAGGAACACCAGCAGCTCGGCCACCGCCTGGTAGAGCTCCTCGGGGATCTCGCGGTCCAGATCGACCGCCGCCAAGAGCAACGCCAGATCCGCATCGGAGCGGATCGGGATGCCCGCTTCGATGGCCAGCGCCACGATGCGCTCGGCCAGCTCGCCTTGGCCCTTGGCGGAAATGCGCGGTACGCCGCTGCCGCTGTAATGGAGCGCCGCGGCCGAGCGTTTCATGCGCGCCACCCCGCTCCGAGTTCGCCGTCGCCGCCGAGCTGTCCGCGGGCCGCAGCGCGCGCGGCCTCGCCGTCCTGGGCCAGCTCGAGGCGCACCGCGCGTCCCGCGGCCCCGAGCCGCACCAACAGATCGGCGCCCTGCGCGCGCGCCGCCTCCAGGGCGTCAGCGCTCTCGAAGCACAGCCGCACCGCGAGGCCCGCGCCGTAGAGCCAGAAATCGGCCCGCACCGCGCCCAGTCGCGGCAGCTCGAGCCCCACGCTGGCGCGCTGGACGCCCGACGAGGCCCCACCCTCCGGCGCCGGCTCCGCATGGACCCACAACTCGCGCAGCGCCTGTCCATCGAACCAGGGCCAGGCCAGCGCCCAGGCTTGGCCGCCGAGGGCGCGCGTCGATTGGCTCAAGCGCTCAGCCGCCAGGGACTCGGCCAGCTCGGGCGGCGGCGCGGCTTGGTCCGGCTCCGCTTGGGCGCTCTCGGGCTCCGCTTGCGCCAGCCGCCGCAGCAGGCGCCGCCAAGCCCCGAAGGCCGGCTCGGCCAGCTCCGGCGGCTGCGCGAGCGCTTCGAGCAGCGCGCGCCACGGTGAACCCGCCAGCGCGCCCGGCGCGGCCTGGGTGCGCCCGAGCCATTCGGCCAGCAGCAGCGCGGGGCCGCGGTTGCGCGGCGCGCTGCCGAGGAACAGCGCGCGAGCGTAGGGCAGCAGCGCGGCGCGGGCTGCTTCGGGGCCGAGCAGGGCCGCCAAGCTCGCCAACCCCGGGCGGCCCCCGAAGGCGGGCGCCGGCGCCTCGGCTGTCTCGGAGGCGGCGCCGAGCAGCCCGGCCGGTGCCGCCTCGTCGGTCGGAGCGAGGGCCGCGACCCGGGCCCCTGCCAGGCCCGGCTCGCCGGGGCCGCCCAGGCCCGCAGAGAGCCCCTGGGCGCCGGCCCCGACCGCTGCGCTCGGTCCGGCGAGGGTGCCGGACCCGGCGCTGGCCAGGGCCTGGGCCAAGGCTCCGGCGCCGAGCGCCACGGCCGCCGGGGCGCCGCCGGCTCCGGCGGCCGGCGCGCCGCCCGTGTGCCCCGCCTGCGGGGTCTGAGCGGCCGCAGAGCGCAGGGCGGATAGCAGCGCGCGCAGGCTGGCCGACAGTTCCGCCGCGGGGCCCGAAACGTGCGCGGCCGGCGCTGCGGGACGAGCGCCCGCGGAGGTCCCGGGCAAGGGCTCGAAACCCTCGCGCGGGCCGGCGTCCACGCCCTCCCCCGCCGGATCCCCGGAGAGGGCCTGCGTGGCCCCCGGCGCCGCCACGGGCGCGGCCTGGACGGGCCGCGGCGCGGGCGGGTCGGGCTGGATCGGAGGCAGCGCGAACATGGCGTCGCTTCCGTGATCGGCCGGCAGGCCTCCCCCTCCAGCGCCGGGAGCCGGCCCAGCCCGTTTCTGTCCCCGGGACGGCCCGATCGCCAGCCAGCGCTCCCGCGCCCGACCCGCTGCCTTCCACCGCAGGGCCGTCGCCGGGGCTGGGGCCTCGCCCCGGCTCCGCTCGCCGGATCGGGCACCGCGCATGGGCTGCGGGCACAGCGGACTGGCTGCGGGCACAGCGGACTGGCTGCGGGCACAGCGATTCGGCAGCGGGCACCCCTCGCTGGGGCGCGAGCCGCCGCGCCAACGCTCCCGCTCGCCCGGGGGCTCCTGCGCACGATCCGGTGAAGAGCGCTCGCAGCGCGTGCTTGCAGCGGCTGGAGGGCAACCGGAGCCGTGGTCCGCAGCGCCCGTCGATGGGGCCCGCCGAGGACCCGTCGGCTCGAAAGTCCGCGCGCCCGGTCGGTCGAGCGCCGATGCGCCTCCTAAGATCCAGGGAACGATCGAGGAGACCTCGTTCCCCGGAAACGCAGCCTGCCGGATCCGCCCCAAGCCCGAAGCCAAGCCTGCGCGCTTGCCCCACAGGCCTTAGGCTCGCCTGGCCGCCGCCGGCCTGCCTGCGCCCTGCCCCTGGCTCCTGCGCGGAGTCGAGCGCTGCCACTGCCGATGCAGCCGGCGCCGGCGATCCTGCCCGCCGGCGCGCCAGCCCCTCCGCCGGCCCGTCCCCCGCACCTCCATGCTGACCCGACGCTCCGCCCTTGGACTGCTGCTGGCCCCCGCCGTCTGGAGCGCCGCGCCGAGCGCTGCGCTGCGGCGCCGCGCCGCCGCCAGCGCCCCGGCCGCCTTCGCCGCCCTGGCCTCGGCCGACGCCCGCGGAGCGGGCCCCGCCGCCGACGCCCGCGACGAGGACCTGTGGGCCTCCGTGGCGGCCTTGTTCCCGGTCGACCGCGCGGTCTTGAACCTCAACAACGGCGGCGTCAGCCCGACCCCCGCCACGGCCCTCGAAGCCCAGCGCCGCTACCAGGAGGAAGCCAACACCGCGCCGGCCTACACGCTCTGGCGCCATCAGGAGCCGCGCCGCGAAGCCGTGCGCGCCCAGCTGGCCCTGGCCTTCGGCGCCGACCCGGAAGAGCTCGCCATCGTGCGCAACGCCTCGGAGGGCCTTGAAACCCTGCAGCTCGGCCGCGATCTGCCGACCGGCGCGCGCATCCTGTGTTCGGACCAGGACTATCCGCGCATGCTGACGACCTTCGAGCAGCGCGCCGCCCGCGAGGGCCTCGCGATCGACCGCATCGCCCTGCCGACCGCCGCCGAGGACGACGAGGAAGTCCTCGAGCGCTACCGCGCCGCTTGGCGCGACGACACGCGCTTGGTGCTGGTCAGCCATGCGATCTTCCTGACCGGCCAGGTCCTGCCGATCGCGGCCCTGCAGACCCTGTGCCGGGAACGCGGCGCGACGCTGCTCGTCGACGGCGCCCACGCCTTCGCGCACCTGGATTTCCGCTTGGACGAACTCGGCGTCGACAGCTATGTCACCAGCCTGCACAAGTGGCTCTGCGCGCCCCACGGCAACGGCCTGATCTACCTGCAAAAGAGCGAAATCCCGAGCTTCTGGCCCCTGCTCGCCGCCGCCGAAGCGCAGCGCTCCGACATCCGCAAATTCGAAGAAACCGGCACGCGCCCCGCCGCACCCGCCCTGGCCATCGCCGAATCCCTGGCGCTGCATCAAGCGATCGGCCCCGCCCGCAAACTGGCGCGCCTCTACCACCTGCGCAGCCTCTGGCTCCAGCCCCTCTTGGCCGCCTCCGACCGCGTGCACCTGCACACCTCCCTGACCCCGGGCCGCTCCACCGCCATGGCCCTGATCTCGATCGACGGCCTCGACCCCGCCGCCCTGGCCGGCTGGCTCTGGGAGGAACACCGCATCCTGGTGACCACCATCCTGCACCCCCAATTCTCCGGCCTGCGCATCTCCCCGAGCCTCTACACCACCCCCGCCGAACTCTCCCGCTTCGTCTCGACCCTCGAACACGCCCTGACCCACGGCCTGACCCACCGCACCCGCTGAATCGCCAGGGGCCCCGGATCGATACAGATCGGCGCGAGGCGCGTCGTAGGGCGATCAGAGGGAGCGCTCAAAGCGGATTGCTTGAGGCGCAGCGCCCAGAAACTGAGCCCGCCTCGCCGGGGTTGCGGTTCCCAGGCGAGGCGGGCGGGGGCGGCAGCGCGGGGCGGGCGGCTCGCTCAGCGATCAGCGCAGGCGTTCCCAGAATTCGTCGGGCATGTCGTTGGCGATTTTGAGGGCGCCGTTGGCGCCGCCGTAGATCGGCTCTTCGACGCGGATGACCTTGCCGCCGCCCAGGCGCTGGCGCATCTCGGCTTCGATGGCGTCGTCGAGGTTCTTGATCATGCTGCCGCCGCCGGCCAGGAGGACGCGATTCTTGAGGCGCTCTTGGAACTCGGGGTCGAAGCTGGCGATCAGGTCGGCCAGGCCGTCGACGATCGGGGCCACGATTTCGCGGCAGGCGTCGCGGATCAGGTCGGTCAGGTCGAATTCCACCGGCTTGCCCTTGACCGGCAGCAGCACCAGGGCCTTGGCCATGGTCGGGGAGACGGAGGCGTGGCGCTCCTTGATCTCTTTGACCATCTGGATGGTGAACTGCGCCTCGGGGTGCTTGGCCTTGATCTTGTTTGCCAGGCTGCGGTCGATCGAGTCGCCGGCGACGGTCAAGGTCAGCTGGTCCGCTTCCTCGGGCATGGTGCCGTGCATGCGGCACAGATCCGTGGTGCCGGCGCCGATGTCGATCACCAGCACGTCTTCCAAGAGGTCCAGGCCGTAGGCCACCGAGAAGGGCTCGGAGCAGAGCATGACCGAGTCGACGTGCTCACGGGCGGCCTTGAGGATCGCTTCCTTGTTGCGGATCGAAGCTTCCGCCGGCACGCCGATCACGGCGTAGATCAGCTCGTCGGCGTGGGGCTTCGAACGGCGCACGATCTCGCCGATCAGGTCCTGGGCGGCCTTGAGATTGGCCTCCGCGTCCGCCGTGGCCGTCTGGCCCTCGAGGGACGACTTGATCACGCCGGCCTCGAGCGGCCGGAACAGGTTCAGCGACAGGCGGTTCTTGATCGCTTCCTCGCCGAACAGCACGTCTTTCTTGAGCAGCTTCTTCGAGACCACGTCCTTCGGGTAGCCCACGTAGGAGGGCACGGTCTCGCGCACGCCGTTGCTGGCGGAGACCGAGGTGCGCGAGGTGCCCAGGTCGATGCCCAGGTACAGGACGCCGCGCTCGCGTTGGTCGCCGGTGGTTTGCGGATTGGGGCTCATGGAAGCAGGTTTCGTGGCGTTGCGGATCAGGCCGGCGGGTCGGATTCGGGAGCCTCGGGGGGCACGTAACGCGAGGATGCCAGCAGGGCTTCACGCAGCGCCACGTTGGCGCGGAAAATCTCCCCCATCAGGGCCAGCTTGGTCGGGTCCTCGGCGCTGGCGCCCGCCTGCTTGCCGAGGGAGCGGATGCCGGGCCCCGCGGCGCCGGGGGCGTTCTGCAGGCGCAGCAGCGCGCCCTGGTAGCGCTCGAGCTCGCCGGCCAGCTTGGCCACCCGGCGCTCGAGCAACTCCATCTGGCGGCCGTCGCCCGGGGTGCGGGTGGCGCGGGACTCGGCCAGGCGGGTCAGGGTGTGCTGGTGCTCGGCCAGGGCCTGGCGCACGGTGCGCAGCAAAAACTCGGGGTCGAGCGGCGCCGGGACCGGAGCCGGCGGCGGCGCCTCGGGAGCGGGGGCTGGGACTGGCGCGGGGGTTTCGGCGAGAGCCGGCGGCTGGGGCTCCTGCTCGACAGCCCGGTCGCCGCCCAGGCCCAGGGCGCGCTCGAGGCCCGCCTGGGCCTGGTCATAGATCTGGTGCAGGGCGCTGCGGTCCTCGCCACGGGCGAAAGCCACCCCGATCGAGAGCGTCACGTGCAGGCGCTTGCGGCCGCTTTCGAAGGACAGCTTGCGCACGCCGCGCAGCAGGCGCTGGCTGATCGCGCGCAGGCTGGCCGGGGCGATATGAGGCAACAGCACCAGCACCGAGCCGTCGGTCAGGCAGCCGACGAAATCGCTGCTGCGCAGGTCGCGGGCCAGAAAGGCCAGCAGGCTGGCGCGGATCTCGCGCCGCGCGTCCAGGCCGTAGATGTCCTGCAGGGAATCCAGGCGGTCGACCGCCAGGCGCAGGCAGCCCAGGGCGTAGCGCTGGCGCGCCGCCCGGTCGATCTCGGCCAGCACCAGGCGGCGCAGCTGGGCCGGCGAGAACAGAGCCCCCTGGCGGTCGCCCGAAAAGTCGTCGCCCAGGGAGCCCGAGAATCCACGCCGCCGCCCGCGGGACGGGTCCGCATCGGCGGGCCCCGGATCCCCGGAGCGCCGCCCGCGGGGCTCCTCGCCGCGGCCGTCCCCGCTGTCGCGGAAGCCGCGGCGCGGGTTCCAATTGGGATCGGGGGGCGGCATGGGCGCGGAGGACGGGCCGACAAGTTTAGGGAGCGGCAGGCCCGCCCCGTTCCCTTTCGGCCGGGTCCGGGCCGGCGGAGTAGCCCCCGGAGGCGGGGTCGGAACGCACGCGCGCCACCGCCCGGCGCCAGCGGGCCAGCTCGCGGGCCCGCTCCGGAGCCCCGAGGCGCGGCTCGAAGCGCTCCGAAGCCGGCTCCGGCAGGCCCCCGAGGTCGCTCCACAGGCCCGCCGCCAGGCCCGCCAGCAGGGCCGCGCCGCGGGCGGTGGCCTCCACATCCCGGGAGCGCTCCAGGGTGGCCCCGGACAGGTCCGCCTGCAGCTCCATCAGCAGATCGTTGCGCGCGGCGCCCCCATCGACCCGGATGCGCTCTAGGGGCAGGCCCGTGTCCTGCCGCAAGAGCTCGATCAGCTCGGCGTTCTGGAAGGCGATGCCCTCCAGCCCGGCGCGCACCACGTGGGCGCGCGTCGTGCCGCGCGTCAGGCCCAGCAGCGCGCCGCGGGCCTCTGGGTCCCAATAGGGCGCGCCCAGGCCGGTGAAGGCCGGGACCAGCACCACCCCGCCGCTGTCCGGCACCGAGCGCGCCAGGGCCTCGCTCTCGTCGGCGGAGGCGATCAGCCCGAGCCCGTCGCGCAGCCACTGCACCACCGCGCCGCCCATGAACAGGCTGCCCTCCAGGGCGAAGCAGGGCGCGCCCCGCGCATCCAGCGCCAGGGTCGTCAACAGACCCGGCGGAGCGGCGGGGCGCTGCTGGCCCGCGTTGAGCATCAGGAAGCAGCCGGTGCCGTAGGTGATCTTGAAGCCGCCGAGCCCGTGGCCGCCCTGGCCGAGCAGGGCCGCCTGCTGGTCGCCGACCACGGCTCGGATCGGCAGGTTGCGTTCGGCGGCGTAGGGCCGCGACAGGCGTCCGAAATCTCCGGCCGAGGGCCGCACCTCCGGCAGGCTCCCGGGCGCGACACCGAACAGGGCGCACAGATCTGGGTCGTAGCGCCGCCGCTCGATGTCGTAGAGCAGGGTACGCGAGGCGTTGGTCGGGTCGCTGGCCACCAGGCCCCGGCCGCCCAGGTGCGCCACGATCAGGGCGTCCACCGTGGCGAAGACGATCTCGCCGCGGGCCTCGCGCTCGCGCAGGCCGGGCACGTGGCCCAGCAGCCATTCGATCTTGGTGGCGCTGAAGTACGGGTCGAGCAACAGGCCGGTCCGCTCGCGCACCAGGGCCTCGGCGCCGGCCGCGCGCAGGGCTTCGCAGCGCTGCGCCGTGCGTCGGTCCTGCCAGACGATGCCGCGCGCCAGGGGGCGGCCGGTGGAGCGCTCGAGCGCGAAGACGGTCTCGCGCTGGTTGGTGATGCCGAGCGCCGCAGCCCCGTTGGAGGCCGGGTGGGCCAGCACCTCGGCCAGGACCTGATCGACGGCGGCCAGCAGCTCGCCGGCATCGTGCTCGACCCAGCCTGGAGCCGGGAAATGCTGCGGAAACTCGCGATAGGCGCGGACCAGGGGGGTCAGCGCGCGGTCGTAGAGCAGCGCGGTCACGCCGGTCGTACCGGCGTCGAGGGCGATCAGGGCGGCGTCGTGCGTCATGGAGCGAGGCAGCGGCGCGGCCGCCGGCCAGGCCCCGAGTGTCCGAAAAGTCGGCGCGCGACCACGCCCCAAGGCACCCCGCCGGCGCGGGCGGCCCAAAAATCACCCACCGGGGCCTGTCCCAAGGGCGGCGGACCGCCCCCGGCCGCTCGGGCTGCCCAGCGCTCGGCCGGCGGCCTCAGGGAAGCCCACTCCCCTGTATCGGGGCCACAGCAACCTGCGCCCCGATCCCGACCAACCCGAGCCCCGGACCGCCCCCGGCAACCCATGGGGCGAGGACCCCCGGGTCCCGGTCAAGCCGCAAGAAAAGCGGCAGCCCCGAAACGGCCGGTCCGAGGGCCGGAGCTGCGCTCGGCGCGCAGCGCCGAGCGCAGCCTCTGCGCCCGCCGGATGGCGGGCCAAAGGCATCGGGCGGGCTGCGATCACGGCTCGGGCGCAGCCCGAGTCGATCGAACCCCTACAGCCCGCCAGAGGCTCG
>JBILNK010000211.1:0-6815 GCA_044375105.1 Planctomycetota bacterium
GGACAGGAGCAGCGCCGCCTCCGGCCGGCGCTCGGCCAAGGCGGCGCGCTCCTCCGCGCCGCGCCCCAGGGGCACCAGGTGACGCGCCAAGGGGCCGTCGGCCAGGACCGGCGCCAGATGACGCCGCACCCCGATCCACAGCCGCTCGAAGCGCCGCTCGGCCGCGGCCGCCTCCAGGATCGGCGTGGCCATCACCAGATCGCCGAGCCAGTTGGGAGCGCGGATCCACAGGGAGCGCGGCGCAGCGGCGGCCATCTCCGCATCGGACGCGGCGACGGGGTCCGCTGTCAACCCATGCGCACGGGAGGAGCGCCGCGGAGCGCTATGCTGCTGCGCTCTCCCTCCCCCGGGCGTTCGCCCGAGGGGCCCGCTCCCCAACCCGCTCGGCGGCCCCGCCGCCCGGCCCCCCTCCCCCATGTCGACTGACACCTCAGTCGCCCCGCACGCGACCCTCCAGGACGAGTTCAACCCGTTCCTGGCGATGGCCGAGCGTTTCGACATCGCCGCCGACCTGCTCAAGCTCGACCAGGGCACGCGCGACGTGCTGCGCGAGCCGGACCGCGAGCTGACCGTGTCCCTACCGGTGGTCATGGACGACGGCCGCATCCAGGTCTTCAAGGGCTATCGGGTGCAGCACAACATCGCGCGCGGACCGGCCAAGGGCGGCATCCGCTTCGACAAGCACGTCAACCTCGACGAGGTGCGCGCCCTGGCGGCCTGGATGACCTGGAAGTGCTCGGTGGTGAACGTGCCCTTCGGCGGCGGCAAGGGCGGGGTGATCTGCGATCCGGGCAAGATGAGCAAGGGCGAGCTGGAACGCCTGATGCGGCGCTACACGACCAGCATCATGGATATCCTGGGGCCCGACCGGGACGTGCCGGCGCCGGACATGAACACCGGCGAACAGCACATGGCCTGGCTGATGGACACCTACTCGATGCACGTGCGCCGCTCGACCACCGCGGTCGTGACCGGCAAGCCGCTCAGCATCGGCGGATCCAAAGGCCGCACGGAAGCCACCGGCCGCGGCGTGATGATCGTGGCCCGCGAAGCGCTCAAGACCCTCGGCCTGCGCCCGGAAAACTGCCGGGCCGTGGTGCAGGGCTCAGGCAACGTGGGCGGCATCGGCGCCCAGCTGCTGCACCGCGAGGGCTACAAGATCCTCTCGATCAGCGACATCCACGGCGCGATCTACAACGAGAAGGGCCTCGACATGCCTGCGGTGCAACGCTGGCTGCTCGAGCACCGCACCCTGCAGGGCTACAAGGAAGCCCAGTACATCAGCGGCGCCGAGCAACTCGAGCTCGAGTGCGACGTGCTGGCGCCCTGCGCCACCGAAAACCAGATCACGTCGAAGAACGTCTCCAAGATCCGCGCCAAGCTGATCGTCGAGGGCGCCAACGGCCCGACGACCGCCAAGGCCGACAAGGTGCTGGACGAGCGCGGCATCCTGGTGGTGCCCGACATCCTGGCCAACGCCGGCGGCGTGACGGTGTCCTACTTCGAGTGGGTCCAGAACCGCATGGGCTACTACTGGACCGAGGAGATCGTCAACTCGCGCCTCGAGCAGTCGATGATGGCCGCGTACTACGACGTCGACAAGTACCGCAAGAAGTACGACGTCTCGATGCGCATCGCCGCCTACGTGCTGGCGATCGAGCGCGTGGCCCAGGTCTATCGCCTGCGCGGCATGCTGTCCTGAGGCGCGGCCGCCGCCGGGCGCTCCCCGCAGGGCCCCGGCGCGGCGCAACGGCGCCCCGGTCCGGTACCCGCCGGGCCAAGCCTTGGACCTGCCAGCCGCGCTGCGCCGGCCGAATCGCGCAACCCCCGCCGCACCCTCCGCCCAGCGAGTCCGCCCGATCGCGCTGGCCCGCTCCCCGGTCTCCCCCGCTCCCCAAGCCCGTCCCCCGTGCCGTACACCGCCCCCGACGCTGGCGAAGACCTGCTCCCGCCCACGCCGCCGCTGGACGAGGAGTCGCCCTTCGCGACGATGATGACCCTGTTCGACGAGGCCGCGGAGCAGCTCGGCATCGATCCGGACATGTATCAGATCCTGCGGCGGCCCGACCGCGAGATCACCTACTCGGTGCCGATCAAGCTCGACTCAGGGCGCACGGCGGTGTTCGAGAGCTTCCGCGTGCAGCACAACCAGGGCCTGGGCCCGTTCCTCGGCCCGCTGCGCCTCGATCCGCACCTCAAGCTGGACGATCTGCGCGCCCTGGCGGGTTACATGACCTGGAAGTGCTCGCTGGTGGGCATCCCCTTCGGGGGCGCGGCGGGCGGCATCCGCATCTCGGCCAAGCTGCGCAGCGACCGCGAACTCCAGCGCGCCGTGCGGCGCTACACCGCGGGCCTGCTGGACGTGATCGGCGCGAACACGGACATCTTCGCCCCGGACGTGGCCACCGACGAGCGCGTCATGGCCTGGGTCATGGATACGGTCAGCGAGCACGTGCGCTACACCGAGACCGGCGTGGTCACGGGCAAGCCGCTGATCCTGTCGGGCACGCGCGGGCTCGAGGACGGCGCCGCCCAGGGACTGCGCACGATCGTGCGTCTGGCGCTGGAGAGCGCCGGCCTGGCGGCCGACCACCGCCCCAGCGTGATCGTCCAAGGCATCGGCCGCGTGGGCGGCAACCTGGCGCGCCTGCTCGACGACTCCGGTTCGAAGGTCGTGGGGCTCTCCGACGTGGGCGGCGGTTACTACAACCCCAAGGGCCTGCCGGTGCGCGAGCTGATCCAACACCGGGCGCAACACGGCAGCCTTGAGGGCCTGCCCGCAGCGGGCGACTGGCTCAGCAACGACGAGCTGGTGACCATGCCCTGCGATGTCCTGGTGCCCTGCGCAACGGCCAACACGATCCGCTTCGAACAGGCCGGCAAGCTGCAGGCCAAGCTGCTCGTGGAGGGCGCCCACGGACCGGTTTCCGTGCGTGCCGACCGCGTGTTGGCCCAGCGCGGTATCCCCTGCGTGCCCGACATCCTGGCCAACGCCGGCGGCGTGCTCTCCAACTACTTCGAGTGGGTCCAAAACCGCCAGGGCCTGACCTGGCTCGAGGACGTGGTCGAGAAGCGCCGCAAGCGCTTCATGACCGAGGCCTGGAACGCGACCAACGAGCTGGCCAAGCAGAAGGGCGTGCGCCTGCGCACCGCCGCGCACATGCTGGCGGTCAGCCGGGTGGCCAAGGCCGACCAGGTGCGCGGCACGTATGCTTGAGAGCCAGGACCACGCCTCGGGCGACGCCCGAGGCGTGGTCCTGGGTTGAGTTTGGTTGCTTGGGGCCGCCATTCGGCGGCCCCAGCGGGAGGGATCGGCGCTGCGCGCCGATCCCTCCCGCAAAAATGGGTAGCAACAGGGTTTCCTCCCTGCTGGGCGGGTCCGAATGCGATCCGTGGGATTTCGGGCAGCTGCAGGCGAACAGGGGCAATCGCCTGGATCTGCCCGACGCGCACCGGATTCGCTCCCGGCTCTGGAGCTCCAGGGCCTCGGCGGGGTCTGTGGACTTGTTTACGGGGACTTCTCGGCTGCTCGGGGAGCTCTGCGATCGCCGCGATCTTCCGAAATTCCCCGTTCGCTTCAGCCTTCTATGCCTGGTGCGCTGCAGAGAACGGATTCGCACTCGAGGCCAAGGCGCGAAGCAGATGTCGGGGCCGTCGGTTCAGGTGCCGCAGAAGGTCTCTTCGACGACTTCTTCGGGACGGGGGGGCAGCTGCAGGTCGGCGTGCTCCGGCTGGGGGTCGAAGGGCCGGGCCAGCACGGCCCCGAGGCGCTCGAAGGGCCCGAAGTCGCCGGCCACGGCGGCCTGGATGGCCTGTTCGATGCGGTGGTTGCGCGGGATGTAGGCGGGGTTCGCGGCCTCGAGGTGCGCGCGGCGAAGGACGGGATCCGCACCTTCGGCGGCCAGGCGCTGGCGCCAGCGCTGCTCGAAGGGCACGAACTCCGCGGGCGTTTCGAATTCCGCTGCGGCCGTGCCCTGGGCCAGGCCGCGGAACGTGCGGGTGAAATCCGCCTTGCCGGCGGTCATGCGCTGGAGCAGATCTTCGATCAGCGCGCGGTCGCCGCTGTGTTCCGTCTGGAGCCCGAGCTTCCGGCGGAAGCGGCGCAGCCAGGCGGCTTCGTAGCGCGCTCCGAAGGCTTCGAGGACCGGCGTGGCCCGGGCCACGGCCCGTTCGCGATCGGGATCGATCAGAGGCAGCAGGGCATTGCCCAGCTGGGCCAGGTTCCAAAGCATCACCTGGGGCTGGTTGCCGTACGCGTAGCGTCCGCGGCGATCGATCGAAGAGAACACCGTGCCGGGGTGGAAGGCGTCCAGGAACGCGCACGGGCCGTAGTCGATCGTTTCGCCCGAGAGCGAGGTGTTGTCGGTGTTCATCACGCCGTGCACGAAGCCGACCGCCATCCAGGCGGCGACCAGCTCGGCCTGCGCCTGGGTCACGGCTTCGAGCAGGCCCAGGGGCCCGGTCGCCCCCGGGTGGTGCCGGGCCAGGGCGTGCTCGACCAGCAGCCCGAGGGCTTCTAGGTCGTCTCGGGCCGCGAAGTACTGCAGCGTGCCGATGCGCAGGTGGCTGGCGGCCACGCGGGTCAGAATCGCTCCCGGCAGGGCCGTTTCGCGCTGCACGATCTCGCCGGTCAGGACCGCCGCCAAGGCCCGGGTGGTGGGCACGCCCAGGGCCTGCATGGCCTCGCTGACCAGGTACTCGCGCAGCACCGGACCGAGCCAGGCACGCCCGTCGCCGGCCCGCGAGAAGGGCGTCGGGCCGCTGCCCTTGAGCTGTAAGTCGCGCCGCCGCCCGGCGCGGTCCAGGACCTCGCCCAGCAGCAGCGCGCGCCCGTCGCCGAGCTGGGGCACGAAGTGGCCGAACTGGTGCCCGGCATAGGCCTGCGCCAGGGGCTCGGAGCCCGCCGCGATGCGGTTGCCGGCCAGCACCTCGATGCCCTCCGGGGTCGCCAGCTGCTCCGGGTCGAGTCCCAGCTCCTCGGCCAGCGGGCCGTTGAGCCGGATCAGGCGCGGGCTCTTGACCGGGGTCGGCGCGGTGCGGGTGTAGAGGCGCGCCGGAAGGCGCGCGTAGGTGTTGTCGAAGGGCAATCGCAGCATGGCTTCCTCGGGGCGGCGGCGGCCGCTTCCAGCCCTCTGGTCTAGACCCTGGAGGCGCCGCTTGCCACCCGGCAGCGGGCCCAGGGGCGCCAACGAGCACCCCGCCGAACCTGGCCGGTAGACTTGAGCCGCACTTCCGCCGCCGGCCCAGCCCCTGGGCGCCCCGCCGCCCCCCTCCATGACCCTGCTGACCCACCTGGAGCAGCTCGAAGCCGAGTCGATCCACATCTTCCGCGAGGTGGCTGCCGAGGCCCAGAAGCCGGTGATGCTGTTCTCGATCGGCAAGGATTCCGGGGTGATGCTGGAACTGGCCCGGCGCGCCTTCGCCCCGGCGCCGCTGCCCTTCCCGCTGCTGCACATCGACTGCTGCTGGGACTTCCAGGACATGTACCGGCTGCGCGACGAGCTGACCCGGCGCTACGGCCTGCGCATGCTGGTGCACCAAAGCGCCGAGGCCCAGGACCCGCGCATCAACCCCTTCGACGTCCAGAGCACGGAATTCACACGCCTGACGCTGACCGAATCGCTCAAGCAGGCGCTCGACAAGCACGGCTTCGACGCGGCCTTCGGCGGCGGGCGCCGCGACGAGGAGAAGAGCCGCTCCAAGGAGCGCATCTTCAGCTTCCGCGACCGCTTCCACCAGTGGGACCCGAAGAACCAGCGGCCGGAGCTGTGGAACGTCTACAACCAGCGCGTCAAGCCCGGTGAGAGCCTGCGCGTGTTCCCGCTGTCCAACTGGACCGAACTGGACGTGTGGCTCTACAGCGACCTGCGCCAGATCCCGATGGTGCCGCTGTATTTCGCCGCACGGCGCCCGGTGGTCCAGCGCGGCGGGCAGTTCATCCTGTGCGATGACCAGCGCATGCGGATGCTGCCCGGCGAACAGCCGGAGCAGCGCATGGTGCGCTTCCGCACCCTGGGCGCTTATCCGCTGACCACCGCCCACGAATCACAGGCCAAGACCATCCGGGAGGTGATCGCCGAGCTCCTGCAGACCGGAACCTCGGAGCGCGCGGGGCGCTTGATCGACCGCGACGAAGAGGCCTCCATGGAGAAGAAGAAGCGCGAGGGCTACTTCTAGGCGCACAGCGACCGAACTGGACGCCCGCCGGCCGCCCGGACATCGGGTCCGACGGCCGCCGAGCCCCGGATCCGCGCAGGCGCAGGACGCAGCGCCGATCCCAGCCCCTTTGGCCGCCGGATGGCGGCCCAAAGGCACCTGACAGCCCGGTCTTGCGGCTCGGGCTTAGCCCGAGTCGATAGGTTCTCAGGCTGTCAACGCGTGCTGGTGACCTTGGACAGATGCGGCGGCGCATCGGGATCGTGGCCGCGGGCCCGCGCCAGCTCGGGCAGCCGGCGGTAAAAGCCCTGCACGAGCAGCGCCGGGTCGTGATCGAGGGGCGTCTCGGTGCTGCCTGAGGGCTCGATCTCGAGCCGCGCCAGGGGCGCCCCCAGGCGCTCGAGATGCCGGGCGGCCTCGGCCGTGGTGGCTCCGAGGGGGCCGCGCCCGATCAGGGCCAGCACCGGCACGCCGCCCGCGGCCAGGGCTTTGGGTCCGTGCATGACCTCGGCCGCGCTGACGGCCTCCGCATGCAACCCGGCGGCTTCCTTGAGCTTGAGGGCCACCTCCTGGGCCGCGGCCAGGCTGGCGCCGCGCGCCAGCACCAAGGCCGAGCGCGCGCTCACCAGGGCCTCCAGGCCGCTGCTGCGGATCGGCGG
>JBILNK010000116.1:0-13520 GCA_044375105.1 Planctomycetota bacterium
GCCGCGATCAGGTCCGCGGCTTGCCAGGCTTCGAAGCCCTGGCCGACGATCTTTTCGATCGCCGCCCCCGCGGCGTGCATCGAGACGCCGCCGTACTTGAACAGGCTGCCGGGCGCGTCGGGCAGCGCCCCCAGCCCGATGGCGGCGCCGCAGGCCTGCAGCGTCGACGACTCGTCGCCCACGCAAGTGGCCTGGGCCGGCAGGCCGGAGGTGTGCGCGAAGGCCTGGCGGAAGGTGATCGTCGCCTTGGGGCCCCCAAAGGTCGGCAGCCATTCGGACAGGCGCGCATCGAGGCTGACTTGGCCTTTGTCGACGAGCCGCATCAGCGCCAGGCCCGAGATCCACTTGGTCGCCGAAGCGTAGGGCACGCGGCTGGTCAGACCGATGTCGCCGAAGGCCACGCTGTGCTGCACCCGGCCGTTCTGGACGAAGCACAGGGCCAGCCCGTCGTTGAAGGGCCAGGCGTCGGAAAAGGCCTTCAGGGCCGCGTCGAGCGCGGTCGTGTCGTAGGTCGGCGCCGCGGAGCGCACGCGCCGGGCCAGGCTGTTCGAGATGGCGCCGATGCCGCCGGGCGCAGCCGGGTCGAGCAGCACGGCTGCGGCGTACAGCTCGAGTCCTTCGAGGGCCGGGTTGTCGGGCACCGCCAGCCGCGCCGTGGCCCGGCCCGCCCCATCCAGGACGCCGCTGAAGCCCGACAGCCCGGGGCCGCCCCCCAGCGTGGCCAGGAGCAGCTCATCCAGGTCCAAACCGATCAGCCCCGCGGGTGTCGAAATCCCCTGCCAGGTGCCCAAGGACAGGGCCAGCGCGTAGGGCGAGCCCGAGCGTCCAGGGGCCGAGAGCTCCAGCACGGCGTTCTGCCCGCGGCGCCAGGGTCCCTCCGAGAACAGCCCGAGCTCCTGGGCGGGCGCGGCCAGGGCTGGGCCCCCGGCCATGCCCGCTGCCAGCAGCAGGCCCAGGGGGATCGTCGGGGGGAGCAAGCGGGGAAGGCTCGACATCGGCGTGGGGAGGATCGCGGCCTGGATCGGTCTGGGCGACTCGCCAGCAACCGGCGAGCCGCGGCCAGGTCGCGCACCAGCCCTACCACGGAGCTGCTTTTCCTGCTGCGGATGCCGCTCGCCCCACACTCCCCCGAGTCCCCGGCTCGTCGGACTCCTCGGCGCAGAAACGCAGTCCCGAGCGCGATCTCGATCCCGGAGCCCCGAAGGGCTCCCCGCACCCGCACGAGCGCGTGGGTCCGCCCCTGCGCCCCCGCGCTCGTGCACCCCCGCGCGCCGGCCTGGCTCCGTCTGGCTTGCCCCCCTGGCTTGCCCCCCCCCGTTCTGGTCTGCTCTCCGGCATGAAGCTGATCCGTTTCGGCCCGCGCGGCCACGAGCGCCCCGGCGTCCTCTTGCCCGGCGGCCAGCGCATCGATTGCAGCGCCTTCGGCGAGGATTGGAACGAGGCCTTCTTCGGCACGGGCGGCCTGGCGCGCCTCGCGGTCTGGCTCGAAACCGAGGCGCGCCACCTGCCCCGGGTGGCCCCCGAGCAGCGTCTGGGGCCCTGCATCGCGCGCCCCTCCAAGATCGTCTGCATCGGCCTCAACTATCTGGACCACGCCCGCGAGACCAAATCCGAGCTGCCCAAGGAGCCGGTGCTGTTCTTCAAGTCCACCACGGCCCTGGCCGGACCCAACGACGATCTGGTCCGTCCCCGGGGCAGCACCAAGCTCGACTGGGAAGTCGAGCTGGCCGTGGTGATCGGCCGCGAGGCCCGCTACGTCGAACCGGCCCAAGCCCTAGAGCACGTGGCCGGCTACTGCCTGCACAACGACTATTCCGAGCGCGCCTTCCAGAAGGAGCGCAGCGGCCAATGGGTCAAGGGCAAGAGCTGCGACGGCTTCGCGCCCCTGGGCCCCTTCCTGGCCACCCGCGACGAACTGCCCGATCCCCAGTCCCTGCGCCTGTGGCTCTCGGTCAACGGCCAGACGATGCAGAACGGCACCACCGCCCAGATGCACGTCGGCGTCGCCGGCCTGGTCAGCTACATCAGCCAGTTCATGACCCTGCTGCCCGGCGACGTGATCTCCACCGGCACCCCCGCCGGCGTGGGCCTCGGCTTCGATCCCCCCCGCTACCTCCAAGACGGCGACCGCATCGAACTCGGCATCGACGGCCTCGGCACCCAACACCAAACCATCCTCCCCGCCCGCTGAATCGCTGAAAAGAACGATTGATTCGGATTGCACCCGGGACACCCATCCACCCCCAGGTGCCGTTGGCCCCTGCCCTCCGGCGGCCACAGGGCCTCGCAGCCCGGCCTACGGGAGCTCGAGGACGGTCAACTCTCCAGGCAACACGTCCAGAACGACCCGTGCGCCTGCCAGCCCCTGCTCATTCGAACCACCGTTCCAGAGCCACTGGCCGACCGGGACCAGGTCGACACGACAGGGACGCCCTCGGCAGACAAGAACTTCTTGCACAGCAGCCCGTCGCTGAGCATCCGGGTGGACTTCACCCTGTTCAGGAGAATCAAGCAACCTATAGAGGTTGAGCACATGATGATCCAGCCCGAGGCGCCGGCTGGCTGAAGCCGGTCGGATCTCGATGGCGCCCCATTCGCCCAGCTCCAGGTCGACTCGAGCCTGGATGCCCGGCAGGACCGAAACCAGAGGGCAGCCGTCTGACGGCAGGGCCAGCCCACCGGATGATCGGAAGTGAACCACGTAAACGCCGGGATCGACGCAGGGCAATCGAGCGACTGGATAGTCGCTGGCGCGCAAGACAGTCCTCAACTGCATTCCTTCCCCATCGCGCGGATACAAGGTCAGCACCCCGATCTCGACCTCAGGCTTGACCTGTAGAGGACGAGCGAACCCCTCTCGGAACACGACCTCGAGCGCTCCTTGAACCAGGGGAATAGGCTGCAACTCCACAGGGACCGGGGCCAGAGGCTCATCCGGAAGGATTCGCTTGGGCTCTGCCGTCACGTTGATTGGCAGGTAACCGGGAACGTTCACCCCCAAGGACTGCGGTCCTGGGGGGCGGGCCGGATCGTAGTGAATCCACAAGATCGAGAGGTCGCCTTCCATCGACCTGGCCCGTGCGTACGCGCCGCCGAGCCAACGCAGCGGCGGGGCGAATCCACTCACGAGCAAGGTTCCTGGCACCTGTTGCGCGCCCAGGACGGATTGTCCCAGGCGATAGCACGTGGAGGCCTCAAAGTAGTCGACATCGGGAGGGATGAGTTCAACACCGAGGACAGGGTACAAAACCACCTCTACGGGCCCCGATTCGCTTCCGATATCGACCCCCTTCGGACCAGAGGTCCCAGACAAACTGTAGCCCCACAGGGTATAGTCGGCGTTCGTGAGCAGACCGGGGACCTGAAAGCTGCCATCCGGTTCTGTTTCAACCCGTCCGCCGATCCATGGCGGTAGGGCGAGCAATTCCTGCAGCCCAGCAGGCACACCCCCAGATCGAGAAGCGAAGTAGAACACGTGTCCTTGCCCCGGGGCAGCTGAATCGCTTGCCGGAACCAGTCTGCCCACGACCGATCGCCCTGCAATCAGCTCGACCCTTAAGACATGGTCACCTGTAGGTGCATCGAGGCGCAGTTCATCGATCGACTCCACGAAGGCCTGCCCGACAAACCCAGAGCAAGCGGCGCCGACCTCGAAAGGCAACGGGGCTAGCTGTGTCCTGAAGGTGGGCGGGCCACCGACGTTTTCGCTTGCGAGCACGGCCCGCCAGTCGGACTCCATGGAGCGAATCCGAACCGACGAACTGGATAAGTCGACCTGGCCTGCAGCGCCGACCAGTTCGATCCGCAGGCCGGGGGCTCGCGAGAGTTCATCTTCGCCGGTGATGGCCGGTTCCTGCGGGACCCGATGTCGCTCGACAGCTGCCGCGACTGAAACAGATACGGCTCGATCTTCCCGCCCTTCTTGCTCGGGCACGGACGCCTTCTGATTCCCTAGCTCGGCTCTGTGGCCTCCAGCGATCCAGACGATGCCCAGAAGTGTGAGGCACACCAGGGCCAAGAGCTTGTTCCGCATTTTCGGGATAGCAGATTCAAACTCCTTGGCTGCACTTGTAATCCGCTAGCTCGTACCAACCGATGCCTGGCTCATTGATGAGGTAGATCACAAGGACGCAATTGCCTTGCGAACAGTCCTCGATGGCTGGCCTACAAACCCCTGCACTGCCCATTGTGCGATTGCCGGTATCGTCCTCATTGATAACCGCATGGCAACAAGCCGAAGCCTGCGTGCCCAAGCCGCATCTACAGTATTCCTGATTTCCACCACCAACTACCACCGTTCTATATAGATTGCATGAACCGGTTTCACAGGAATCACCGCCTGAGCACAGGAGGCATGGAGGATTCGTGAGCAGGGGGCAGTCACTGGCAGCATAAGATACACCTTTCCCCTTGCATGTGTCCGAAGAAACGGTGAGGACACCGGGATGCCCAACGCCAACAGCATTGGCTGCCATAAATCCAGAAACAACAAAAACTATCTTTGATATTCCCATTAGATGTTTACGCATTGGACTTTCTAGTTTCCAAGCTTTAGACTCGTGGCGGATCATTCGAGGTGAAGGTTGCATTGCTTCTGGAGTGGGCTTTTGGGCCGCGTGTCTGAGGCAGGGAAGGGAATGACGGTGACGCTCGAGGGGCGTACCTGGCCTGGTAGTACCAGCTACCTGTCCGCTCGACGACAGGCGGCGCCTGTCGGAGCCATGCTGGCGTTGAAAGACTGACTTCTGGTGCAGTGGACCTCCTTGCGGGTCTTCCCCTTGAACTCTCCCCCCCCCATGAATCTGTCAAGGAGCGGAATTCGTTTTCTCGGACTTGGTCCGAATATCTTTGCCCCCCCCCAGCCCCGACTTCGGCGAAGGGGCTGCGGAGGGGGCGGGCGGCGGTGGCTCCAGAGCGACGGGGCGGCCTTGGGGGGCGGTGGCGCGGGGACCGGGCGAAGCCGGGGGTGGCGGTGGCGGCGGAGAGCCCGGGGTCCGGCGGGGTCAGGAGAGGATCGCTAGGGCGGCGGAGGCGATGCGGTGGGCTTCGGCGCGGGTCAGGTCGGCGAAGAGCGGCAGGCGCACGATGCAGTTGGCGGCGTGCAGGGTCTTGGGCAGGGAGTGGGGGTCGCTGCGCAGGGCCTCGATGGCGAAGGGCGAGGCGTGCAGGGGCTGGAAGTGGAAGGTGGCGGAGATGCCCTGGGATTTGAGGCCGGAGAGCAGGCGCTCTTGCAGGGCGGGGGAGGCGCACACGACGTAGTAGATGTGCGCGTTGTGGACCGCGCCCGGGGGCACGTAGGGGCGGCGCAGCAGGCCGCGGGCTTCGAGCGGCGCCAGGGCTTGGTGGTAGAGCTCCCAGTTGTCGCGGCGGCGCTGGGTCAGCTCGTCCAGGCGCTCGAGCTGGACCTCGAGCACGGCGGCCAGCAGGTCCGAGAGCACGTAGGAGCCGCCCGAGGAGACCCAGGTGTACTTGTCGACCTCGCCGCGCAGGAAGGCTTTGCGGTTGGTGCCTTTTTCGTGGGCGATCTCGACGCGCCGCGCCAGGGTTTCGTCCTTGAGCAGCAGCGCGCCGCCTTCGCCGCCGGAGGTCACGTTCTTGGTCTCGTGGAAGGACAGGCAGCCGGCGTCGCCCAGGGTGCCGAGCCAGCGGCCGTCCAGGGTCGAGCCGATCGCTTGGGCGGCGTCCTCGAACAGGAACACGCCGGCCTGGCGGCACAGGGCGCCGAGCGCGGCCATGTCGGCCGGGATGCCGGCGTAGTGCACCGGCATGACCATGCGGGTCTTCGGCCCGATGCGCTTGGCCACGTCGGCGGGATCGAGGTTCAGGTGGCGCTCGTCGATCTCGGCGAAAACCGGGCGCGCGCCGCGCTGCACCACGGTGTTGGCCATCGAAACGAAGGCGAAGGACGGCAGGATCACCTCGTCGCCCGGGCCGATGCACAGAGCCGTCAGCAGCACCTCCATGGCCTGGGTGGCGTTGGGCGTCAGCACCACGAAGGGCGCGCCGCTGAGCTCGGCCAGGCGCTGCTCGACGCGCGTGCCGATCGGGCCGTTGCCGACGGTTTGGCCCGCGCGCAGGGCCGCCGCCGCGGCGCGGATCTCGGCGGCTCCGAAGGACGGACGGGTGAAAGGGATCTTCAAAGGTCGCCGACGCAGGGCGGCGAGAGGCTAGCAGCGCGGGCGGGCCGCGGGGCCGCGGCGGTCTGCGCAGGGCGGGCCATCCGCGGGCCGAACCGCCGTGGAACCGGACAGATCGGCTGGGGCTTGGGACCCGCGGGGGATGGCGCTCAGGGAGCTCTGGGTAGCTCCCATCGGCCGGGGCCCGGGCGGGCTGGAGGCGGCGCATCGAAGGGGTGCCAGGCCGGGGGCTCGGGCGGACCTCCAGGTCCGCTGTGCGGCTGCAGCAGGCGCTCGACGAAGGCCAGCAGCTCGGCCGGCCGCAGGGGCGCGGGCAGGCGCGGCGCGGGCAGGCCCACGCCGGCGCCGAGCTGGCCGATGCGCGTGCCGTGGATCGCCTGGGCCTCGCCGGAGAAGCGCAGCCATTCGTAGCCGGGCGCGCCGGCGAAGTCTTCGATCAGCAGCGCCTCCGGAACCTGGCGGCCGAGGGACTGGCGGGCTTCCGCCAGGCTGCCGGCGCGCTCGACCTGGTGTCCGGCTTCGGCGAGCACCTCGGCGGTCAGTTCGCTGTCGGGCCCGCCGACCAGCAGCAGCCGGGCGCGGCGCGGCGGGGCAGGCTTGAGGGGCAGGTGCGGGGTCGGAGCGGAGGCCGCGGGAGCCGGGGCCCGCGGCGATTCCAGCGCGTCCGGGCGCTGCGCGGAGGCGCTCGGGGCCGCGGCCGCCGGAACCCCGGAGTCCGCCGGACCAAGCGGCCAGGCCAGGGCGCGCCAGGCGCCCTGCGGGGCGCACAGATCGCGGCGGCGCAGGGGGCCGTAGCCGGAGGCGTCCGGTTCGGGGCCCCGATCGCCGCGGTCCTGCGGGGCTGCCGAGGCCTGCGGCGGCAAGCTCAGCGCCAGACAGAGCCAGGACTGGCCGCGGCGCTGCCGCACAGAGAGGCGCGCCCTGCGCCGGCTGCGGCCGACGGCCTCGCCGCGCTGCTCGAGCCAGGGCCCGCACAGGGCCAGCAGCAGGGCCTGCTCCACGGCCCGCTCCGGCCAGTGGCCCGCCAGGCTGGCGGGCAGGCGCAGCTCCAGCTCCAGCTGGCGCTCGTGCAGCCAGGGGCGCAACAGGTCCGCCAGGCCGACGAGGCGCGGGGCCAGGTCCTGGGGCAGGGGGAGCTCGCCCGCCGGCCGGGCCAGCTCCGCCAGGCAGCGCAGCAGCGCCACGGCGTGCTGGCTCTCCTCGGTCACCAGGCGCAGGTTGTCGCCGTTGCTGGCGGCGCTCGGGCGGCGCGCAGCCAGCTCGGCCAGGCCGGAGACCGCCAGCAGCGTGTTGGAGAGCTTGTGGACCAGCGGACCGACCAGGGAGCACACCAGGGCCTGGCGCAGGTTTTCGCGCGCGCTGCGGTCGGTTGCGCTCCCATCCATGGAGGACATGGCTGCGGGCCAGTATCGCCGGGAAAGCGCGCCGGCGAGCGCGAAAAGCGGCGCGGGAACGGGCTGCGGAGGGCGGCGCGCCGCGGGCGCCGGGGCCGGGGGCCGGGGGCCGCGGCGTATCCTGGGCCGCGATTCCCCCGGGATCGCCCTGGATGAAGCGCTCGACCGTTTTGCTCCTGGCCCTGGTGGCCCTGCTGGCGCAGATCCTGACCATCCATCAGGACAGCTCGGGCCAGCTCGGGCCGCCGGCGGATCGGGTCCACACGGCCTTCCGCCTGGGCCGCGCGCTGGTGCGCGAGGGCCTCTTGAGCTTCCGCGCCGGCGGCCAGCCCGCGGAGTCCTACCCTTCCTGGGCCTGGGTCGGCTATTCGGCCCTGATCGAGCGCCTGGGTCTCGCGCCGACCCTGGCGGCCCAGGTGTTGGCGATCGGCTGCGCGCTCCTGGCCATGCTGGTGCTGTCGCGCTTCAGCCCCGACCGATTGGCGGGGGTGATCGCGCCGCTGCTCTTGGCCGTGTGCGGGCCCCTGGCGGCCGCGGCCGGCGGCGGCACGGAGTTCGCCCTGGAAGCCCTGCTGGCGGTCAGCGCCTTGCTGGCCTTCGAGGCGGGCTCGCGCCGCGGCCTGGCGCTGCTGTTGTGTTTCGGCCTCTTGGTGCGCCCCGAGGGCGCGCTGATGGTGCTGATGCTGGGCGCGATGTCGCTGTCCTCGCGCTTCAAGCGGCGCGCGCCCGGCGAGCCCCTGCCGCCGCAAGCGCGCCTGGGCCTGTGGCCCTTCGCGCTGCCCGCGGCCCTGTGGGCCCTGCAGGCCTTGCTGCGTCAGAGCTGGTACGGCGCGCTGCTCTCCCCCACCCAGGCTCTGCTCGTCGATCCCGCTTGGGAGCGCACGGGGCTCGGCCTGCGCTACCTGGCCGAGGGGCTGATCGGCTCGGGCGGCCTGGCGCTCGGCGCCGTCGCGCTCTTGGCTCTGCTGCTCGGCCGGCAGACGCCGCGCGGGCGGCGCGCCCTGGCTTTGGGCCTCGGCTGGTGCGCATTGGTCGTGCTCGAAGGCGGCGACGACCTGCCCTTCTGGACCGCCCTCGCCCCGGCCGCCCCGCTGCTGTTCGTGGCCGTGCAGGAGGCCCTGATCCGCGCCATCGACAGCCAGGCCAGCTGGCCGCGCCGCGCCGCCTGGGGCCTGTTCTTCGCCGGGCTCGGGGCCAGCCTGCTGGCGAGCAAACTGCCCGCAGACCTCGGCCCCCTGCCCCTCGAGCGCCTGCAGCGCGCCTGGTTCTACGGCCAGCCGCCGGATCCCTACCCGCTGGCCTCGGGGCCGGCCCGCCTGGGCCTCGGCGCGCGCATCAACTTCGACGAGCGTCTGCGCGCCATCGGCGTGTTCCTGCGCGACGAGGTCGAGCCCAGCCGCACGATCCTGACCCCCTGGCCGGGCGCGATCGGCTACCTGACCCGCGGGCGCGCCATCGACCTGCTCGGCCGCGCGCAGCCGATCGCCGGAGGCTCGCGCACCCTCTCCTGGTCCGGCCGGCAGCGGGTCGACCTGCTGGCGGCGCTTGCGGCGGAGCCCGACTACATCCTGCCGGTGGTTGCCGGTGGCGAACGGCCGCCCTTGATGCGCGAGGTGCTGCTCGAATGGAACGAGCATTTCGACCTCGAGCCGGCCTCGAAGGAGCGTTTCGAGCGCCTGGCCGCGGTGCTGCGCAACTACGAGGTGATCTCGGTGCGCGTGCCCAAACACAGCCGCGAGCCGCGCCTGCCCTCGTCGCAGCCGGCCACGCTGCTGCGCCATCGGCGCCTCGGCGAATCGCCGGAGCTCGAGCTGCAGGCCAGCGCCGGCCGGATGGCCGTGCAGGTCAAGCACGGCGGGCATGGCCAGATGATCGACCTCGAGATCAGCGCCCGCGACCGCAGCGGTCGGCGCTTCAACGTGACCCCGACCGGCGACTTCTCGACCAGCGCCAACGTGCATGCGCGCACCGGCCTGTGGCTGCCGAACACCGGCAACCGTGCGATCCGCCTGTTCGACGCCCACTGGCCCAAGGACCTCGACCTGGTGGAGTTCAGCGCGGTGCTGAGGAACCCCGGCAGCCAGGACGAAGCCAGTTTCAGCCAGGTCTCCGCGGAGCGCCGCGTCGAGCTGCGCTGAATTCGTTCCGGGGTCACGAAAAACCGTGAAGGCGACCGAGCCCAGCGCTTTGCCGATAAGCCCGCGGACAAAAGCAGAATGGGCGACTCTCTCCCGACCATGGAGGGGGTCCCGAACACTGTCGGATGGCTCGGGATGCAGCCCTCGAGCGACGGGACACACGGGCCGCCAGGAGGTCCCGAGCCGGGAGCCGAGCAAGCGCGCGTCGGGCACTTTGGCGAGAGTGACTCGATTCGCTTCCAGCCGCCTTAGCTCCCACGAATCGCCTCCGCCAGACTCCTTCGATCCTCCGGAGGATCGAAAAAGAAAACATCACGGGGCGGAGCCGCCTCTGGCGGCTCCGCCCCGTGATGGCTCAGCCGAGGCTCAGCGCGGGCTCACTTGATGTCGTAGCGCTTGAGCTTGCGATACAGCGTGCTCTTGCCGATCTTGAGCAGGCGCGCGGCGGCCAACTTGTCGCCTTCGGTCTCCTCCAGGGCGCGCAGCAGGGCGATCTTCTCGAAGTGCTCGAGGCTGATCTCTTCGCTGGGCGGCTTGGCCTCGGCGGCCGGCTGCTTGGGATCCGGGAAGCGGCCGGGCAGGTGCGTGCCGGCGATCTTTTCGCTGCGCGGCCGGTGCGGGGCCAGGTTGTCCTGGGCCACCAGCTTGGCCTGCAGGTCGCGCAGCGCCTGGGGCAGCTGCTCGACGTCGATGATCGGGCCCTTGGCGACCGAGCAGGCGCGCTCGATGGCGTGCTCGAGCTCGCGCACGTTGCCCGGCCAGACGTAGTTCTCGAGCACCCACAGGGCGTTGTCGGTGAACTCCGGGGTGCCGAGGGCGGCGCCGTGGCGGGCCAGGAAGTGCTGCGCCAGCACGGGCACGTCCAGCAGGCGGTCGCGCAGCGGCGGCAGGCGCAGGACCTGGGTCGAGAGCAGGCGATGGAGCTCGGGCGAGAACTTGCCGGCGTCGAGCTGCTGCTCGAGCTCGCGGCCGCTCGAGCACAAGAGGCGCACCTTGAGCTTTTCTTCGCGCTTGCCGCCGGCCTTGCGGGTCTTGCCGACGGTCAGGTATTCGAGCAGTCGGGTCTGCAGCTCGGCGGGCAGCGCATGCACGTCGGCCAGATACAGGCTGCCCTTGTGGGCCTGCTGGATCAGGCCGGGGCGCTCGACCTCCACGCCCGGGCCCTTGGCCTGGCCGAACAGTTCGGCCTCCAGGCGCTCGGGAGCGATCGAGGCGCAGCCCAGCATCACGAAGGGGCCGGCGCGGGTGGCGCCGAAGTGCAGCGCGCGGGCGGTGCGCTCGCGGCCCGTGCCCGGCTCGCCGATCAGCAGCACCGGCGTGTCCTCGCTGGCGAGGCGCAGCACCGTGGTGCGCAGCTCGCCGACCTGCGGGCTGATGCCCAGCAAGCTCGAGGGGTGGAACGCATAGCGGGCGGCCTCGATCAGCGGACCGACCTCGCGGCGCGGCGCGCCCTCGGGCGCATCCAGCGGGGGCCGGCGCGCGGCGTCGTAGGCCAGCACCACGCGGAAGCCGCGGTCGGCGTGCAGGGGCCGCGCCATCAGCGGCACGACCGAGGCGACCAGGCGGCGCTCCTCGCGGCCGCCGACGGCCGCCAGGTCGAAGCGGAAGCCCTCGCGCGGCTCGGTGCGCGCGTCGCGCACGTAGGCTTCGATGCCCGTGCCGACGGCGAGCTGTCCCAGGTGGCGGCCCTCGAGGTCCTTGCCGAAGACCTCGCGCGCGCCGCGATCGACCAGCACCACCACGCCCTCCGCGTCGACCATCAGCATGGCCTCGGGGCGCTGGGCCGGCTCACGGCTGGCGGTCGCCGCGCCCTTGACCTCGACCTCGCCGCGCGGCCCATCGGCCTGCAGGCGGCGGTTGTGCTCGTCCAGCAGGCGGTTCTGCATGGCCAGGTCGTCCTGCAGCGACTTGATGCGCAGCATGGCGCGCACCACGTCCTCGAGCAGGGTGATGTCGCCCTTGATCAGGAAGGCCTCGCAGCCGGCCTCGTAGCCCTTGTGCAGCTCCTCGCGGCTCTTGACCTGGTTGCTGACCAGCACGACCGGCACCCCGTGGGTGTGGGGCATGGCCTTGAGGCGCCGGGTGACCTCGTAGCCGTCGATCCCGTTGCCCAGGCGCACGTCGACCAGGAACAGGTCGAACAGGTTGCTGCGGGCCTCCATGACCCCCATGGCCCCGTTCGGAGACGTGATCACTTCGTGTCCGAGGTCGTGGAGGCGGCTCTGGAGGAGCAGCTGCGTGCCCGGTTCGTCTTCGATGACGAGGATGCGTCCCATGGCGGATCGGGGGTTGGGGATCGTGTGGCGAGCGGGGGACGCGCCCGGGGCAGGCGCGCGGTTGGGACGCCGGGCGGGGGGCAGCGTCCTTCCCTGTGTCGGAATCTAGAAGTAAACGGACCCGGTCTCCCGCGGAAGCGCCGAGACCCCCTGGACTCTTAAGAACTGTGTGAGCCCGACCCAGCATCTCATTTTTGGGAAGGAGCTCGAAGCGCTCCTCGAGCAGGCCCGCGCCAGCGGGATCCGCGGTTTGGCGCTCCAGGAGCGCCTCCGGCGGGCCCTGGGGGCCGATCGGGGGCGCCTCGTGTACGAGCAGCTCGAGCTGCGCGAGCGGGCGCAGGGCAAGCTGCCGGAGCCCGAGCGCTGGTGGCTGACGCGCCGCGGGCTCGAGCAGGCCAGCGACCCGCGCGTGGCCGCGGCGCGGGCCGAGCACCTGCGCCGGGTGGCCGGACCGGAGGGCTGGTGGCTGGACGCCACGGCCGGGTTGGGGGTCGAGAGCCTGTGCCTTTCCCGGGCCGGATTGCGGGTGGCTTCGCTCGAGCGCGACCCCGAGCTGGCGCGGGCCCTGGCCCACAACCTGGAGAGCCTGAACTGCCCCGCGGGCCGCGTGCTGGTCGGGGACGCGCTGCGCCCGCCGCTCCGCCCGGACTGGTGGTTCTTCGACCCGGACCGGCGCGCGGGCGGCCAGCGCTCCCTCGATCCGGCCGCCTGGTCCCCGCCCCTAGCCGCGGCCCTCGAGGCCGCCCGCGGCACCCGCGGCGCGGCCTTCAAGCTGGCCCCCGCCTGCGAGCCCGAGCGCCTGCCGCCTCCGGCGGGCGACCACGCCTGGGTCTGGGTCAGCCTGGCGGGCGAGCTCAAGGAGCTGGCCCTCTACACCGGCGAGCTGGCGCGCGGAATCGGCCAGGGGTCGGCGCCCGGGCGGCGCGAGGCCTGGGCGCTGGACGCCGGGGGCCTGTGGCGCTGGTCCCACGGGGCGCCCGGGTCGCGGGAGCTCGAGGCGCTGGCTCCCGCGGAGCTTTCGGAGCTGGGCCTGCTGGCCGAGCCCGATGCGAGCCTGGTGCGCTCCGGGCTGCTGGGGGCCTTCGGGCGCGGCCTCGGGCTGCGCGCGATCGGGCCGGGCATCGGCTGGCTGACCGGCGCGGCGGAGCAGCTCGCCGCGGGCGGCCCGTGGCTCGAGCGCTGGCGCGTGCTCGGCAGCGCGCCGGCCGACCCGCGCGCCGTGCGCGCGCTCCTGGGCGAACACGGCATCGGCCCGCTGAGCGTGCGCGCGCGCGGCGTGGGCGCCCCGGCCGAGGAGCTGGCCGCCCGCTTCGCCGGACGCGGCGCCGCGCGCGGCACCCTGTTCGTGGCGCGCACCAACGCCGGGCGGCGCGCTTTCCTGGTCGAGCGGTTCGAAGATCGAAGCGCCCAGGCGACCTGAGCGCCCCGGGGGCTCGCGCGACACAGAGCCGCGGGCCCGGCGGATCGCCGCCGCCTCCGCCGCCCGGACCCGATCCAGCCCGTGGAGCGGGCCGGGACGGGCCAGAGCGGCCCGCAGCCGCACGCGGCCGCCCGCGCCGCAGCCCGTATCCTTTA
>JBILNK010000173.1:0-9175 GCA_044375105.1 Planctomycetota bacterium
GCCCATGCCGTCCAGCGCGCAGCAGACCGAGCCCGCCGAGGACGGCGCCGTGGCGGCGGAGGGCGGGCGCAGCGGGACGGGCGGGCGGCTGTCGAGCCTGCTCAAGCATTCGGCCACCTACAGCGCGGTGCCGCTGCTCGGCCGGGTGATCTCGATCGTGATGCTGTATTTCTTCGCCCGCTGGATGCCGGAGGCGGAGATGGGGCTGGTCGACCTGGCGGACCTGGTGCTGGCCTCGCTGGTTCAGGTGCTGGGCTACAACCTGCTGAGCGGGATGACCCGCTTCTACTTCGAGCAGGCCAGCGAAGCGGACCGCAAGCGGGTGATCTCCTCCTGCACCCTGGCCCTGGCCGCGCTGTCCTGGAGCGTGGTGCTGCTGCTGGTGGCCTTCCGCCGCGAGCTGGCCCCGATCCTGATCGGCGAAGGCACGGCGCGCTACGACTCCTGGACGATCCAGCGCGTTTTGCAGATCACCCTGCTGGTGATCCCCTTGCAGCTGACCAGCCAGTGCGGCTTCTATTTCCTGCAGATCCAGCAGCGCTCGGGGCTCTACGCGGCGATCCAGCTGGCCAAGATGCTGTTCGAGCTCGGCCTGCGCATCTATCTGGTGGGCTTCGCCGGCCACGGACCCCAAGGCTATCTGTATCCGATCCTGGCCGGCGAGGCCGTGGTGACTTTGGGCCTGACCGGCTGGGTCCTCTCGCGCACGGGCCTCGGATTCTCCTGGCGTGTGCTCCGGCCGATCGTGGCCTACACCCTGCCGCTGATCCCCGTGGGCCTGTTCCAGCTGGCGCTGCACTACGGCGACCGGCGTCTGCTGGAGCACTTCTCCGAGGACCAGACGGGCCTCGATCAGGTGGGCATCTACGGCATCGGCTACAAGATCGGCTTCCTGGCCACGGGCGCGCTGCTCGGGCCCTTCGTGCAGATCTTCCACCCCTGGATCTACGGCGTCAGCGACCGCGCCGAACAGGCCCAGAAGCTGGCCCGCGTCAGCACCTACGGCATCCTGACCATCGCGGCCGCCAGCCTGTGCGTGACGCTGGCCTCGCGGCACGTGCTCGTGTTGATGATGCCGGACGATCGCGACTACATCGACGCTTGGAAGGTCGTGCCGCTGATCACCACCGGCTACCTGTTCTGGGCGGTCTACCACCTGAGCCAGATCCCGCTCTACATCGCCAAGCGCACGGCCCCGCTGATCTGGATCAACGCCCTGGCCCTGGGCCTCAACGTGGGCGCCAACGCCCTGCTGGTGCCGCCGCTCGGCTTCGTGGGCGCCGGTCTGGCGACCCTGCTGACCTTCGCGGCCCTGGCGGGCGCGGGCCTGTGGACCAGCCGGCGGGCCATGTCGGTGCCCTTCGAGTTCGGGCGCCTGGCCAGCGTGGTGCTGGTGATGGGCGCGGCCGCGGGGGGCTCGGTGCTGATCGACCTGTGGCTGGCGCCCGCGGGCTGGCTGGGCTTGGTCCTGAACGGACTCGCCAAGCTGGCCGTGATGGGGCTCTTGCTGACGGTGCTCGTGCTGCGCGTCCTGACCGCCGCCGAACGGAGCGATCTGGCGCGCGCCATCCGGGCTCGGCTGGGCCGCAGCTGAGGTCGGCGCGGACCGCTGCGAGCAGGCCCAAGGCGGACGCGACCCGACCCAGCGGTGCTCGAAGTGCCGGAGTCGGGCCGGCGGGATCGGACCGGCAGGTCCAGCGCCCCGCCCCCCGATCCCGAGGTCACGCCCGAAGGAACGCCGGAATCGTCCCCGCCGGCCGAGCCCGCCAGAGGCGCAGCGACCGACCCGGTGCCCACCCCGCAGCCCGAAGCGCCACGCCCCGCTCCGAGCGCGCCCAAACCGCCCGCACCGTCCAAGGACTGACCCCGGTGCCCAGCCCACCGGCAGCGGCCGCCTCGGCCGCTCCACGCTCCGATCCGCCCAGGCGAGCGGCCATCCGCAACCGCGAGCCGCCGAGGCGTGCGATGCCCAAGGTGCTGAGCGCGGCCCGGGGTGGGGAGCGGCGCGGGCCGGGCTGAGGCGGGCGCGGACGCTGGCACCGGCAGGGGCGCGGGGGCTGCGTATGCTCAGGGGTCTTGGGCCTCTGGCTCCCGCTCCCCCCATGCCGCGCCGAATCCTGATCAACCTGGTGTTCTTCTTCCTGTGCGGCCTGGTCTGGTGGCTGGACAAGGAATCGAAGCGTTCCGGAATCGAGCTCGACGAGGGGCCGGGCTTCGCCCTGGAGGAGTGTGCCGAGGAGCGCGGGGTCAGGTTCCTGCACCGGGTCGCGGCCATCGACGCGCGGGCCAAGAACGCTCAGGAGCACGTCATGGCCGTGGGCGCCGCGGTCAGCGCGGTGGACTTCGATGGGGATGGCTGGATCGACCTGTACTTCACCAATTCGGACTTCGAGGCGCCCAACGCCCTGTATCGCAACCTGGGCGCCAGCGGGCAGCCCGGGCGCTTCGAGGACGTGGCCGCCCACGCGGGCCTGGCGAACCTGAACGTGATGGGCCGGGGCGTGTGCATGGGCAGCCTGTGGGGCGACGTCGAGAACGACGGCGACCAGGACCTGCTCGTCTATCGCTACGGCTTCCTGGGCCTGTATCGCAACCGCGGCGACGGGACCTTCGAGGACATCAGCCGGGCCAGCGGAGTCGAGCGCTGGATGAACTCGAACGCCGCCACCTGGATCGACTACGACCGGGATGGGCTGCTCGACCTGTACGTGGCCGGTTACTACAGGGCCGAGCACGATCTGTGGAACCTGCGCACCACCAAGATCATGCACGATTCGGGCCAGTTCGCGCGCAATGGCGGCAAGAACGTGCTGCTGCACAACCTCGGGCTGGATGCGGCCGGCGTGCCGCGTTTCGAGGACGTCAGCGACGCCTTCGGCCTGGATTCGACGCTCTGGACCCTGGCGGTCGGCGCCGCTGATCTGGACGAGGACGGCTGGCAGGACCTGTACGTGGCCAACGACTACGGCGAGGAGCAGGTGCTGAGGAACCTGGCCGGCAAGGGTTTCGAAGAGCTGCGCAACGTGGGCTTCGACCACCATTCGAAGTCCGGCATGTCGGTGTCCTTCGGCAACCTGCGCAACGACGGCCGCATGGCGATCTTCGTGACCAACATCTCGGCCGCGGGCTGGATCCTGCACGGCAACAACCTGCGCCTCAACTACCTCAAGGAAGGGCGCCGGCTGACCGAGGAGGCGCGCGGCGATCTGATCGACACGGGCTGGGCCTGGGGCAGCCAGTTCGGCGACCTGGACAACGACGGGTATCAGGACCTGGTGGTGGTCAACGGCTTCATCTCCGGCAGCGAGAACAGCTACTGGTACGAGGCCTCCAAGCTGGCGGCGGGCTCCGGCGAGATCCTCTCGGACGCGGCCTCCTGGCCGCCCTTCGACGGCCGCAGCCAGTCGGGCTACGAGCGCACCCGGGTGCTCAAGAACGCGGGCGGGCGCAGCTTCGTCGAAGTCGGCGAGGAGGTCGGCGTGACCGACCTGCTGGACGGGCGGGCGGTGCTGCTGGCGGACCTCGAGAACCGCGGGGTGCTCGATGTGGTCGTGGCCAACCAGACCCAGCGGCCGCTGCTGTATCGCAACCGGGTCTCCGGAGAGAAGCGCTGGATCGGGTTCGAATTCGAGGGCAGCGCCAGCAACCGCAACGCCTATGGGGCCACCGTCACGGTGCGCTTCGGCAGCTCCGTCCAGGTCCGGGTCCTAGCCAGCGCGTCCGGTTTCTCGGCGCAGAACGACCCGCGTTTGCATGTGGGCTTGGGGGACCACGCGGGACCGGTCGACATCCTGGTGCGCTGGCCTTCGGGCCACAGCGAGACCAAGACCGGCTTCGAGCCGGGCCGGTATCATCGGATCATCGAATCACAGCCCTGAAGGGCCTGACGCCCGCCGGGATCGGCGGAACGCGGGCCGACCCCCGAGCGTCCCTTCCGCCATGAGCACCGCCAACCCGGCCATCTCCGGCCCGATGCGCTTCTTCCTGGGGCTGTCCCCGAAGTGGCTGATCACGATCTTCATCACCACGATCCTGATCGCAGCCCAGTACAGCTATCAGATCCTCAAGGGCTACGAGGTGCTGCTGGCCACCGTGGGCACGGCCCTGGTGATGGAGGTGCTGCTCTCGCGCTTCGCCCGCGGCCGGGTGGCCAACCTGCAGAGCGCCTACGTCTCGGGCCTGTCGATGACCGTGCTGACCCAGACCCAGCAGGGCTATTGGTGGCCATTCGTCCTGGGGGCCATGATCGCGATCACCTCCAAGTACGCGCTGGTCTACAAGAACCAGCACCTGTGGAATCCGACCAACTTCGCCATCAGCCTGCTGGTGCTGTTCGCGCCCAGCTCGGTCTCGGTGCTCTCCGAGCAATGGGGAAACAACAAGGTCCCGGTGATGATCGTCTGGCTGGTGGGCCTCTTGGTGGCCTCGCGGGCCAAGATCCTGCACGTGACCTTGACCTATGCCGTGGCCTGGTTCGCGCTGGCCTGGGTGCGCTCCCTGGTCACCGGCAATCCGTTCCAGAACGAGGTGGCCCCGATCACCGGGCCGATGTACCAGCTGTTCCTGTTCTTCATGATCACCGACCCGCGGACCACGGTGCGCTCCAAGAAGTGGCGCCTGGTCGTGGCGCTGATCATCTGCCTGCTCGAGACCGGGATCCGGCTCAGCAGCCACTTCGGCTGGAACGCCCTGGCGCCGCTGACCCAGGCGCCGCCGATCTTCGCTCTGGCGATCGTCGGGCCGATCGCCATGTGGATCGACCTGTACCTGCGCAAGGAGCCCGCGGCGCCCGCGCGGGTGGCGACGGCCTGATCGCCGGCCGTCCCAAGGGGCTGCCCCGGCGGGCTGGCCAGCGACTTCAGACCGCCCATCCCGCCGGCAGAACGACGACCCCGCGCAGGCGCCCGGGCTAGCGCAGGCCGCGGCCCCTGGCCCCGGCCCAGCGTGCGGCGGCCGCAGGGGCCGAAAGGGCTGTCGAGCGAAATCGGGGGGCGGCGAGCGACCGAAACCGACCGCAGCAGTTGCGCCTACCAGGACCGGAATGCGCGCGACGGCGAGCGGACCGCGCGTTCGCCGGTGGATTTGCCGCCCCGCGGCCGGGCGAGTCGAGGGATTCCGTGGGCTGGGACGGGTGTGACCCCCCTGACTGGAGTCCAGGGAAGCCGTAGCCGAGTCTGGCCATAGCCCCACCCGCCCATGCCCAAACTCCCGCTGCTGCTCGCCCTGGCCCTCACGACCGCCTGCTCCGCTCCGCGCCTGGAGGTCATGCCGCGGGCGATGCAGTTCAACGTGGCAGGCGAATTCCGCGCCGACACCAGCGGCGGCCTCAACACCGCCAACGACCTCGAGAGCCTGGGCATCGACGACGACCCGATCGAGTTCGCGCCCCGGGTCGACCTGGACCTGGGCGCGGTCGAGATCACCGCCGACTGGTTCGCGGTCTCCTACCAGGGCTCCGGACAGGTGCAGCAGGAGCTGGAGTTCGGCGGCCAAGTCTTCCCGGTCAACACCACAGTGAACAGCGAGCTCGAGCTGTCCCTGGCGCGCGCGGCCCTGACGGTCGACCTGGTCCCGCTCGAGAGCTTCGATTTGGGGCTTGGCGTGGGCGGCGCCTTCGCCGATGCCCGCGTGGCGGTCGAGGAACAGCTGACCGGCGACAGCGCCACCAGCGATGAGCAAGCCCCCTTCCCGTTCCTGGCCGGCCGGACGCGGCTGGCGATCGGCCAGTTCTCCGCCGAGCTCCTGGTCGGCTGGCTGGACGTCGAAATCGACACGGTGGACGCCAGCTACCTCGATTGGGACGCCTTCCTGCGCTGGGCCTTCCTGGGCGGCCAGGAGCGCCTCTCGGGCTCCCTGCTGGCGGGCTATCGCAGCATCAACGTCGACCTGGCCTACCAAGACGGCAGCGACGACATCCGCATCGACGCCGAACTGGCCGGCCCCTACCTGGGCCTCAGCCTGGCGTTCTGACATCCTGAGAAAGCACCGCCCCGGGGCTGCCGCCGAGCGATGGGGCCCGCCGGTCCGCGGGATTCCGGCTCCCTAAGCGCCGGCCGCGGACTCTTGGATCGGCGCCGCGCGCCGATCACAAGCCGATCCCGCTGCGCGCTGGATCGCGCCCGCTTTCCGGCCGCTTCACTTCCCCTCGTCGACGACGTAGCGGACTTCGGCGGTCGCGCTCGGGCTGACGAAGACCGTTTCTTCGTGTGTGATCCACTCCTTTTCGGAGGCTCCGGCGGGCCGGCGGGTGAAGCGCACCGTGCATGTCCCCAGCGGTGCTGAGACGACATCGCTGGTGCCCGAGCGTAGGCCATCGAAGTGGAACCAGACCCCATCCTGTATGACCTGCACCGAAGCGTACTCTTCGGGCCCCTCGTAGCGCAGGCGCACTTCCCCGGCGGGATGAAGCGGCAGCTCCAGGGGAACCGTGGCGAGGCCCGCTTCGATGCGGACATCCTTGAGGCAGCCGAGGGTGCCTGTGGAAGATCTTCCGATCAGGTGATAGCGACCGGGTGCGATCCCATCGAACTGGTGGCTGGTCTGGTCGCCGATGGCACTCCGAAAGCCCAACTCGTCCAGGTGCTGGAGAGAGACACGGCCCGCAGCGGAGGCCCCGGTGACCGCATCGACCAGCCTGACTTGGAACTGGGAGCCCCGCACCAAAGTCAGCTCGAGATCCTGGACGCCAGCATCGACCTCGATCGGTGCTGGAGCGCTCCAACCTCCTGCTGCGAACACCAAGGCCTGCACGCGGTAACGCCCCGGGACCAGGGGGCCCGCGGCGAAGCCGCCGGAGTCGTCGGTCAGATCATCCAGGTAGCCCTTGGCATTCAGCTCGAAGACGGAGACCAGGATGCCCTTGACTGGCTCGCCGTCCCCATTGCGCACGTGACCGCGGATCCAGAGTCCGCGGTGGATCACGAGATCCACATCGACCACCTCGGCGCCGCTCGGCACTTCGAAAGGAACGCACATCGTGGCGGGCGCGTCCTCCGACGCCCCCTGGGGCTCAGCCGACGATCCGCGCGCTGGTGCGACCAGGAAGCTGCCGCTCGAAACGCCCCTGAAAACCGCGATACCGGCCACATCGGTGCGCGCCGAGCCGATCTCCGCCCAGTGTTTGGCTGAAAATCCGCGGTTGGTCTCGTCTCCAGCCGCAAAAAGCTCGAGGGGCGAATTGGGCTGGATGTTCCCGTTGGAATCGGTCACCCGCACGCGCACCTCAGCGGATCGACCCAGCGACCAGGTCACCGAGCGTCGCTCCCCGGCTTGGAGGACGAGTGCTTCCGGCGGCCGATGGATCGATGAGCGTCCGGCGACCACCTCGAGCCCCAGCGGAACCTCAGGCGGCAGGCCAGCGAGCTCGAAGGTGCCGTCCGCGGAGATCTCCGCCTGAAGCGTCTCGGTGTCTAGATCGAACAGGGCTTCGCCCCCACAGGTCAGGAGATAGCCAGGGAACGAGGCGATCAACTTGGCCTGCTTGTCCGAAGGGTGCCCCGAGACCTTCCCCACGAGTGCGGCGGCGAGGCCGAGCCGCAGGCGCAAAGGTGGATCGCTTGGGCCCGCGGTTCGTGGCACCCGAAAGCGGCCTCGGCTGCGGTCCGGATGGCGCAACTCGAAGATTCCGTTCGCGGCGCTGGGCAGGGGGAGCGTGAAGTTCCCGGAAGCGTCGGAGCGCGCGGCTTGCCCCCCGGGCCCACTCACCAGGACGTCCGCGAGCGGCAGATCGTTTTCTGCCGCCAGGACCTGCCCCTGGAACCAAGCGGACGCGTCTGCGGCGGCCGGGGAATGGGGCTTAAGCGCCGCGGCTTCTTCAAGCGCCGCGGCGGGCGGCTCGACGCTCGACACCCCTTCCCGGCTGGCCGCGGGAGTCCGCTCGATCAGCTCGGCGGTCGGTCCCGGTTCCGGTTCGGGGGACGCCTTGGCCGCGGGCCCAGCGGAGGTCTCTCGCGCCGGCTCGCTGCGATAAAGCACGAGCCAACCGACCAGTCCGACCAGGAGCAGCGCGAGCAGGGCGAGTTTTCGCATGGATCGAAGCGGGTCAAGAGGCCCCGTTCCTTGCGGCTGAGGCTATCCGCCCTCCGGGGTCTCAGGGCATCCGAGGCGGCTTCGGATGGGTGCAACCCGGCCCAGGGGTAACACGTCTGTCCGGGCACATGGGTGACATGTGGGGGGGTCCGGGCGGCGGAGCCCCCCGTTCGGCGTGACCCCAGCGGCCCCTCCCCAGCCCGGCCTGCGGGGATCCCCGCCGCGGGAGCGCCCGGCGGACGGCGCGTTTGGGCCGCCGGCCGAGATCCGTTGGGCTCCCGGGCCGCGGAAGGCGACGCTCGCGGCGCCGCGATGATCGGGAGCTCCACAGTCACCGGTCGGGGGCGGCAGCCATCTGCTGCCTGCGGGGTGAGGCTCCCTGGCCGCGCGCTGCGATCGAACCGACGGCGGTCAACGCGCCGAGAGCGCGCAGCGGAAGCCGAGGTTGTTGCTGGCTTCGTCGGGGCGTTTGAACTGGCGCGCGCTCGGTCGGTAGCCCTGGCAGTAATTGGGGGCGCACAGGAAGCTGCCGCCGCGGATCATGGCGTCGAGGCCCGCTTCGGTCGTCGGGCCGCGTTGCTCGTGCAGGGGCGCCAGGGGGCCGCTGCCGCGCGGCGTGTCGACCCACTCCCAGACGTTGCCGGCCAGATCGAAGAGCCCGAAGCCGTTGGGCGCGAAGCGGCCCACCGGGGCGCTGCCGCGGAAGCCATCGATTCCTTGGTCTTCGCTGGGGAACAGGCCCTGCCACACGTTGGCCGGCGGCGGTCCCGCGGGCAGGTGCTCTGCGCCCCAGACGAACGGCGCCTCCAGCAGCCCGCCGCGCGCCGCCAGCTCCCACTCCGCTTCGCTCGGCAGACGCCGCCCGGCCCAGGCCGCGTAGGCGGCCGCGTCGCGCAGCGAGACCTGCACGACCGGATGCTCGGGGATTTCGCGCCAGTCGCTAGCGGCCCCGCTGGGCCGCCGCCAGCAGGCCCCCTCGACCAGCGCCCAGGCGCCGGTCTCGGGCTGGAACACGACCGAATCGCCGAAGCGCTCCGCGTCGGTCTGGAAGCCGGTGGCCTCGATGAACTGCGCGAACCGCCGGTTGGTGACCTCCGTCGCTTCGATCCAGAAGCCGGGCAGCTCGACCTCGAGCCCGCGCCGCTCC
>JBILNK010000003.1:0-66721 GCA_044375105.1 Planctomycetota bacterium
ATGAACTGGGTGCTGGTCAGGAAGCCTTCGAGCATCCCCAGGAAACGGCCCACGTTGGCGTCGTCGAGGGCCGCATCGACCTCGTCCAGCACGCAGAAGGGGCTGGGCCGCGACTGGAACACGGCGAACAGGAGCGCCAGGGCGGTCATGGTGCGCTGCCCGCCGGAGAGCAGCCCGATCGGCAGGGTTTCGCGGCCGGGGGGACGGGCCGAGATCTCGATGCCGGCCTCGAGGACCGGTTGATCCTGCAGCAGCACGATGTCGGCCTTGCCGCCGCCGACCAGCTGGCGGAAGATCGTCTGGAAGTGCTTGCGAATCTCCTCGAAGGTCTCGAGGAACAGGCGCTCGCTCTCCGAGTTGATCGTCGAGAGGGCCTCCATCAGCTCGGCCTTGGCGTTGGCCAGGTCCTTGCGCTGCTCGCTCAGGAAGCCCAGGCGCTGGCTGACCTCGGAGAGCTCCTGGACCGCTTCCAGGTTGACCGGACCCAGGCGATCGAGCTGGCGCCGCAATTCCTGCACCTCGGCCTCCAGCGCTTCGAGCGCGCCCGCGGGCGCCAGGGCTTCACGCTGCTCCGCGTCGACGACGTCGGGGGCCAGCTCGGCCAGCTTGGCGCGATCGATGCCGAAGTCCTCCACGAGGCGGCGCAGTATCTCGTCCAGGGCCAGCTCGAGGCGCTGGGCCTCCAGCTGCAGCTCCGAGGTCTCGCTCAGATGGCGCTCGAGCTGGCGCGTGAGCTCATCGGCAGCACGCCGGGCGGCCTCGATGGCGGAGCGCTGCTGGCGCTCCTGCTCGCGGGCCTCGGCCAGGGCCGCCTCGGCGGCCTGGCGCTCCTCGGCGAGGCCCCCCTGGCGCTCGACCAGGCTGGCCAGCTCGACCGACATCTCGCCGGCCAGCTGGCGCTGCGCCTGGCCTTGGGCCGCGCAGCGCGATTGCTCGCGGTCGAGCTCCTCGCGGGCGCGCTCGAGCACGCTGCGGCGCTGCAGCAGGCCCTGGGCCAGCTGGGCCAGGCGCGTGGCTTCGACCCGCGCGCGGGCCTCCTCGCGGTTGGACTCGTCGCGCTGCTGCTCGATCGCCTGGCGGGCGGCCTCGAGGGCCTGCAGGGCCTCGTTCTCGAGCTGGAAGCGGCGCTCGGCGGCCTCGCGGCGCTGGCCCACCTCGGCCAGGCGCCCCTCGAGGCGCGCACGCTCCTGGGCCAGGCTCTCGACCTGCTGGTTGGCCTCCTCCAGATTGCGGGACTGGTCCCGGACGCGCGCTTCGCTGCTGCGCTGGTCGGCTTCGGCGCGGGCCAGGGCGGCGCGCGTCTGGCTGAGGGTCTCCTGGGCTTCGCGCTGGGCTGCGACCAGCCTCTGCAGCTCGAGCTTGAGGGCCGCCAGGCTCTGCTGGGCGCTGGCGAGATCTGCATCGATCCGCGCGCGGGCCTGGGTCAGCTCCTGGGCCTGGGCGCGCCGGCCGATGGCGCCCCGGGTGACCTCCTTCTGCCCGGCGATCACGCCGCTCGAGCTGACCAGGTCGCCCTCAGGGGTCACCAGGCGCCAGCCCGGCAGTGCCTCGGTCAAGCCCAGGGCCGCATCGAGATCCTGGACCAGCAAGCAGTCGCACAACATCACGTGCACGACCGAGATCAGGTCCGGATGCACCTCGATCTGGTCGTACAAGAGACCGATCACCCGATCGCGGAAGCCGTAAGGCATCTCCGGGGGCGCGGGCTCGCAGCGGCCGCGGTTGAGCAGCTCGGGCGCGATCAGCTGGACCGGGCCGAGGCCCTTGCTCTTCAGCCAAGCGGCGATCTCGACGGCCCGCTCGGGCGATTCGAGCACCAGCGCCTGGGCCGCGCTGCCGAGCGCGGTGTCGAGCGCCCGGGCATAGGCCGTCGGCGCCGACAGGCGGTCCGCCAGGAGGCCGGCCAGGCCCTGCCCGAGCCGCGCCAGCTCGGGGTCCTTGGCCTTGCCCCGCGCCGCGTCCGCCAGGCGCGCCGCGCCCTCGTTCCAGAACTCGCGCTCGCGCTCCCAGTCCAGCAGGCCGGCGATGCGGCTGTCGAGGCTCGCGCGCTCCACGGACAGGCTCTGCACCGCCGCCGCCAGGCGCTGTTCCTCGCCGCGGCCGCGCGCCACGGCGGCGTCCAGTTCGGCGCGAACCCGCTCGCGCTCCTCGGCCAGGGCCGCCTGGGCGGCGCGCTGTTGGCGCGCCTCGTCGCTCTGGCGCTGGCTGTCCGCCGCCTGCTGGGTGGCCTTTTCGCGCCGCGCCAGGGCCGCGCTCTGGCGCTGGGCCAGGGGCTCGAGGGAACCCGCCAGGGCGCGCTCCTCGTGCAGGGCCGCGGTCTTCTGGCGCAGCCACTCCTGGACCACTTCGCTGTGCTCTTCGGAAGCGCGCCGCGCCTCGCGATAGCGCCGGCTGGCCTCCTCGCGTGAGCCCACCAAGGCCTCCGCCTGGGCCGCGGCCCGCTCCGCCTCGGCGCTGGCCTGCTCGGCCTCCTGGGCGATGCGCGCCAGCTCGCTCTGTCGCTCCACGCGACGCTGCTCGAGCTCGTTCCAGCGCAGGGTCTCCTGGTCGGCGCTGTGCTCGGCCGAGCGCGCGCGCGCGGCCAGCTGCACGGCGCGCTCCTCGAGCGCCGACTGCTCGGCGATGTGATCGCCCAAGCGGCGCGCAGCTTGGTCGGCGGCCTCGGCCACCTCGGCGCGCTCGACCTCGCGGCGCTCGAGATCCTGCTCGAGATCGAGGCGCCGCTCGCGCAGTCCGGTGCCCTCGGTCTGGCGCGCATCCAGCGTGGTGCGCAGCTCGCCGAGCCGGTTCTCGAGGCGCTCGACCTGCACGACGCCCAGGCGCACACCGCGATCGCGCCAGGCGCTCTGCACCTCGAGGAAGCGCTCGGCCTTGCCGGCCTGGATCTTGAGCGAGCGCGAGCGGGACTCGAGCTCGCGCAGCACGTCGTCCAGCCGCTCGGTGTCCTGATCGACCTTCTTGAGGCGCTGCTCGGCCTCCTTGCGGCGCTGCCGGAAACGGCTGACGCCGGCGGCCTCCTCGAAGATCGCGCGGCGATCCAGCGGGTTGGCGGAGAGCACGGCATCGATGCGGCCCTGCTCCAGCACCGCGTAGCCGCGGCTGCCGAGCCCGGTGTCGAACAGCAGGTCCTTGACGTCCTTTAGGCGCACGCGCCCGCCGTCGATCTCGTATTCGCCCTCCCCGGAACCATGCACCCGGCGCGTGATCGCGACCTCGGCGCCGTGGGTCGGGATCTCACCGCCGGCGTTGTCGAGCACCAGGGTCACCTCGGCCAGGGACATGGCCGGGCGCGAGGTCGAGCCCTTGAAGATCACGTCGGTCATCTCGCCGCCGCGCATCGAGGTCGGGCGGGTTTCGCCCAGCACCCAGCGCACCGCGTCGACCACGTTGCTCTTGCCGCAGCCGTTGGGACCGACGATGCCGGTCACCCCGTGCGGGAAGTCGAGCTGCGTGCGATCGGCGAAGGACTTGAAGCCGAACAGTTCGAGCCGTTTGAGGCGCATGCGCGGGGTCAGGAGGACGGGTCCTCGGGGCGGCCGTGGACGGTGGCTTCGTCGGGTGCTTCAGCGATCGGATCGCCGGCGCTTGGCGCCAGCGAATCGGCGGGCGGGCGGCGCACGAGCCGCAGCCGCGGGCGCTCGGGAGCGAGCGGCGGCTCGATCGGCAAGAGGGAACGGTCCTGGCCATGGCGCTGGCGCGCCCGCGCCGCCATGTACCGATCGTAGGCATTGGGCTCGCTGGAGCGAGCCAGCTCGAGCGGGTCGAGCAAGGGTGGGAACAGGGCCCCGCTCGGGACCGTGCGCAGGAGCTCGGCCTCGGCCTCGCCGGGACGCCAGGAGCGCGCCTGGCGGCACTCGAAGCCGCGCGAATAGGCCTCGGCCACCTCGCCCGCCAGGCGCGCGTCGGTGGCGTCGAACAGCCCGGGCTGGCGCGCGGACAAGCGCTCTTCCCCATCGAGATAAGCAAAGCGCAACCGAGCGCGATCGCCGAAGAAGGGGCTGACCACGATGCGCGGCGCGCCGGGATCGCCGAGGCGCGCGCACACGTCGCCCATCAAGCCGAGCACGCGCGCGCCCTGCTCGGGGTCGACCTCGCCGTCCCCCAAGAGGCGCAGGGCCTCGGTCAGGCCGACGGGCACGACCGCGTAGGACAGGCGCGGCGCCAGTCGGCCGCGCCCCGCCTGGGGCAGGCGCGCGGCATGCACCAGCTCCTGGACCCGGCGCAGGGAGCGGCAGGCTTCGAGGGCCAGGGACAAGAGCCCGAACAGGTCCTCGAAGAAGCGCTCCTCGCGGCCCGCGCCGGCGCGCCGGGCGAGCCGCGGCAGGTTGAGGGCCACCGCGCCGCCGCAGGCCAGGAGCCCGCGCTCCTTGTCGAGCCGGCGGCAGCCGGGCGCCACGAAGCGCTCGCTCTCGCTGGACCAGGTCGGGATCGCCCGCCCGCGGGCGAACAGGCGCTGGAGCAGGGCGCGCTGCTCCGGGTCGCCGGCGATGAACTCGCTGGCCTCCTGCTCGTCGATGTAGAGCCGCGGGCTGGCCGGGGCGTCCGGCAGGCGATCGAGGTTCTCGAGCAGGCGCTGGCGCACCGCCGAATAGCGCACGCCCGGCGAGCACAGGTCGATGCGCCGTCCGGCCGCGGCGCCGATCGAGGCCAGGGCCTTGAGCCAGCCCAGCACGCCCAGGGCCGAGCCCGTGCGGGTCGAGCGCACCAGGTCGGACAGCAGCGGCCCGAGCTCCTCGAGCACCACCGTGCGCGAGACCGAGCGCAGGGCAGCCGGCAGGGCCTCGAGCAGCCCGAAGGCCGCCTCGCCCCCCGGGGCCTCGCTGGCCGCACCCAGGAAGGAAAGGGCCAGGTCCGCGGGCAGGGCCAGGCTCAGCCAGAGCTGCGGGTGGCACAGGTCCTCGATGTGCAGATGGCCTTCCAGGGCCTGCTCGACCACCCGCTCCTCGAACAGCTCGGTCAGCGCGTAGCGCCGCAGCACCTCGCCCGAGAGCCGGCGTTCGAGACCGTCCGGATCGAGCTCCTCGGACTCCGGCAGGGCCGCGGGCGCCAGGCTGGCGCGCTCGGCGCCGCCCGCCTTGAGGCTCGCGCCGCGCAGCCCGCCGGCGCGCAGGGCGCCGACCTTGAGCCAGGGTTCCCAGACCCCGGCGCCCTCGCCCGCCAAGACCCGCGCCAGGTCGTAGCGCGGGATCGCGATCGGCTCGGTGCGCGCCAAGGCCGCCGTCAAGCCCATCGAGACCAGCTCGTTGTCCACCATGGCCCGGACCAGGCCCGTGGAGAGGGTCAGGAGCCCGGAATCGAGCACGCGCTGCTCGACCCGCGCGGCCACGTTGTCGGCCACCTCGCGCGACAGCTCGGCCTCGGCCACCAAGGCCGCGGCGATGCGCTCGCGCCCGAAGGGCTCGCTCTTGTCGTGGCGCTGGACCTTGGGCCACAGGCCCTCGCGGCTCTGGCGCTGGCCCGGCTCGACCGCCAGCGCCGCGCGCACGCGGGCGCGCTTGTCGCGGTGCAGGATGTAGGCCTTGGCGATCGGCGCGCGGCCCATCTCGATCAGGGCCTGCTCGACGGTGTCCTGGATGTCCTCGATGTGCGGGATCCAGTGGGGCTGTTGGCCGAAGGCCGGCGCCGGTTCGGCACCGCCCTGCAGGGCCCGCAGGCGCGCTTCCCGGGCCAGGGCCAGCTCGACCACCTGGGCCACGTCCTCAGCGAAGGAGGGGTCCCGGTCCCCCACCGCGCCCATGGCGCGCTGCACCGCGCGCACGATCTTCTCGCGCTGGAACGGAGCCACCCGGCCGTCGCGCTTTTCGACCTCGCGGGGCGGCTCGAACTCCAGGGGGCGCAGCTCCGGCGCGCCCGCGCCGCGGCGGGGCGATTCATCGTTGCCTCTGCGGTCACGTGCCATGGGCGGGTGGAGCGCGGGGACGGGGGCTGGGGGCGAGCCCAGCCGGGAGCTTTGGAAGGGGGGACTGCGGGGGACTGGACGGTGCGGCGATCGGGATCGAGCGAGCAGCCGGGGGACTCACCTCGGATCCCGGGAGCGTCCGGGGCGCTCCTCGGGTCCCCGCCCGGCGGCATCGCCCCGCGCTGCCGAGTCTGCCGCCTTGCGCTGGCGCTCGGCCAGCATCGGGCGCAGCTCGTCCAGGAACTGCGAGACGTCCTTGAATTCGCGGTACACGCTGGCGAAGCGCACGTAGGCCACGTGGTGGAGGCGCCGCAGCTCCTCCATCACCAGGTTGCCGACCACGGCCGAGGGGATCTCGCGGTCGTATTCCTCGTGGGCCAGAGCCTCGACGCGCGCGGCGGCCTGCTCTAGCTCCTCGAGGGGCACGTCCAGCTTCTCGCAGGCCCGCAACATGCCCGAGAGCACCCGCTCGCGGTCGAAGCGCACCCGCTCGCCGCTCTTCTTGACCACCCGCAGGGGCGTCGACTCGATGCGCTCGTAGGTGGTAAAGCGCAGGGAGCAGGACAGGCACTCACGCCGCCGACGGATCACCCGGCCCTCGTGGGACTCCCGGGAGTCGACCACGCGGTCTTCGTTGGCTCCGCAGCGGGGACATCTCATGGTCGGACAGGCGGACCCCAGCGGGCCCAAGCGTCGCTAGGCCGCGGCGCGCGCAGCCCAGGACAGCAACCCTTAGACCACGCCACCGCTGGTATGTCAACCGCCGCCCCACCATCCGCACCACAACCCCTTGGGCCCCGCGGGTCCGTGTCCGAAGCGCTGCTCGCCCGGGCGTACCCGGGTTCCTTTCGGAAGGGCCCGCGCAGCGGCCCCCTCCCCTTGAAATCTCCCCGGAAGCGGCCCGGCCAGGAGCAGCAGGACGGGGAGCCTGCGCCAGCACGACTGCCAACGCCGGGCGGGGCCCTGGGCCCCCGAAGCTCGCTTCGTCTGCGATCGCACCTCCGCCGAGGCCGGACCGAGCGAGCCGAGCCAGCCTCCGGCCCGTGCGGGTCGGGGCTCGGCGGTTGTCCGGGATCACTTCCCGAGGCAAAAGCGCGCGAAGATGCGGTCGAGCAGATCCTCGGGCAGGGTGCGGCCGCGCACGGCGCCCAGGGCGGTCAGGGCCGCGCGCAGGTCCTCGGCGACCAGATCGAGGGGCAGGGCTTGCTGGAGGCCGGAGCGGGCGCGCTCGAGGGCGGCCGATAGGTCTTCGAGGCCGCGCTCTTGCACCAGCCAGAGGCCGGCGGCGGAGGATTCACCGGGCAGGGCGGCGGCCAGCTGCTGGCGCAGCGCAGCGCGCAGGGCCTCGATCCCCGCGCCGGTGGCCGCCGAGATCGCCAGCACGGCGCTCGGCCGCAGTCGCTCGATGCACTCGGCCGGCGGCCAAGGGGCGGCGCCGGGTCGATCGATCTGGTTCCAGAGCAGCAGGCGCGGGCAGGCCGGGGGCGGCGCGGAGCTTGGCCAGGGTCCGCGGGCGTCGACGACCAGCAGTTCGAGCGCCAGGGACCGGCGCTGATCTGCGGCGCGCCGCTGGGCCTCGGCCGAGAGCGCCGGGTCGTTCCAGGCCTGCGCGTCCGGTGCAGCTCCCCGCGGGATCGCAGACCCGGCGGCGGAGCTCCAGTCGCGCGCCGCGACCGAGGTCTCCGGCTCATCCAGCGCGCTCGCGGGCGGCGCGTTGCTGTCCTCGCCGCTCGGGACAGCCGCGCTTTCGAAGCCCGGCAGATCGAAGAGCCGCAGGCTTAGCCCCTCGATCTCGAGATCGCCCCACAGCGCGTCGGTGGTCGTGCCGTAGAGGTCCGCCACCAGGGCCCGCTCGCTGCCCAGCAGGCGGTTGAACAGGCGGCTCTTGCCCGCGTTGGGCAGGCCGACCAGCCCGACCCGCGGCGGATCCGCCTCGGCGCGGGCGCGCGCGGCGCGCACGGCCCATTCCAGCTCCGCCTCAGCGGCGTCGAACAGGCCCTCGAACTCGCTCCACTCCACGTGGCCCGCATCGTCCTCCTCGAAGTCGAGGCTGGCCTCGAGGCGCGCGGCCAGCTCCTCGAGGGCCTCGCGCAACCGATCGGCCCCGGCGCCGACCCCGCCCGTGTAGAGCGCCGCGGCGGCCTGACGCTCTGCTTCGCTGGCGGCGGAAACCAGGGCCAAGACCCCCTCGGCCCGGGCCAGATCCAGCCGCCCGGCTTCGAACGCCCGGCGCGTGAACTCGCCCGGCCCCGCGGGAGAGAGCCCCAGCGCCAGCAGGCGCCGCAGCACCCCCGCCACCAGCGGCGGGCTGCCCGAAAGGTGCAGCTCGAGCACGTCTTCGCCCGTGTAAGACCTCGGGCCCGGCATCCACAGCGCCAGGCAGGGCTGCCCGCCCTCCCCATCCTCGAAGCGACCGCGGTAAGCGCCTCGCGGCGGAGCCTCGAGAACGCTGCGCGGATCGCCCTCCCGGGCCGAAGCCAAGGGCGCGCCTGTGAAGGGACCCTGGGCGATCGCCATCCGCCCACCCAGCGGCTCCGGGGCCAGCCCCGCCATCAGCTCATGCGCCCGCGGCCCCGAAATCCGTACGATCGCACGATCCGCCGGCCCCGCCGGCGTGGCCAGGGCGAAAATCGTCGTCCGCGCGTCCACCGACTCTAGCATGCGCTCTCGGCGCGCTCTGGGCACGCGTGCGGGGCCTCTGGCCGTTCGGAACCACTGCAGGCGCGCGAAGGGGCCCGGGATCGGGAGCTTGTATCGCCCGCGCGCCGGGGCTCGCTCCAGCGGTTCCACGAGCGGGGTCGCGGGGCAGACCGCAGGGGCCCGCCCGGCGAAGCCCTGGGCCCAAGGCCTCCCGCGGCTTCGGGATCGCGGTCGGCCTCAGCGGCCCTTGCCGCGGCCGCGCTGCTGCTGGAGCGCCTTGGCCTGGGCCTGCTGGGCTTCGGCCATTTGGGCCAGGCGTTTGGCGAAGGGTGCGCAGCCCTTGTTGGGATCGCGGGGCAATTCGCGCTCGTCGACGGGCCAAACCTTCTTGATCACCTTGATCTCGAGGATGCCCAGGACGGACTGGGTGATCATGTAGAGCGACAGGCCCGCGGCGTAGTTGTAGAGGAACACGCCCATCACCGGCGGCATGAACAGCATGATGCGCTGCATGCTCTTGGCCTGTTCGTCGGTGGGCTGGGGCATGGCCTTTTGTTGCCAGATCCACAGGATCACCATCAGGACCGGCAGCAGGTTGAAGTGGGTCAGGCCGAAGGGCAGGCCGTCGCCCAGCTCGAACAGGCGGTCGGGGCGCGAGAGGTCGCTGATCCAAGACACGAAGGGCGCCTGGCGCAGCTCGAAATTGGTGCGCAGGGCGCTGAACAGACCGAAGAAGATCGGCAGCTGCAGGAACACCGGCAGGCAGCCGCCGAGCGGCGGGAAGGCGCCCTCCTTCTGCATCAGCACGGCCTGCTCCTGGCGCAGCTTCTGCGGATCGTCTTCGTGCTTCTTCTTGATCGCGTCCAGGGCCGGCTGCAGGCGCTTCATCTTGGTCTGATAGCGCGCCATGGCGGTCTGGGCCCGGCGATTGAGCGGGAACAGGGCCAGGCGCACCAGCAGGGTCAAGAGGATGATCGCGACGCCGTAGTTCTTGACGCCGCGCTCGAGCAGCAGCAGCACGTCGGTCAGGAAGCTGCCGATGCCGGAGAAGGTCGAGAGGTCGCTGTCGAGGACCCGGCGATGCAGCGGCGAGGCCGCCAGGAAGTGGCGGTGGTCCTTGGGGCCGGCGTAGAGCCGGAAGGCCAGCTCGCTGGCCTGGCCGGGGGCCGGCAGCTCGAGGTCCAGGTTGACGTCCGTGACGACCTGCTCGCGGAACGGCGAGCCGGCGGGCTCGGAGAGGTCCGTCAGGCGCCGGAAGGAGGCCGTGCGCGTGCGCTGCTCGGAGATCGAATCGGCGCCGCGCAGCAGCACGGCGAAGTATTTGACGTGCACGCCGGCGAGCACCACGGGCGCGGGCACGTCGAAGTTGCCGACCTCGGTGCCCGAGCCGTGCGGCTTGGTCTCGAGGTCGAATTCGCCGTTGCGGCCGCGCCCGAGGGCCAGCGCGTTGGGCTGCTGATAGAAGCTGTCCTCGTATTCGACCGCCGCCACGCCCGCCGGGCGCAGCACCAGCTGCCGCGCCTTGGGGGCCAGGGGCTGCTGGAGCCCCGCGGCGGCCTCGAGGCGCAGGGTCAGCGCGAAGTCGTAGCCGCCGGGCAGGGCTTCGAAGCGCTTGACCAGCGTGTAGCCGTTGCCGGGCCCGTAGCGGAACTCGACGCCGCGCGGCGCTCCGGCCTCGTCGAAGAGCTCGCTGGCCTGCCAGAGCACGCCGTCGAGGGGCGCCGGGAAGAGGTCCCGCGCCCCGAGGCCCGCGTCCACCAGCAGCGAGCCGGTCGAGCCGTACACGTCGGTGGCGCTGTCGAGCAGCGTGACCCAGTGGCGCGGATCGTCGCGCTCGGCCGGGCTCAGCCCCGAGGTCGTGAAGTAGTCGCCGGTCTTGAGTTCGACCAGGCGCCCGCCGCGGTTGCTGAAGCGCGCCAGGAAGCGGCCGATCGAACCGGCGCTGCCGTAGCGCTGCTCGATCTGCTGCTCGCCTTCCGCTGCCAGGGGCGCGCCGACCGAGGGGGCCTGGCTGCTGGATGGGGCCGCTGGGGCCGCCGAGGGCGCCTCGGCGCTCGTCCGGACTTGATTCGCTCCGGGCGCATCGACGCTCTCGCCCACCGACGCGGGCTCGGCCGGATCGGCCGCGCCGCTCGACGGTGGCGCCTCGCTGGGCTGGGTCTCGACCGGCGCGCCCGCCCCGTCGGGCCCCTGGACCTCCGGCGGCGGGAACAGCCGGGCCCAGAGCATCACGGCCAGGAAACACAGCAGCAGGGCGAGGGGAAAGCGCTTTTCCAAGACAGGACGGGGTCAGGGCGGCTCCCGGGCGCGGGGCGGCCGGCGGCGAGCGTGGGGGTCGGGGGGGCTAGCGGCCGGCTTCCAGGCGCTGGGCCAGGGTGTCGGGCAGGGCCGGCACCGCGCGGATGTCGGCCTGGGCGCCGGCGATGTCGTAATCGAGGCGCACGAAGGTCACGTTGGAACCATCGAAGAGCACGTAGGACAGGCGCGGGTCGCCATCGCGGGGCTGGCCCACGGAACCGACGTTGATCAGCACCTTGAGGCGCTCGCTGGCCCCCAATCGATAGGGCCCCTCGGTGCCGCGCGGGCGGAAAAAGCGCCGGTCCTCGTAATACACCGCGGGCACGTGGCTGTGGCCCACGAAACACACCGGGCGCTGCATGGCGTCGAACCAGGCCGAGAGCCGCGTGGGGTGGTTCAGATCCGTGGGCAGCACGTATTCGCGCAGCGGGTCGCGGGGCGAGCCGTGGGCGAAGTGGGCGCGGGCGTCCAGGCCGCTGGCGGACAGGCCGCCCAGGAAGTTCCACAGCTCGGCGGAGCGCGGGTGGGCCTGGACCTCCCCGCGGGTCCATTCGATCGCGGCGCGGGCGCGGGGGTTGAAGTCGATCGCGGACTCGAGCAGGGCGTGCTCGTGGTTGCCGAGCAGGCACAGGCCCGGGGACCAGCGCTTGCCGGCCTCCGCGGGCGTCAGCCCGCCGCGGGTCAGCTCGATCACGCGCTCGAGGCACTCCGCGGGGCGCGCGCCGTAGCCGACCACATCCCCCAGGCAGACCAATCGCTCGGCCCCCCGGGCGGCGGCGTCGCCCAGGGCCACGTCCAGGGCCTGCCGGTTGCCGTGCAGGTCGGAGAGGATCGCGGTCAGAGGATAAGAGGCGTCGGTCAAGCGGACCCTTTCAGGAGGGCGGGGAGTATCCGCGTTCGGGGCGGGTGGGGGCAAGCCGGGCCCTCGGTCGCCTCGGGCGGAAGCGCTCCGAGGCCCGAAGCGACGCCGCCGCGCTGGCCTTCCCGCTGGTCTTCGCGCCGGGGGTCCGAGCGGCCAGGCCGTAGGCTGCTGACGGAGTTCCGCCCATGCCGACCCCCACCGTCCGGCCGCCCTTCTGGCTGGCCTGCTTGACCCTGCCCGCCCTGTCGGCCCTCTGGCCCACCCAGGAGCCTGCCTCGGCCCCCGCGCGCGGGCCGGTGGTGGTCTGCAGCGATGGGCTCACCATCCCCTGGGACCAGTACGCCGAACACTTGATCGAGCGCAGCGGACGCCGGCCCTTGGAGGAGCTGCTCGACCTGCTGCTGCTGCGCCGCGAGGCGGGCCGCCTCGGGCTCGTGGCCGCACCCGAAGGCCTGGCCGCGGCCCTCGAGGCGCGCTTCGAGGAGCTCGAGCAGGGCCGCCACCGCGGCGACCGGGAGGCCTTCGAGGCGGAGCTCGCGGAAGGGGGCTACGACCGGGCCAGCTACCGGGCCCTGATCGCCGAACAGCTCGAGCGCGAAGCCCTCGAGGGTCTGATCGCCAAGGCGGCACGCTCAATGGAGCGCCCGGTCTTGCTGGAGCGTTTCGAGCGCGAATATGGCCCCGGCGGCCAGACCCTGCGGGTGCGCCATCTGCTGCTGACCCGCGCCCAGACGCGCGCGGCGCTGATCGCCGCCGGGGAGCGCCCCGAGAGCCTCGATGTGGCGCGCCTCGACCAGCGCATGCAGGCGCTGCTGACCGAATACCGCCAGCGCCTGGCGACCGGCGCGGACTTCGGCGCTTTGGCCCGCGAGTCCAGCCACGACGGCGCCACGCGCCAGGCCGGCGGCGAGATCCCGGGCTATCGCGGCCAGCATTTCGGACCGGCCTTCGCCGCCGCGGTCGCCCAGGCCCCGACCGGTCAGGTGATCGGACCGATCGAGAGCGCAGCGGGCTGGCACCTGATCGAGGTGCTCGAGCGCCGCGTGGTGCGCTTCGAGGAGGTCGAGGCGGAGCTTTTGCGCCGCCAGCGCGAAGACCCCGCCTCGGGCGCGGAACGGCGGGCCTTGCGCGAGCGGCTGCGCCGCGAAGCCGGCCCGGAATTTCGCCTCTGATCGGCCGCGTTCGGCAGCGGCCTCTGCCGCGGAGCTCGCCCCGCGCGCGAGCCGGCCCGCGGCGCCTCCCCCACGAATTCCCGAAGCCCTTCGCCCCGGGAGCCTTGGACCGCCTGCGCCGCCCGCGGGCGCCGCGCCCCAGCGCTCGAAATGTTCGCGCCCAGGGCGCGTTCCAGGGCTCTCCCCGACGCCCCCATGCTGCACACCCCCGATCCGCTCCCGGCCGTCCCGGCGATACCCATTCTCGGCCGCCCCTGGGCCCAGGGCGCCGCCGCCCCCGCAGCCCAGCGCTGGCTCCTCGGCCTGGCGATCCTGGCCTGGGTGCCGGCGGGCGCTCTCTCGAGCGCTTCCCGCGCCCCCTGGGCCCCAGAGAGCGCGGCGCAGGAACCGGCACAGCCGCCCGCGGCCGCCGCGCAAGCCGCGCCCTCGCCGGAAGCTCCGCCGGCGCCGGAAAAGCCCCAGGAATCGCAGGGCTCCGAGGATCGGGCGCTGGGCGCCGCGCCCGAGGCCCGCGAGGCCCCCGCAGCGCCCCCGCCGGAGATCGAGCTGAGCGCGGCCGCCCTGGCGGCGGAGCTCGAGGCGCTGGCCGCGCGCTTCCCGGATCGCACGCGCCTTGCGACCTACGGCAGCTCCGTGGGCGGGCTGCCCCTGTGGTGCCTCGAAGCGCGCGGCCCGGAAGCGGATCCGGAGGCTCCGGCGTTGCTGCTGGTGGCGGCCTTGGACGGCTGGCGCTGCTTCGAAACCCGCGCCGCCTTGAGCCTGGCCGAGGCGCTGCTGGTCGCCGAGTGGCCCGGGGTCGAGGAGGCGCAGCGCAAGCAGGCCCGCGCCGCGCGCCTGCTGCTCGTGCCGCGCGCCGATCCCGACGGAGCGGCGGAACGCCTGGCGGGCGCGAGCGCGCCCCCGCGGCCCGCGCCCCTCGACCAGCGCCCCTTGGACAGCGACCGGGACGGCCGCGTGCGGGATGGCCAGCTGGCCGACCTGGACGGGGATGGAGCGCGGCGCTGGATGCGCTTCGAGCATGAGCGCGGCACGCTGCTGCGCGCTGACGACGAGGCGCGTCTGCTGCGCGCTCCCCGCGCGGAACGGGGCGAGCGCGGCACCTGGCGCCTCGAGCCGGAGGGCCTCGATGGCGACGGCGATGGGCGCATCGCCGAGGATCTCGAGAGCCCGGAGCGCCCGGCCTTGCAGTTTCCGCCGGGCTGGCTCGAACACAGCGCCCCGGGCGGCCCCTGGCCCGGCCACCTGCCGGAGGCGCGCGCCCTGATGGATCTGGTGCTGGCGCACCCGGAGCTGTGGGGCGCGCTGGTGCTCGACGCCTACGACAGCCTGGTCGCGCCCGCGGAGGCCGCCGGCGGCGGGCGTTTGCCCGCGCCGGGATTCCTGGCGGCGGACCTGCCCTGGGCCAAGGCCCTGGGCGAGGCCTATCGCGAGCACACCGGCATCGAGGAACGGCCGCGGGGCGAGCCCAACGGCCGCTTCGAGCGCTGGCTCTACGAACACCGCGGCCTGTGGACCGTTTCAGCGCGGCTGTTCGACCTGCCGGTCGGCCCGGCGGCTGCAGAGGCGACCCCGGCCGAGGCCGGCCAGGGTGGCCAGGAAGGCGCCGCGGCGAGCCCGCGCAGCCAGCGCAAGCAGGCGTCGGGCGACGGCGACTTCGAGCGCGAGGCGGGCCGCCTGCGCTGGATCGACGCCCGGCCCGAGGAGGCCTGGCGCTTCGCCCCGTGGAGGCCCTTCGAACACCCCGAGCTGGGCCCGGTCGAGCTGGGCGGTTGGCACCCGTTGGCGAGCTACGACCCGCCCGTGGGCGAGCGGCGCCCCCTGACCGACGGGCTGACGCGCTTCCTGGCCGAGCTGCTGGCCTCCCGGCCCACGGTCGACTTCGGCCGCATCGAAGCCGAGGCCCTCGGCGCGGGCCTCTATCGCCTGGAGGTCGAGCTGCTCGACCTGGGCCGCGCGCAGAGCCCCTCGGCGGCCGCCGAGCGCGCGCGCACGGCCGCGCCGGTCACCCTGCGCTTTGGGTTGCCAGCCGAATCCACGCGCCTCGCCGGCGATCTCGAGCAGCGCGGCGAGGCCTTCCCCGGACCGGGCCGCTCGCGCCTGCACACCCTGCTGTTGACCGGCCGCCCGGGCCAGAGCGTCACGCTCGACCTTTTGACCCCCAACGCCGGCCGCGCGCGCCGGGAAGTGAGCCTGCCGTGAGCCAGCCCCGCTCCCCCCGCGAGCCCCGCCTGCAGTTCGGAACTAGCTCCCGGCGCTGGATCGAGCGCCTTTCCCTCGGCGGCACCGTTTTCGCGTTGTCCGCGCCCCTTTGCCTGGGCCAGGCCGCAATCCCGGCGCCGTCGACCGACGGCCAGGCCGAGCGAGCGGCCGCGGCCGAAGCGCGTCCCCATCCGCGCGCCGAGGACACGCGCCGCCCGGGCTTTCCGGGCCTGGCGGCGAACCGCGCCCCCAAGGTCGAAATCCCCTGGAATCGCCTCTACCCGCTCGACGAGCTCTACGCCCACTTCGAGCGCCTGGCCGCGGCCTACCCGGGCTGGCTCTCCGGCGAGGTCATCGGCCATTCGAGCGAGGGCCGCGAGCTGCGCGTCTACACGCTCGGCAAGCCCCGCGGGGACGCCGCGCCGCTGCCGGCCATGTGGATCGACGGCAACGTGCACGGCAACGAGGTGCAGGGCTCCGAAGCGATCCTGTACCTGTGCTGGTACCTGCTCGAGAACGAAGCCACCAACCCGCGCATCGCCGAGCTGCTCGAGCGGGCGCGCTTTTATCTCTGCCCCTCGGTCAACCCGGACGGTCGCGACCATTGGTTCCATGGCGCGAACAGCGCCAGCTCCTCGCGCAGCGGCACGCAACCGCTCGACTCCGACCGCGACGGCCGCTTCGACGAGGATCCCGCCAACGACCTGGACGGCGACGGCTCGATCACGCAGATGCGCAAGTACCTGCCGGGCGAGGGCGATTACCGGCTCGATCCGAGCGACCCGCGCCGCCTGCAGCGGGTCGAGCGCCGGCCGGGCGAGCCGCGCGGCGATTGGATCCTCTTGGGCGAGGAGGGGCTCGACGACGACGGCGACGGGCGGCTCAACGAGGACGGTCCGGGCGGCTACGACATGAACCGCGCCTGGCCCAGCTCCTGGGCGCCGGAATTCGTGCAATTCGGGGCCGGTCCCTACCCGCTGTACTGGCCGGAAACGCGCGCGGTGGCGGAGTGGATCCGCCCTCGCGGCGAAATCGGCGCGGTGCAGTCCTTCCACAACGCCGGCGGCATGATCCTGCGCGGGCCGGGCGCCGAGAGCTTCGGCGAGTACCCGCGCGGCGACCTGGCCGTCTACGACGCCCTGGGGCGGGACGGCGAAAAGATGCTGCCCTTCTATCGCTACATGGTGATCTGGAAGGACCTCTACACGGTCTTCGGCGGCTTCGTGAACTGGACCTACGAGGGCCTGGGGATCATCAGCTTCACCAACGAGATGTGGACCGAACGGCGCCTGTCCCCCGACGGCCGGGTCGGCGAGGACCGCGCCGGCGAGCTGTACTTCGACGACCATCTGCTGTTCGGCGCCGGTTTCACGCCCTGGCGCCCGTTCCAGCACCCGCTGTACGGCCCGATCGAGGTGGGCGGCTTCCAGAAGGACGTGGGCCGCGTGCCGCCGAGCTTCCTGCTCGAGGAAGAGCACCATCGCAACGCGCTGTTCTGCCTGCGCCACGCCGAGGAGCTGCCGCAGGTCGAGCTGCGCCTGCTCGCGGTCGAGCCGCAGGGGCCAGGGCTCTACGCCGTCGATGTGGAAGCCAGCAACCGGCGCTTGATCCCCACGCGCAGCGCCCGGGCCACGGCGGTGGGCGCCGGCCTGCCGGACCTCTTCGAGCTTTCGGGGTCCGAGCTGACCGTGCTGGCCGGCGGCGAGCGCAGCGACCGCTTCCGGCCCGAACGCCTCGAGCTCAGCGAGGACGAAGCCCCCGGGCGCGTCGTGCGCGACGCGGGCCTGTTCTTCGAGCGGCCCCTGCGCTGGCGTTTCCTGGTCTCCGGCCGCGGAGCCTTCACGCTGCGCTACAGCGGCGAGAAAATAGCCCCCGTGGAGCTCCCAGGCGAGCTGCCCTGAGGCCGAAGCCCGAGGGTCCGCGAGCTCACTCGGGCCGCCCCTTGGCCGCCGGGCGCCCCTCCCGCGCGAAGGCGCTCGGCAGCCAAAGGCCCAGATAGAGCAACGGGCCGAGGGGCAAGAACCAGAACGAGACCGAGGGCAGCAAGACCACGACCAGCGAGAGCAGCACCAGGGGCCGGGGCCAGCCGCGCTGCGCCAGCAGATGAGCCAGGTGGCGGCGATCGCCGATCCAGGGCCGCGAACCGCGCAGGGGGCGCTCGATCGAAAGCCGCAACAGGTCGAGAGCCGGCACGATCAACACGAAGAGCCCCGCGGGCTCGATCGCCAGGGCCATGCCCAGCAGGTGGCTGCCGCCATCGCCCAGGTAGAGCTGCGGCAGCGGCCCGGGGCGCGCGGGCCGGCGCAGGTTCCAGGGCAACAGGCCCAGGCTGGCTCCCAGCAGGGCCGGGCTGCCGATCGCCAGGCCCGCCACGGCCCCCAGGGACAGGGCCGCGCCATCGGAGTTGTCCCAGGTGTTGACCAGGTTCATGGCCGCGAGGGCCGCGCCGCCGGCGAGCAGCGCCGCGGCGCTGCCTTCGAAACCGAGGTAGCCCGTTTCGCTGGCCAAAATCGTCCAGGGCAGGGCTGCCACGGCTTGTCCGCCGAGCTTGGCCAGGGGTCCGAGCCCCTCGCGCCAGAGGTCGTCCAAGCAGCCGAGCGCGAGGGCCAGCAGCAGCGAAAGCGACGCCAGGAGCGGTGGGAACTCGAGGCTGGCCATGAGCCAGCGGGCTCCCTCGGGGCCCAGGCCGTGGGCCGCCAAGCGGGCCGGTGCCTCGGCGCTCGACAGCGACAGCCCGAAGGCCAGGGCCAAGGCCATGGCCAGGCCGCCGACGGGCGCCGCGGGCACCTGCGTCTTGCGCGCCAAGGCGCTGCCCGGGCGGGGGTCGAGCCAGCCCAGGCGCGCCGCCCACCAGAGCAGGGCCGGAGCGAGCAGCAGGGCCGCCGCGCCCGTGCGCCAGGCCAGGGCGCTGCCGACCGAGGCCAGCTCCGCCGCGAGCGTGTTCCAAAGGACCTCGATGCCCGGGCTACCGATCGAGAGGGCGAAGAGGGCGGTCTGCACGGGGCGGCGCGGCGGGCGGGGAACTGGGGCACCCGCCTCGGGGACCAAGGCCCGGGCGGCGAAGCGCGGCGGATCCCGGCGGAGCTGGCAGGCCCTGGGAGGGCGCGCGCGTCAGGCTAGCCGACGCCTGGGGGAGCCGCCGACCAGGCCCGCAGGGCCCGCAGCTGGGCCGCGCTCAAAAAGGGCGGCGGATCGCCCGCAGCCAGCGCCGCTCGGACCTGGGTGCCGCTGGCGGGGTGCGGACGTCGCATCCGGACCGCGCCGGCGCGCAGGCGCTGCGCGAGCCAGGGCAGCGCCCTGTCGGCCTCGGCCAGGGCCCGCTCGAAGCCCTCGGCCGGGCCGCGCTGCACGACCAAGGGCTCGGCCAGCTGCCACAGGCGCTCCGGCTCCCGCCAGCGCGGGAGGCCCGCCAGCTGGTCCTCCCCCAGGATCAAAAACGGCCGCGGAGCCTGTGGGCCGCGCAGCTCGCGGAGCCGATCGAGCGTCTCGACGGTGTAGCTCGGCGGCGGGCGCTCGAGCTCCCAGGTCCACACGCCGGTGCCGGGTTCGCGCGCAAGCAAGAGCCGCAGGAGCTCGAGCCGCTCGGCATCGCCGAACACGGTCGCGGTCTGCTTGTGGGGCGAGCGCGCCGCGGGCACGAACACCACGGCCTCGAGCCAGGCCGCGCGCCGGGCGGCGCGGGCCACGGCGCGGTGGCCGAGGTGCGCGGGGTCGAAGCTGCCGCCGTACAGCGCGAGGCGCGGCGCGCGCAGCAGACGCAGCAGCCGGGGATCGACGGTCTGGGTCATGGGGTCGTCCCGAGGTGAATCGTCCGACCTGCGGCCAGCCGAGCGTCGTCGAGCGCCCTCGAGACGGCCGGGTGGCGGCTTCAGGAGCGTCCGGCCAGGCGCTTCAGCTCGGCGGCCAGAGCCGCGCGCGGGACCTCGCGCTGCTCGGCGCTCCGGAGGTCCTTGAGCGCGACCACGCCGCGCTCGAGCTCCGCGCTGCCGAGGATCAGCAGCGCGGCGTGCCCGCCCTTGGAGGCCTGCTCGAGCTGTTTCTTGAACTTGCGCTTCTGGGCGTCGAAGACCGCCGAGAGGCCGGCCCGGCGCAGCTCATGGGCGATCGCCAAGGCCTCGCCTTCGAGGCTCTCGTCGGTGGTCGCCACGTAGACGAAAGCCGGGGCCGAGCGCTCCTCGCGCAAGAGACCCAGCTGTTCGAGGGTCAGCAGGGTGCCGGTGAAGCCCACCGCGAAGCCCACCGCACCGGTCGGGGGCCCGCCGAGCTCCTCGACCAGGTGGTCGTAGCGCCCGCCGCCGCACAGGGCGCTCCTGGCGCCCAGGGCCGGGAAGTGCAGCTCGAACACGGTGCGGGTGTAGTAGTCGAGCCCGCGCACGATCTTGGGATCGACCTGCACCCGCAAGCCGATGCGTTCCAGGCCCTGCTGCACGGCCTCGAAGTGGGCGCGGTTCTCGGGTGAGAGGAATTCGAGCAGCACCGGCGCGTCCTGGTTCTGCTCCACGTCGCGGGGGTCCTTGCTGTCGAGAATGCGCAGCACGTTGCGCTGGAAGCGCGCCTGGCTGTCCTCGCTGTACTTGGAGAGCCGCGCCGCCACATGGGCGCGCACGGCCTCGCGGTAGCGGTCGCGGTCCTCGCCGTCGCCCATCGAGTTGAGCCGCACCTCGACCCCGGCGATGCCGAGCTCTTCGAAGAACAGCGCCGCCAGGGCGATAGCCTCCACGTCGAGGCGCGGATCGAGGGAGCCCAGGCACTCGACTCCGAACTGGGTGAACTGCCGCTCGCGCCCCTTCTGCGGGCGCTCGTAGCGGAACATCGGCCCCACGTAATAGAGCTTCTGGAAGGGCTGGTTCATGGGCCAGCCGGCCTGCAGGTAGGCCCGCACCACCCCGGCCGTGCCCTCGGGCCGCAGGGTCAGGGAGTGCTCCTCGCGCTCGAAGGTGAACATCTCCTTCTCGACGATGTCGGTCACCTCCCCCACCGAGCGGCGGAACAGCAGCGTCTCTTCGAGCAGCGGCGGGCGGATCTCCCGATAGCCAAAGCGGCCGGCCAGGTCATGGGCCAGGCCCTCGAGGCGCTTGAAGCGCGGCAGGTCGTCCGGCAGGAGGTCCTTGAAGCCGCGGGGGGCCTGGATCGATCGGTCGCTCATGGGGAACCCGGCCGCCCGGGCCCCAAGACCATACCCCCCGGCGGCCCCCCCTCCGGCCCCGGGCGGACGGCCTTCTCGGCCCCGCGCGTTGACCGGCGGGCCCGGTGGCCCCTAGACTCCGCCCTTCCCCGAGTAACCCGCGCCCCGGCGCCGGTTATGCCGCCCGTCAGACCCCGCCGGCGCTCCGCGCCTCCGGGCCCCCTCCCGCGAGCGTCCCAGAAGTCCATGAACGGCTCCCCCGCCTCCCCCGCGCGCCTGCCGCTGCTCTCCGCCCTGGCCACCCTGGCCGGCTCCGTGCTCCTCGGCGGCCTGACCGGCTGCGGCTCGACCCCGGATGCCCACCAGGACCACTGGAACGTCGCCTCCGTGGGCCCACGCGCCTTCTACGCCGCCACCGGCTACAAGGCCGACCGCGACGGCAGCTACAAGGACTTCCAGTACGAGCAGAAGCGCTCGATCAACCTGACCGTGCGCAAGCACGTGTTCAACCTGGATCCGTCCAACCCGTTCCAGAGCGCGCCCAAGAGCTACCTGGCCGAGCGCCCGCCCCACAGCATCCTGCCGGACCCGATCAACTACTTCCATCTGACCTCCCTGGTGGTCGGCGGGGCCCTCTCGGCCACCTCCTTCGGCTTCGTGCCGATCCCGATCGACTCGGTGCTCGGCACCCTGGAAAAGGGCGGTCCGACGGAGTTCGTGCAAGGCATCTTCGGCGGCAAGAAGCGCGTGTCGCGCCACACCCGCCACGTGCCCGACGACGTGGACGACTTCGAACTGGCCAACGAGCAGACGCCGGCCTACGTCGAGCTGAACTGACGTCCTGACCGGCGGCGGCGGCCAGCCGCTCGCCCGCGATCGAGTTTCATCCGGGGGGCTGCCCAAGGCGGTCCCCCGGCTCATTTCAGGGCGGGCGAGGAGCCTGCGAAGTGGCCAGGGTGGCCCCCAGCGCGCGCGGCGGACGCGTGTGCAGACCGTTTGAACCCAAGCTGCCCTTGGCCGGGAGCCTTGAGGCCTCGGATCAGCCTGCAGGTTGCTCGAGCCAGGGGCGCAGTTGCCCCTCGGCCCAGGCCAGCAGCGCCTGCGGATCCCCGCGGCCCGCGGGATAGCAGCTCGCCGGGGCCCAGCGGATCTCCGGATAGCGCCGCAGCCAGGTGCGCTGGGAGCGCGCGAACTGGCGCGTGGCCAGGGCCGTGCGCTCGATCAGCTCGTGGAGCGCGAGGCGCCCCGCCAGATGGGCCCGCGCCAAGGGGTAACCGAGGGCCATCGAGGCGGTCGGGCCGAAGGCGCCCTGGGCCTCGAGCGCCGCCACCTCGGCAAGCCAGCCGGCCCTCAGCATGGCCTCCACCCGCGGGCGGAAGCGGCCCTCGAGGTCCGGCGGTTCGAGGCCCAGCAGCAGCCGCGGCCGGCCCGGCGGCTCCGCGCCGGCAAGGCGCCATTGGCGCTGCCAGTCGCTGAGCGGCCGCCCGCTCTGCTCGAAGACCTCGAGGGCCCGCAGCACGCGTTTCCTGTCGTTGGCGTGCAGGCGCCGGGCGCTCTCCGGATCGATCCGCGCCAGCTCGGCGTGCAGCGCGGGCAGGCCCTGCTCGGCGGCGCGCAGCTCGAGCCGGGCGCGCAGCTCGGGGTCGTGGGGCGGCCCCTCGAACAGCCCGTGGGTCAGGGCGCGCAAGTAGAAGGCCGTGCCGCCCACATAGAGGCCGCGGCGCCCGCGGGCGGCCAGATCCCGTTCGGCGGCCTGGGCCAGCTCGAGATAGCGCGAGACGTCGAAACGCTGGCGCGGGTCGGCCACGTCGATCAGATGGTGCGGGACGCGGGCGCGGCTCTCGGGGCTCGGCTTGGCGGTGCCGATGTCGAGCCCGCTATAGACCAGCATCGAGTCCAGGGAAAGCACCTCGAGGCCCAGGCTCCGGGCCAGGGCGGCGCCCAGCTCGCTCTTGCCCGAGGCCGTGGGGCCGAGCAGGCCCAGCAGGGGCTGCGCGGAGGGATCCCCGGGCATCGGGTCGGTCGGGCGGATCGCGGCCATGTCCCGAGAGCGTGCCGGCCGGCCGCCCCCGCCGCCAGATTTCGCCGGGAGCCCTCGCCCCAGCTGCGTAGTCTCAAGCCATGCCGCGCTCCCCGCTCCGCTTCCTGACCCTCGGCCTGCTCGGCCTGGCCCTCGGCCCGACCCTGGCGCCCACGGCGACCCCCGGCCAGCAGCCGGCGGGCGCCCCTCCGCCCGCCGGACAGAAGCCCCCCGCCGAGCAGCCGGCGCCCGCGGGCCCTTCGACCCCGGGGGCCGGCGCAGGCTCGTTCCAGCCAGGCCCGGGCATCCTGCCTCCCGGCGCCAGCGAAGGGGCTCGCGCGCGCTGGGCCAGCCTGGTGGCCGCGCTGCGCGCCCCTTCGATCGAAGGGCCTCCGCGCGCCTTCGATGTGCGCTTCGAACTGCTGAACCGCGGCGGCGCAGGCGGCGCGCTGACCCCGGGCTCCCTGGATGGCAAGGTGCGCGTGCGCTTCCTCGAGCCGCACTTCGTCGCCGTGACCCTCGAGAGCGGCAAGGAGTCCGGCTACGGGCCGCGCGGCTATTACCTGCAGGACGGCAAGCAGCGGGTCGATCTGAAGGGCCGCGATTACGAAACCGACCGGCGCTCGATCCAGCAGGCCCTGTCCCTGGCCAAGAACTTCGTGGCCCTGGCCAATCCGGCGACCCTGACCCTGTTCGAGCTGAGCGTGCCCGATGGGCCGCCCGCGGGCAGCCTGCCCAAGGGCGATTTCAATTGGAAGCGGCTCGAATGGGTCGAGATCCACTCGCCCGATTTTCGGCTGCTCGAGGCGCCCGAGCGCTGGAGCGCGCAGCCGGGTGCGACCGACCGCTATCGCGCGCGCTTCGGCATCGATCCCGAGACCAAGCTGCCGCGCTGCGTGCACCTCAGCAAGATGCTCCCAAGCGGCGCGCCCGCGCCGGCCGAACAGCTCGTGTTCCTGGGCGATTATCGCGGCCTGTCCGGTTACACCGTACCCACGCGGCTGCTGGTGTTCGAGCGCCAGCCCGCGGCCCTCGAGCCGGGCCTGCGCGAGTTCCTGGAGGTGCCCGAACGGGAGCTCTACCTGCTCAAGGACTCGGCGCTCAATCCGAAACTCGCCCCCGAGGCCTTCGGCGGCTGACGCCCGGCCAAGCAAGCAGCAGCTCGAGCGCGCTTCAGCGCCGATGAAACGCTTTCTCTAGGTCCGCCAGGGTGAAGCGCACCCGAGTGGGCCGCGAGTGCGGGCAGGTCTGGTCGCTTTCGAGGGCCCGGCCGCGCTCCAGCAGGGCGCGGATCTGCTCCTGGCTCAGGGCATCGCCCGCCATGACGGACGCACGGCACGCGCTCCTGTGCAGGACCTCTTCGAGCAATTCCTCGGGGCTCGGCAGGCGCCCCTGGGCCTCGAGGCAGCGCAGCACGTCCGCCAGCACCAGGGCCGGGGCCGCAGCCCCCAGACGCCGCGGCAGCCCCTGCACGGCCACGCTGGTCTCGCCGAGGGGCGTGAATTCGAGCCCTAGCTGGCTCAGGGCCTCCAGGTGCGGCTCCAGGGCGCGCACCTCGTGCCGCGAGAGCTCCACGACCTCCGGGATCAACAGGCGCTGGCACTCGATGCGGCCCTGGCGCAGCTCGGCGCGCAGCGCCTCGAAAGTGATGCGCTCGTGCAGGGCGTGCTGATCGATCACCTCGAATCCGCCCGGCACGGCGCGCAACAGATACGTGTTGTCGATCTGCAGGAACGGGCCCTCGAGACGATCGACCTCGCCCCAGGGGTGCTCCGGGGCTGGCGCGGCGGCCGGCGCGGCCGATGCGAACGGCGTCGGGTCCGCGCCCGGGGTCGCGCTGCCCTCGTGGGCCAAGGAAGCCGGATGGCCCGGCGGAGCTCCGGCGGGACGCGGCAGCTCGTAGCCCAGGCCACCGCTCGGCCGGGCGGGCCAGGGGCCGGAGGGGCCCCGGCCGGCCGGCGGGCGCGGGGCCTCGGAGCCGGGGTCCGCCAGCCAGCCCTGCCCCGGGGCCGGCGACCAGGCCCCGCGGCGCTCGGCGCTCTTCAGCAGCAGGTCGCCCGGCGTCGAGAGATCGAGCTTGGCCAGCGCCTGGCGCAGCTGATGGATCAGGAACCCCGCCAGGGCGCTCTCCTGACGGAAGCGCACCTCGGACTTGGTCGGGTGCACGTTGACGTCCACAAGGCCGGGGTCGAGCTCGAGGCTCAGGAAAGCGACCGGCTGGCGGCCCTCCTCCAGGAACCCGCGGTAGCCCTCCTTGAGAGCGCGCGAAAGCAGCTTGTCGCGCAACGGACGCCCGTTCAGGAACCACATCTGCCGCGCCAGGTCGCGCCGCGAAAAGCGCGGCGGTGCCAGCAGACCGGAGAGCCGCAGCCCGCTGAGCTCCTGACCGGCGCGGGCGTCGATCGGCGAGAGGGCCTGACTCAGCTCCGCGCCGAAGGTCTTGCGCACGCGGCCCAGGAGGTCCAGGCCGGCCTCGATGTCGTACAACGGCTTGCCGTCGTGGGTGACCTGGAAGGCGACGCCCACGTGGGCCAGCGCCAGGCGCTGCAGGAGCTCGAGGCAGCGCGCCAGCTCGGTGGGCGCGGACTTGAGGAAACGGCGCCTCGCCGGCGTGTTGAAGAACAGCTCGCGCACCTCGACGCAGGTGCCCTGCGGGGCTCCCGCAGGCACCAGCTCGGAAAGCCGGCCGCCTTCGTTGCCGAGGCGATGGCCGCTCGGCGCGCCGCGCAACCGGCTGACGATCTGACAGCGGGCCACGGAGCCGATCGAAGCCAGGGCCTCGCCGCGAAAGCCCAGGCTGGCGATGTGGTCCAGGTCCTCCAGGGCGTGCAGTTTGCTGGTGGCGTGGGCCCGGAAGGCCAGGGGCAGGTCCTCGGCCCCCATGCCGCCGCCGTCGTCGCTGACCCGCACCAGGCGCATGCCGCCCTCTTCGAGATCGACGCGGATGTGCCGCGCGCCGGAGTCCAGGGCGTTTTCGACCAGCTCCTTGACCACCGAGGCCGGGCGCTCGACGACCTCTCCCGCGGCGATCTGGTCGCGCACGTTGGGCGGCAGCTCGCGGATCGACGCCGCGCCGGTCGGCTGGGCAGTTTCGGCCATGGAGCGAATTCTAGGCCGGAGCAGGCAGGCCTGCGCCGACCCGTCCAACGGGCTTGTCCCGGGGCTCTCCCTGGGGATCTGCCCCCCGACGCCCACCGCATCCGCGGGGCGGGCTGCCGAGGCGCCCGGAGGGCGGCCCGCGGGCCGCGGCGCGAGCCGAAAAAGCGCAACAGGCCCGGGGCAGCGGCGGCGACCGCCGGCCGAGGTCAGCCGCGGCGCGGGGCCGCGGGGCGGCTGGGCAAGGGGTGCCGCAGGGCCCAGCGCAAGAGCAGCCGCGCGTACTCGTCCGCATCGGCGCTGCGGCCGCGCTTGTGCTGGCGATCGAGCTCGGCCAGGTCCTCGAGCAGCGCCGCCCAGGTGCTGGCCTTGGGCCGCGCCCGCAGGCGCTCCTCGAGCTCCTCCTGGGCGCGCGGCCCGCCGCCGAAGGCGGGCGGTTCGGCGCCCGACTCGCGGGCCGCCAGGGTCGCGTGGGCCTGTCGGGCACCGCCGATCAGGGCTCCGTTCAGCAGCGCGACCAGCGCGCCGGGGTCGAGCTTTTTCTCGCCGCTGCGATCGGTCATGCCGCGCCGGAAGAGCACCTCGACGCCGCTCAGCGCCTCGCGAGTGCGCCCGCTCAGGGCCGCCTGCGCCACGGCGAAGGGCGAGCCCCCGGCCTGCCACACGAGCGTCTCCGCGAAGGCCCCGGGACCCGCTTGGCCGAGGCGCTCGAGCTGCGCGTCGATGCCGGCCAGGTCGTTGCCCGTGGCCAGCACCACGCTGACCGCCCGGTCGGGATCGAGGGGCAAGCGGCGCTGGCGCGCCCGCTCGAGGCACCATTGCACCAGCTCGGACTGGCGCGGGTCGGGGTTCCATGGCGGCGGGCTGTCCCACAGGCGGCGCAGGTTGAGCAGCGTGCCGCCGGCGGCGGCGACCCGCTTGCACAGGCCATGGTCCGCGCGCAGCCCGGGGGCCTCGAGCACCAGGGCGCGGCCCGGGGTGGCCGCGGCCAGGAAGGCGTCCAGGGCGGTCAGCAGGGGCGCCTCCTGCTTGCCGCGTTTTTCGGTCAGCTTGTCGAGCGAGCGCAGCAACAGCAGCTGCTCGCCCCCGAACAGTGGCGCGGTCGAAAGGTCGTTGAACAGCAGCGCCGGGTCGAAGTCCGGATCGCCCTCGTCATGTTTCAGCACCTCGACCCCCAGGGCCGCGGCCTTGGCCGTGAGCGCCTCGAGGGCCTGGCGCAGGAAGAAGGTTTCCTCGCCGCGCAGCAGCGTCACGGTCGGCAGCTGGCGCGCCTTGGCCAGCTCCGCCACGAACTGCTCGACCTGGCGATGGGGCGGCGCCTCGCGCTTGGCGCCCCCCGCGGCGCGGGCGCGTCCGCCCTCGCCCCCCCCACGCGCGGCCGGGCTCATGCGGGACCTCCGGGGGCCTGGAGGGCCAGGTCCAGGGCCACGCCGACGAAAAAGCCCACGGCGACCCAGCCGTTGAGCGTGAAGAAGGCCAGGTCCACCCGCGAGAGGTCGCCGGGCGAGACCAGGCGGTGCTGCGCGATCAGCAGCCCCGCGATGGCGAGCAGCACCGCGAGGAACCAGGGCGACAGGCCCGCGGCGAGGGCGAAAAACCCGAGCAGCAGCAGGGCCAGCGCGTGGCACACACGGGCGAGCAGCAAGGCCATAGCGACACCATAACGACCGGGCACCGAATGGAGCCCGCCGCGCGCGTCGAAGTCGGCGTCCTGACAGGCGTAGATCAGATCGAAACCGGCCACCCACAGGGCCACCGCCCCGGCCAGGCTGATCGGGGCCCCCAGGGGCCCCGAAAAGTCCCCGCGCACCGCGAGCCAGGCGCCCAAGGGCGCCAGGGCCAGAGCCGTCCCGAGCCACAGGTGGGCCCCGGACCAAAAGCGCTTGGCGTAGCTGTAGCCGAGCAGCACGGCGAGCACCAGCGGGCTGAGGGCCAGGCACCAGGGGCCGAGGGCAGCGGCGGCGGCCACGAAGACCAGGCTCGCGGCGAGCACCAGGGCGCGGGCGAAGCCCGGCGACAGGGCCCCGGTGACCAGCTCGCGCTGCTTCGTGCGCGGGTTCGCGGCGTCGATGCGACGGTCCACCAAGCGATTGAAGGCCATGGCGGCCGTGCGGGCGGCGACCGACGCGAGCACGATCCAAAGCAGCTTCTCGGGCGGTGGCAGGCCGCCCGCGGCGACCCAGGCGGAGGCCAGGGCAAAGGGCAGGGCGAAGACGCTGTGGCTGAACTTGACCAGGCTCAGGCCACGGCCGAGGACCGATCGGGCCGCGCCGCTCAACCGGGCTCCTCCGCGCGGATGCCGGGTTCCGCGGGCGCCTCCGGAAGCCCGCGCCAGCGCGCACCGGCCTTGTTCTCGATGCCCAGACTGTCGAGCACCTTGCCCACCACGTGCCCGACCAGGTCGTCGATGGTCCGCGGCGCGTGGTAGAAGCCGGGCATGGCCGGCAGCACCTGGGCGCCGAGCCGCGACAGGCGCAGCATGTTTTCCAGGTGGATCTCGGAGAGCGGTGTCTCCCGCGGCACCAGGATCAGCCGCCGGCGCTCCTTGATGGCCACGTCGGCGGCGCGCTCCACCAGGTTCGAGCTGAAGCCCACGGAGATGCGCGCCAGGGTTCCCATCGAACAGGGGCAGATCACCACGCCGCCGGTCAGGGAAGTGCCCGAGGAGGGCGGCGCCTCGACCGCATCGGGCAGGAAGGCGCGTACCTCGCGGGCGACCTCGGCCCCGAGCCACTCGGGCAAAACCGCGGCGAAGCGCTCGCCGCGCGGCCCCGCGTCGATGCCGCGCTCGTGGCGCAGCACCTTGGCGGCGGCAGGGGTCAGGGCGGTCATCACCTGGGCCCCGGCGCGCACCAGCTCCTGCAGCAGGCGCTCGGCGTACCAGTGGCCGCTGGCGCCGGTGATGCCCACGAAGACACGGGGTGCGCTGGAGCGGCTCATGGTGGGCTCAATGTGGGCCACGGGGGTGGCCGGCGCCAGTCCAAAGGGCCCCGGCAAGCCCCCCGGCGGCGCCCGGAGGCACTAGCGGAAGACCGCCGGCCCGGAGCCCAGCTCCAGGGATAGGTTGAACAGGGCGTGGGCCCAGCCGGCGACCCCCAGACCTCGCCAACGGTACAGGCCGCCGAGCAGCAGGCCCGCCAGGAAACGCCAGAGGAACAGGGCCCGGTCGAAGGGCTCGCCTCCGACCCAGCCCAGGCCCGCGGCCACGCCCTCCAGGTGGAAGGCAGCGAACAGCAGCGAGGAGACCAGCAAGGCGAGCAGGTCCGCCAGCCATCGGGAAACGGCCAGGGGCGCCCCCAAGCGGGTGGCTGCCCGTCGCACCAGCACGTAGGTCGCCGAGAGCAAACCGAGTCGGAACAGCAGCTCCTCGTAGCCGCTGCCGCCGACGCGCAGGCCGACGGCCGCCAAGGGCGGCACCGATAGCGGACCGGAATTCGGCAGAAATTCGGTCTGGCCGGGGCCGCCCAGTGACGACTGGGCCAGGAGCAACAGGGGACCCAGGCAGATCGCCGCCAGCAGACCTTCGCCGGGGATCTGAAAAGCTTCGAGCCAGCCGCCGCGCAGGCTCATCAGGCGCCAGGCCGCGCCGAGGCCGAGGGCCACCAAGCCCCCCCAGCGCAGCAGATCGGCGGATTCTCCTGCGAAGACCAGCGGCAGGCTGAGCACGACCTCGGCCAGGTTGCGGCGCTCGTCGGCCAGGGCCTGACGGCTCCATTCGTAGGCGAACAGCAACGGCAGGATCGCCAGCAGACCGGCGGCCAACTGGCCGCGCTCGGGCTGCGCCGGCGCGGGCGATCGGACCGGTTGGCTCACGACTCGCGCGGGGCCGCTGGGCCCTGTGCCAAAGGCAGCGCTGGCACTCGCCCCCAATGAACGGCCACGATGCCGAAGGTCAGGCGCTCGAAACCCGTGGCCTCGTAGCCGAGTCCAGCCATCTCGGCCTCGAGCTGCTCGGCGCTGGGCCAGGCCAGAACGCTATCGCGCAGATAGGTGTAGGCGCTTTGGTCCCGCGACCCCAGACGTCCCAGGGCGGGCAGCAAGCGCTCGAAGTACAGCCGGTAGAGCACCCCCAGCAGCCCGCGCGGCATCTGGAATTCGAGCACCACGACCCGGCCCCCGGGCCGCACCACCCGGCGCAGCTCTGTCAGGCAAGCGAGGCGGTCGGCGACGTTGCGCAGCCCGAAGGCGATCGTGGCGCCGTCGAAGCCGCTGCCGATCAGGGGCAAGCGCAGGGCATCGGCCAGGCCGAAGCGCGTGCGATCCGAAGGGTCCAGACGGGCCCGTTTGCCCTCCGCCCGCAGCAGCAGTTCAGGGGTGAAATCGAGGCCCAAAACGCGGGCCCCCACATCCGCCAAGGCGAAGGCCAGGTCGCCGGTCCCACAGCACACGTCCAGGGCCTGGCCGCCCTCCGGCAGGGCCAAGCGCGCCGCGGCGCGCCGCCGCCAGCGCTGGTCGATGCCCAGGGACAGGAGCCGGTTCAGGCGGTCGTAGGTCGGTGCGATGCGCGCGAACATGGCGCGCACGCGCTGCGGGTCGGGCATCGGGCGAGCGGACGGAGTGGCGCGGCCTGGGAACGGGCCGGTCGCCTTCGGGCAGCGACGGGCGCAGCAGTCTGCTGTCTTGTGGGCCGAGATCCAGCCGGATTCCGCGCAGGGTCCAGGGCCGCCGGCGGGTCCGAGCCGGTCGAGATCGGCGCTGCCTGGACAGAGCAGCCGACGCTGGGCCGAAGGGACGGCGAGCCGGCCGCTGGCTCCCCGGGTGCGGTCCAGAGAGCGGCTGGCCCAGATCCGCTCGTGCGGCTCCCCCCGCGACCCGCTGCACAAGGGGCCTCCAGGGAGCCTGGCGAGCTCGGAGACCGAGCCGGCCCTTCCCTGGCCATCGACCCCGGCCATGCAAGCGGCCGGCGCCAAGGCGCCGGCCGCTGCGGGATGCTCGCCGCTCGGCTCTGGAGCCGTCGGCGGTTCGAGGTGGCCGAACAGTCGGCCACCGCGGGCGACCCAAGGTCACGAGGGCGAGTGCGCCACGGAACTCGGGCGCAGCCCAAGTCAATCTGCTCTCAGGCTGTCAGCGAGCTTCGCTCAGGTGTCACCGAGCTTCGCTCAGGCGGTCACTGCCGGTAGTACTCGCACAGCACATTCACGCCCGTGGCAGGGATCGACTGGATCCCGGGCACGAACACGTCCGTGTCCACGCGCTTGAGGCCGCCCAGGAGGTCGACCACGTCGACCACTCCACCGGCTTGGCTGGAGTTCGGAATCGCCAGGAACATGTAGTTCGGGCCGTTGGTGCTGACCCACTGGGAGCCGAACACCGTGGCGCGGACCATCTGCTTGCCGTTGGCCTGGGCCGCGATGCCCGCAGCGAACTGACCTTGGAAGGCCGGCAGTCCGCCTAGGTTCGTCATGTCGTCGAAGCACAGATCCACCGGCACGCCGGTCAGGACCTCCGAACCGATCGAGGACCGGATCCGGAAGTCGATCTGGCGTGCGTTGAGGAACGAGCCCGCGAACACGGGCACGATCGGGAGCTGGCCGGTGATGCCCGACTCCATGATCAGCTCGGAGACGGCGCCGCCGACCTGCCCGGTGGGTTGGCCGGTGATCGCACTGAGCTTGTTCTCGTGGACCACCCACACGCCACCCTGCAGGAACAGCTGGTTCAGCTGCATGGCCTTGGGCGAGGGGAACACGAAGGGCGTTTGGCCCAGGACCTGGTCGTAGCCCCAGCCGCCCGCGCCATCGGGACCCGACTCGAACAGGGACACGCGCCCGTTGCGGTTCAGGAAGAAGGCGAAGTAGACGTTGCGGGCCAGGCCCAGGCCGGGAACCTGGCGGTTGCCGATCGCGACCTCGAAGGGGAAGTCCAGCTCGGCCTTGAGGGTCTTGCGGACCTCGAGGTCGAAGGCGCTGATCACCGAGACCGAGTTGTCGAGCTCGTTGCAGACCAGGATGTCTTCGTTGTCCGGTTGCCAGGCGATGCCCGAGGGGCCCTTGCCCACCGCAGTGACCTTGACCACCTGGTGGAAGGTCGAGGAGCTCGGGTTGATGTCGATGAAGGAGACCTGGCCGCCGATCCGCGAGGTAACCGCCAGCAGATCCAGGTTGGGCGACATCGCCAGGGCCGTCGGATCGGAGATCACGATGCGGTCCAGCACCGTGAACCGGTTGCTGTTGACCACCACGATTTCACCGCGCACCGCGTCCAGCACGTACAGGAAGTGACCCACCTGCTGGCGGATCATGTACTGCTGGCACGAGGACGGGGTCGTCTGCGGGCGGGACGGGCCGCGGAAATAGCAGTTCTGCTCGACGGCCAGCAGGCCGTTGGGCGGCAGGTTGAACTGCGGGTTACCGAACGGGTTGCCGTTGGGCACCAGCAGGTTCTGCAGCTGCGGCAGGCCGGGCTGGTTGTTGGGGTTCGCCGAGTCCACCGAGGTGGGCTCCTGGCCGTTGATGTCCGGGCTGATGCACAGGGGCGGGAAGATCAGCGGCGGAGGGTTGGGGTGCGGTGCCCACGAGATGATGTTGCCGGTGCCCGGCTGGGTGGTGCCGATCTGGCCCGGCGGCGCCGGGCCCAGGGAGTGCGGACCGACCTGGAACGGCGCGACGATTTTGAGACCGCTGGAGGCGCACACGTTCGGATTGCCCGACTGGCAGCCGAACGGCGAGGGGCCGTTGTTGAAAGCCAGATCGAGGGGCTGACCGATCATCATGTCCTCGATCGACAGGATGTCGGGGGCCGCCAGGAGCTTGTCCTGCAGGGCCGAGTTCTTGGTCAACGTGAACACGCCCGCGGAGCCCCCGTCGATGGTGCAAGAGCCCTCCTTGACCGGCGGGAAGATCAAGCCGCCCTGGTTCACCAGGTTCGGATTATTCGGGTAGTTCGAGTTGCCCTTGATGACCGGGTTGAACGGGTCGAAGGTCGGGTTGCCCGTGGAGCCTCCGAAGCCGTTCAGGTCGATCACCGACAGTCCGGGCACCGAGCCCGCGCGGCCGATCACGACGGCCTCGGGCGCGACCGGGGCATTGGTGACCGGCTTGCCTTCCCCGGTGACGAAGAAGGTCTCGACCGACTGGGAGTTCAGGTTGGTCTTGAAGTCCCGGATCTGCTGAGAAGCCACCCGCACGGTGACCCGCGAAAAGGTTTCGCAGGCGAACGCGGCAGGGCCGGTGCCGGGCAGCACGAAGGTCGGCTGCAGCACCATCACCGTCAGGTCGTAGGGCGACGCCGGGCTGACCGTGAAGAACACGTTGGTCACGCCGCCGGCGGGGCCGAAGGTGATGCTGACGGCGGAGCTGGTCAGCGGCGGCGCCCCAGTCGGCAGGGAGCCGATCGAGGCCGGATCGACCGGCTCGGAGAACTCGATGCGCACGGGAGCCGCCGGGTCCACGTCTTCCTGGCCGTTGCCGGGCTGGATCGCCGGCAGGGAGGTGGGCTCGGAGGGCAGCACCCGCACCTCGGGCAAAAGCTCGTCCACCCCGACGGTCGAGCAGGCCAGACCTTCGAACTGCAGCTCGCGACCGCCGGTCGATTCGATGCCCTTGGTGAAGCGCGCCCGGATCTGGCGGCCGGTCGGGAAGGTCTCGTGCGTGGTCAGGTCGTTGTCGTTGTCGACGACGAAGACCAGGGTGTTCTCGCCGATCAGAAGATTGGCGCCGTTGAAGCCCGTGGGCGACTGCGTGCCGGGGAAGCCCAAGGCTTGCGGGATCAGCGCGACCGGCTTGTCTTGACCGTTGGAGCCTTGCGCCAGACCGACCCAGCTTTCGAGCTCGAATTGTCCCGTTCCGGGATTCAGCGCCCCGTAGGTCTGGCCGTTCACGAACGCGCGGCCGCGAACGTTGGTGGCTTCGCCGGTCAACGGGTCGAGCGCTACCACCGTGATCGCACCGGTCAGGTTGCTGGAGACGGCGCCGCCGGCGTTGGGCAGCAGCACCGAGGCCACGTCGATCGGCTGGGTGAAGCGCGCCACCAGAAAGTGGTTGCCCGGGCTGCCATCGGGCAGCCTGGCCTGGGTATCCCAGGTGACCACCGGCAGCACCGGGTTGGTGGAGTTCACGTTGTTGTAGATGTCCGACAACGTGCGCAGGGCCATCACCTGGGTGGTCGGGTTGCCCGCATCGTCGAGTCGGTAGGCGGTGTGCGGCAGGAGCGCACCGAACCCGTTGCTGACCTCGACGATGTTCATCTGGTTGTTGCCGCTTCCCCCGCCGCCGCCGCACCCGGCGGCCAGCAGAGCCAGGGCCGCGGAGACCAGGAAGGACAGGCCTCGGGGCCCGTGCCGGAGCCCAGCCGCAGGGGGCTGGGCGGTTCCCACGGGCGGGCGGTGGAGGGCGGCTTGGCCGGACTGCGTCGACTCCGGGAGGGAGTGCATGTCGGGGTGAGGCATGGAGCGAGGGAGCGTCCGGGCCGGGCCTTGGCGGGGGGCGACCAAGGGGGGCCAGGAACGGGGGAACTCGAAGTTCAGGAAGATAGCGGCGAGAGCCGCCCGGGGCACGCTTGGGGCAGCCGGATTGTGAAGCGCGGGCCCTTGAGGGCCCGGTCAAGGCCCCCACGGCGAGCCCGGTCCAATCAAACCCCATGCCAAGGACAGGGCCTTCCCCTGACCCTGGCTAGGCCGCGGAACGGCACTCCGGGGGGCCAACCGTGCGCAATCGCTCGGCCCCCGCCGGCCACACCGCCCAGCCCGATCCCCGGAGATCCGGCTCCTCAGGGTCACCCCGGCCGGGGCCTGCCCGGGGTCCAGGGGCCGCCGAAGCCCAGGGGTTCCCCCTCCCGGGGCCCCGCAGCCGCCGCCGAGAGACCGCCGGCCCTCGCCCCCGCTGGCGACGAGCCCCCCCGCAAGCCCCACGGAGAGCCTGGTCTCCCGCGGAACGTCGTCAGCCCATCCGGCCGGCCGCGGACAGGGCAGGCACACCGGGCGCCTCTCCGGGATCGCTTGTTGCCCAGGCCGTCGCCCCCGCTGCGGCCTGTCTGCGGGCCTGCCCGTGGGTCCGCCGGCTGCCCAGGCAGGCGGCAGGGGTCGCTTTTTGGTCGAATCCCCGCAACTGCTCGATTTTGCAGCGGTCCCTCCCAGCATGTGCCCCGCCAGCGACCCCCCCCAGCCCAGAGAAGGCCGCCAGGCCTGGCGGCCGCCGGGGCCCGTGGGGACCCGCCCGGATCCGCTTCCGGCAGAGACGCCCTCGAGCCTGCGCCCGGAGCCCGACGCGGCCGAGATGGGCCTGGAGGCCGAAGGCGCCCTGCGCCCGGAGCGGCTCGAGGATTTCGTCGGCCAGCGCCGCTCGGTCGACAACCTGCGCGTCGCCGTGCGGGCCGCCTTGCAGCGCGGCGAGCCGCCGGATCACCTGCTGCTGTGCGGGCCGCCGGGCCTGGGCAAGACCACCCTGGCCCGCATCGTGGCCAACGAGCTCGCGACCGCGCTGGTCTCGACCTCCGGTCCGGCCCTCGTGCGCCCCGCGGACCTGATCGGGATCTTGATGAACCTGCGCCGCAACGAGGTCTTGTTCATCGACGAGATCCACCGCTTGCCCGCGGCCGTCGCCGAATACCTCTACACCGCCATGGAGGACCGGCGCATCGAGATGACCATCAACGAGGGCCCCAACGCGCAGGTCATGCCGCTCAGCCTGCAGCCCTTCATGATGATCGGTGCCACGACCCGCGAAGGTCTGCTGAGCAGCCCCTTCCGCGCGCGCTTCGGTTTGGTCGAGCGGCTGCTGGCCTATCCCCTCGAGGACCTGCGCACGATCCTGGCGCGCTCCGCGCGCTTGCTCGAGCTGGAGCTCGACGAAGCGGCCCTCGAGCAGCTCGCCATGCGCTCGCGCGGCACCCCGCGCGTCGCCAACCGGTTGCTGCGCCGCGTCCGCGACCTGGCCCAGGTCGAGGGCCGCCGCCGCATCGACGCCGAACTGGCGGAACGCTGCATGTCGCGCCATGGCATCGACGCCCATGGGTTGGAGGAGATCGATCGCCAGATCCTGGCCTATCTGGCCCGTTCTCCGGACCGCCCCGTCGGCTTGAAGACCCTCTCGGCCGCCATCGGCGAGAGCGAGGACACGCTCGAGGACGTCTTCGAGCCGCACCTGATCCGGCTCGGATTCCTGCACAAGACACCGCGGGGCCGCCAGGTGACCGATCTGGGCCTGGCCGCCATCCAGCAACAGGGCCGCTCCGGCCGGCTGTTCGATTGATGCCTGCTCCCCCGGCGCGACCGCCCGCAGGGAGCCTGGCTCCCGGCCCCGCGGCGGAATCCTTGACCGCATCCCCCGCGCGCGGCGCAGGCCTGCGGCGCGGCCTGGCGATGGGGCTGGTCCTGCTGCTCGGACTGGCTGCGGGCGCCTGCTTGGCGGCTCGCTTGCCAGAGGCCCCGGCCGAGGTCGAGGCGCCCGCGGCCCACTCGGCGCCGCCGGATCCCTGGAAAAGCCGCGGATTGGCTCCAGTTCGCTTGGCAGCGGCCGAGGGGCTGCTGAGACTCGAGGTCGAGCTGGCGCCCGGCCAGCGTGCCGTTGTGACGCGCGAAGGCGACGGCGTGCGTGTGTTGCTCCCCGGCGCGGCCCCGGAACTGCTCCCCTGGGTGCGCATCGATCCGCTGACCGCCAACGGAGAGCTGCGCTTCGAGGGACGCAGTTATCCGGGCTCGCTGTTGATCGAGCCGCGGCCCGGCGGCGGGCTCGGCGCGCTCAACTGGGCGCCGCTCGAAGCCTACGTCGAGGGCGTCGTGGCCGCAGAGCTGGTGCTTTGGAACAGCAGCGCCGCGGCCATCCAGGCCCAGGCCATCGCGGCGCGCAGCTATGCGGTCGCAACCCTGGAAGCCCGGGCCCTGGGCTCGCGCAGGCCCGAGCTCTGGGACGACACCCGCGACCAGGCCTACCGGGGCCGTTTTCTCCCGGACAGCGCCGCGCGCACCCGCGGGCTCGACCGCCTGCTGGCCGACTCCGTGGCCGGTTGCCGCGGCCTGGTGCTGGATTTCTCGGGCCGCGTCTTGGCGGCCCGCTACCACGCCTGCTGCGGCGGTCGCACCGCCGACGAGGCGGCGGTCTTCTCCGGGGTCTCTGGCCCGAGCCTCTCCGTAACCTGCGAACCCTGCCGCCAAGCGGGCGAACGCAGCATCCGCGAGGCCTCGACAGGACCTGGCTCCAGCCGGGCGCCGACAGCCGCGTCGAAGCGCACAGCAGGCCGGACGGCGTTCGATCCGAGCTGGAGCTTCACCGCCGCCCGCTCCGACCTGGACCGCTTGGCCAGAGAGCTCGGCCTCGGGGATCGCCTGCGGACCCTGACGCCGGTCAAACAGGATGCCGCCCAGCGCTGGCTCGAGGTGGAACTGGTCGGCAACCAGGGCAAGCGCCGGCTGCCCTTCAACGAATTGCGCCGCCGCCTGGGCTTCGATCGCCTGCGCTCCGGACGCATCCTCAGCACCTGGCCGCGAGCCGGCGAGACGATCCAGGACGGCCTCTACTTCAGCGGCCTGGGCAACGGGCACGGCGTCGGCCTGTGCCAGCGTGGAGCGCTCGGTTACGCCGAGCTCGGGCTCGGCGCCGAGCGCATCCTGGCGCATTACTATCCCGGCGCCAGAATCCGCGGCATCTGATCCGCGGCGCCGCCGGCGCGCCCCTGGACGCCCGCGCGGTTCGATGCGCCCCGGCGCGCACCGCAGCCCGGCCTCGGCCTGCACGCCAACGTCTCACCGGCGCGCCCCCCCGCACTCCGCACTCCGCAACCCGCCAGTCCCCGTGCCCCCCATTCAACAGGCCTTCCGCTTCGAGCTGCTGGCGCGCTGCCCTGCCACGCGGGCGCGGGTGGGTCGCTTCCACACGCCCCACGGGGCGCTCGAGACCCCGGCCTTCATGCCGGTCGGCACGCGCGGCTCGGTCAAGGGCCTGACGCCCGAACAGATCGCGGCGACCGGCACGCGCATGCTGCTCGGCAACACCTACCACCTGGCCCTGCGGCCGGGCAGCGAAGTCGTCCGCGAGCTCGGTGGCCTGGCACGCTTCATGGCCTGGGACGGGCCGACGCTGACCGATTCAGGGGGCTATCAGGTGTTCAGCTTGGGCCACCTGGCGTGCATCGACGAGAGCGGCGTGCGGCTGCGCTCGGTGATCGACGGAGCGCCCTTCGACCTGTCCCCCGAGCGGGCCATCGAGATCCAGCTGGATCTCGGAGCGGACGTGATCATGGCCTTCGACCACTGCGCTGCGGATCCGCTCGACCGCCCCGGCGTCGAAGCCGCCGGCGAGCGCACGGCTCGCTGGCTGGAGCGCTGCGTGGCCCGCTGGCGGCGCGGGCTGGATGGGGACCGTCCCCAGGCCCTGTTCGGAATCGTGCAGGGCGGCGCGTTCCCGGATCTGCGCGCGCGCTCGCTGGCGCAGGTGACCGCCTTCGACCTGCCTGGCTACGCGGTGGGAGGGGTCAGCGTGGGCGAACACGACGGAGCCATGGAATTGGCGGTAGAAAGCGCCACACCCGGACTGCCGGAGGATCGACCGCGCTATTTGATGGGTGTGGGCACGCGGCGGCACTTCGCCATGGCGATCTCCCATGGCATCGACCTGTTCGACTGCGTCACCCCCACGCGGCACGGCCGCAACCATCAGGCCTACGTGGGCAGCGGGCGTCTCAACCTGCGCAACCAGCGTTTCGCCCGGGACAGCTCGCCGCTCGACCCCGAGTGCGACTGCCCGGTCTGCGCCCGCTACAGCCGGGGCTACCTGCGGCACCTGTGCAACAGCGGCGAGATGCTGGCCGGGACGCTGCTCTCCTGGCACAACCTGCGCACCTTCCAGCGCTGGATGGAGACGATCCGCGCGGCGATCCGCGCCGGCGACTTCGCCAGCCTGGCGAGCGCCTGGCGCGCTCCCGAGGAAGGCGCCCGAGAGCAAGCCTGAAGAACCGAAGCGATCGGTTGGGACCGGGCCCGAGCCGTCCGATCAACCGGTCGGGTGGCCCTCGGCGGCCGCACGGAGGGAAACGTCCAGGCGCGCCGATCTTGCTCGCGCCTCGGACGGCGCGGGCCTCCGAACGGATCGGGTGGCGGCGGCCGGCCTGCGGGCCGGTCCGATCAGCCGCCGCGCGGAGTGGCCAGCACCTCGATGCGGCGCACGCTCAAGAGCAGCGGCAGGGCGCTGGCGTCGGGGTCGACCTCGGCCGAGTCCCGGCGGTCGCCGACCACGCCGAGTTCGCAGCCCACGAACAGCTCGAGGTCGTAGCGGCCGTCCGGGCACAAGATGTCGGCCGCCGCAGCGGTGCCGCGCCGCAGGCGATACTGCCGCGAGCCATCGGCGTTCTGGGTGCGTTCGAGGCGGCCACGCAGGTTGAAGCGCGCGTACAAGGGATCGCGGCTGACCAGCTCCTCCCACTGCCGTTCGCGGGCGCGCAGCAGCTCCTGCTGGCGCTGCAGCCGGGTTTCCTTCAGCAGCGCTTCGGTGCGATGGAGCTTCTCGAAGGCCGCCACCATCTCGAACTCCTTGGAGATCTCCGCGGCGGTCAGGAGGTCGGGATCCAGCTCCCGAGCGCGCTCGAGGGCGCGCCGCACGCTCTCGAAATCCGGCAGGTCTTTGCTGCGCTCGACGCCGAGCAGGGCTCGGGCCTCTTCGAGCGCGATCAGCGCGGGCGGCTTGATCCGGCTGGAGCTGGCCACCTGGGTGCCGGCGCCGCCCTGGCCCGGCGATTCGCGATCGCTGGCGGGGATCGGGGCTGGCCGCAGGGTCGCACCCTGCTCGGCGCGCTGCCACAGGGTCAGGCCGTCCTCGTTGCGCTCGATCGGCAAGACGCCCTCCGCCGGGATCCAGCCGAAGACCCCCGCGGGGCTCCATACCTTGACCCAATCGTCGGCTAGGGGGAGGCTCGCGTCGGCGCGCCCGATCACCGCCAAGCGATCCCCGAGCTTGAGCCGCTGCGCCAGCGGAAAGCTGTTGACCTCCGAGGAGGGCAGCGGGCGCATGTTGACGTTTTCCCTGGTGACCTCCATCACGTTGGGGCTCTCGGTGGCCGCCAGGAAGCGGCCGAAGACCCACACCGGGAAGCCGCCGGGCACATCGGCCTTGAGCCAGCCCGCCTGCTCTCCGTAGATGGCGACCAGGCTGCCCGGGGCCAGTTGGAGCAGTTCGTTGGCCTTGCGATCGGGCAGGTTGAGCAGCGGCTGAGGCTGGCTTCCAACCCGGGCGTAGCGCAGCGGGACGGCCTTGGCCGTGGCTTCGGCCGTCTGGGGGGCCGTGCCGACGGCCGGCGGGGCCTGTTCCGCGCCCGTCCCGACCGGCGCCTGCGCCGCGCCCGCCGAGGGCAGCCAGGTCAGCAGGCCGCACAGGGCCAGCCCGAGGCCCAGCTCCCAGACCAGGTGGCCCCCGGGACGGGTCGCGGGGAGGGACTCTGTGATGCAGTTCGGGGTTCCGGAGCTGGGCATGGCGGGGAGCGCGGGACGTGAACAGCGACCAAGATAGCCCCTCGGCCCGAGGACCGGTCCCACGGCGGCCTTGTCCCGGCCCGCTTTCCGATCCAAAGTCATGCCCGAGGGGACTACGCCCCCGGCCCCGTGGCCCGACGGGGCGATCGTTCCAGCGCCCGAGCGGCGCCGCCCCGAACCGCATCCAGGGGGCGCTGCTTCCCCAGCAAGGGCCCCGACCCGTCCCCATGATCCCGCCGGCCCCGCTGCCGCACGCCGGGGAACCGGCCCCCGCGCCTGCGGACCTCGGCTTCGGGGTGCGGCTCGAAGCCTGCCGTCCGACAGACTGCTCGACCCAAGACGCGGGGACCGCCCCCTGGGCAAACCCAGGCCCTGCGGTTCCGCCTCCCGCGACCCAACGCCCCGACCGATGGCCCTGCGCTTCTATCTGAATTCCAAGATCCACCGGGCCCGAGTCACGGAGGCCAACCTCAACTACGTGGGGTCGGTCACCATCGACGAGGACCTGATGGACCTGGCGGACATCCGCGAATACGAGCAGGTGCACGTGGTCGACATCACCAACGGCGCCCGGCTGACCACCTACGCGATCAAAGGCGAGCGCGGCAGCGGCATCATCGGGATCAACGGTGCCGCCGCCCACCTGGTGCACGAGGGCGACGACGTGATCCTGATGACCTACAGCATGTCGGAGCGGGAGGTCGAGCCGACCACGGTGTTGGTGGACGAGCAGAACCGGTTCGTGCGCTTCCTGGTCGAGAAGCCGCGCACGGTGCCGACCTTCTAGAGTCGCGGAGGTGTTCACGCTGGGCGCGCGTCGATCGGGATCGGCGCGGCGTCGGATCGGGCCCCCAGGGAGTCTTCGACCGGCGGAGCGCGGGCGCCGGGGATGAGCGCGGGCGCCGGGGATGCGCCCGCGGGCCGGCGGCCGGAGCGCACCGGACCGCCGAGCTCGGAAGACGGATTGCCGAGGACCGAGCTCCGGTCGCAGCCGATCGGCGTGCTCCGCGCGGGGTCAGGCTTCGGGCCATGGATCGGCGGCGAGGCCCAGGGCTCGGTGCCGGTCTTCGGCGCGCGCCAAGAGCGCCAGGAACACGGGCACCCCTCGGCCAGCCCCCAGGGCCAGGGCCGCTTCGCGGGCCGTGGCCAGGGAGGTCCCCACATCGTCGACCAGCAGCCAGGCGGGCGCGCCGGACCCGCGGCGCCGGCGGAAGGCACCGCGCACGTTTTCAGCCCTCCCGGCGGCGCCGGGCGAGCCCTGGGGCAAGGTTGGCCGGCAGCGCTCCAGGGCCGGGGCGAAGGTCAGCCCCAAAGCCTCCGCGAGGCTCTCGGCGAGCAAGCGGGCCTGGTCGTAGCCGCGCTCGAGGCGCCGCGCTGGATGCAATGGGACCGCAGTCACGAGCAGCCCGCCGGGCAGAGGCAAGCGCCGCACCTTTCGTGCCAGGGACCAGCCGAGGCGCCGCGCCAGCTCGGGCCGGCCGCCATGTTTGAGGGCCAAGATCCATTCGCGCAGCGCGGCGCGCGAATCGGAGCGCGCTTGCTGGTCCGTCAGCCCCTCCGCAGCGGGCCCGTCCGGGCCCGGGCGGGGCTGTGTCTGGACGTAGTCGTCCAAGCAGACGGCACCGGCGAAGGGCGGGGGGTCCCGGCGACAGCGGGCGCAAACCCGCTCCGCGGCCCGCAGCCCGGCGAACGCCGCGGGCAGGCCCAAGGCGCACAAGTTGCAGCGCGGCGGCCCCTCCCCGGCCGGCTCGAAGCAGCAGGTCGAGCAGATGCCGCCCGCCGCGGGATTGCGGCATAACCAACACAGCTCCGGGTAGAGCAGGCACGCCAGGCTCGCCAGAGCAGGTCTCCACCAGCGTCCGATCCAACGGGGGTCCCGCACCGTGCGGCCCTCAGGCTCCGCCTGATCGGCGCACCCGGCGCCATCCCACCGGATCCGCGGGTCGCCCGCCGACTGCAGCGGTCCGTCGCGCTTGCCGCGGGCGCTTGGGTCCGCGGGCGCAGCCTCCAAGGAACTGGGGGGTGGATCGGTGGATTCGGGCCGAAGGTAAAGCGCGGCCATGGGGCTCGAGCGGGTCGGATCAGGCTGGCCCGGGGTAAGGGCGGCCGCGGCACGAGCGCCGCAGCATGAAGCCCTAGACCGATCCCATCCGCCTCGGTTTCAGAGCGGCAGGGATTCCCGGGCGAAGGCGGCCGGAAAACGAGGTGTCCGCGCGCTTCAGCCCGGCGGACGGCGCTGCGCCAGCAGATCCTGCTCGTGGGTTTCGAAGCTTTCCTCCTCGAACCCGGTTTCCGCGGAAGCGGCGGGCGCGAGGTCGGCTCGGCGACCTGAACCAACGCGCAGCGCGGGCAGACCGACCCGCTCGCGGACCCGCTGGGCGTACTGCAGCACCGTGTCCTCCGGCGCCGCTTCGACCCCGAACAGCTCGCCGACCTCGCGAGCGAGCTTCGAGTCGGCATCCAAGGAGACGGCGTTCTCCAGCAGGTGCTGGCGGACCGAGCGCTGGAATTGACTGCGCGCGAACCACCAGCCGAGCACCTCCAGCAGCACCAGCAGAGCCGCGATCGCCCCGGCCCAGAACAGCGGGAACTGGCGCTGATCGGGGGGGATCGGCTCGAAGTGGCCGGCCAGCTGGGCGGCGAATCCCAGCACCAGCAGCAGGAATCCGATCGACAGCTGGACGCGCTGGAAGATGAAGCTGCGGATCGTGACCAGCGGCCGGTTCTGGCCTCCCAAATGGGCCGCGATCAGCTCGCGGGGCGGGCGCATCAGCAGGGTATTGCCGAGCAAAAGGCACCCGAGGATCGCGAGCAGCAGCCCCACCGCCTGCCAGTCGGTGGCCATGGCAAGGTCCCCCTGGATTCCAGGAAGCGCGGCGTTCCAGCGATCGGTCACGGTCGGCGGCATGGGTCGATGGAGCGGGGCAGCGGGGCCAAGCGGGCAGCCCGCTCGATGGATGCTCGGGCGTTCCCGCTCGCCCAGGGCGATCGAAAGCGCTCCGCAGCGCAACGGAGACCGGAGCATCGCGTGGGGTCCTGGACCCGCACCGATCGGCGGGATCGCCTGGCCGGCGGATCGCCACCAAACTCCGATCTACGCCCTGGACGGCAGGATGCTTCGGAGTCGGGCGCGGAGAGCGGCGTTGGCTGTGTTCGATTCATGACGGAGCCGGCCCGAACCGAGCGGCTGGAGGAGCCAGCGCCGCAATCCGGGGGGAATTGCCCCCGGAGCGCCAAACTAGGCGGGCAGCCCCGCAGGGGCAAGCGCGTCCACCCCTACCTGGCCAAAATGCCGGACCGCTGCGGGCCCCTGCCCCTCCCCGCGCAGGGCCAACCGGCCAGGCCCCCCGCGGCTCGGCAATTGCAGATTGGCTGCGTACCCTCGCGTTGCGCGGATGCAGCTCCACCGCCATTCCCGCCCTCCCCGGGCTCGACGGTTTCCGCCCCCCCGGCTTCGAAGCCCGCGACCGCTGCCCCTCGCAGGCTGAGAAAAAAACCAGCGGGCTGCGCCCGAGCGCTCTCACCAGCCACTCGGCAATCCCTTGGGCCGCCATCCGGCGGCCGCAGGGCTCGGAGGCGCTCTGCTCTACATCGCACCCGACCCGGGGCCTGCCCGCCGGTCCTGGCTTCGCCTTGCGATCGCGGCCGCAGAGTGGTGGTTCGCGCCCGGCGGATCCCGCCCCGTTGCAGCGGGCGCGCGCAGCGCGCGAAGGCATGCACCGCCTCCCGGAACTTTCTTGTCACCCCCGCGAGCTCTTTACCAGCGCGCGGGCCGAGCGGCGTCCGCGAACGTGCTGCCCGAAGTCGCCGCCCGCCCCCACCGGACGGCCCTCCCTCCCGACCATGAACTGCCCCCTCCGCCTGCTCCTGGCGCTTTCCGGCCTGCTGTTCCTGTCCAACAAGCCGGCCACAGCCCAGGTGCAGATCGGCCTGCTCGAGACCGAAGTCCCGAGCGCCGCCGAGTTCTTCCTGCACGGCTGTTTGCCGGTTCCCCCCGGGACCTACCGACCCGAGCTGCTGGGCGACGCGGGCCTGGCCCAGCGTTTTCCTGTGGTCCTACAGGACAGCGATGGCCGATGGGTCGTGCCTCAGATCGAGGCGGTTTCGCGCTATCCGCGGCCGGAGCAAGGGGCTGCCGTGATCGAGCTGATCGCCCGCGTCCGGAGGCCGCCGAGCGCCGCCACCGGCAGCCTGGTCGGCTATCGGGTCTTCATCAGCCAGGGTCTGCCGCTCTCGAGCCTGGCGCCCTCGTATTCACCCGCCGCCCCCAAGTCCACCTGGATTTCGTTCGATGCCGCGGCGGCCCAGCTGTTGACCCTGCCGGGGAGCTTGGCCCTGCGGGTGCGCGACGGCTACGGCAACTTCTATGGCGCCAAGCTGACGCCGACCCAGGTCCAGGGCAGCCAAGCGGCGGTCCGCGAGGGCCGCCTGACGATCACCAAGGCCGGGCACCAGCATCTCGAGATGCGCTACGCCACCCACCTGGTGCCGGTGTTCGGAATCGGGCTGGGGCCTGCGCTGCCGCATCACCTCGGGGTGCATGCCTACCTCGGGTTCCACGATCGCACGCGATTCGTGACCTTGGATCTCAGGCTCCACAACGCGCATTCCAGCGTCGATCCCAACGATCCCCTGGACGACGCCCTGGGCAAGCTCTACTTCCGCGAGCTGGAGCTCTTGACCCCGCCGGGTTGGAAAGCCCTGCGCGTCCACGAGGACACCCACAAACTCAAGTCCTACCCCACCGGATTCTTCTGGCAGGCCCATCCGCTGTTCGACAAGGCCTTGGGCGACAAGCTGCACGTGATCGCTCCCCAAGGCCAGCTCCATCGTCGCTTCGTGCTCGTGCCTCCGGGCACGGCGGACCAGGCCCTGCAAGCGGAACAGCACGGCGCGGCATATGGGCTGGCTTTCTGCCAGCCGGGGGTCAACTCCGCCGGGGATCGGTTTTGGTCCTGGTGGAATCCGGCTACCGCGAACTACCAAACCCAGGCCAGCGCCCTGCCCGGGTTCCTTTACCTCGGCAAGTCGAGCGTGCGCAGCAAGCTCAGCGCCGACTACGCCGACATCGCCGAGAAGCTCCGCACCGGGACATCCGGAGCCCCGCCGCTGACCAGCGGGGTGGTCGGTTGGATGCACCCCTATGGACAGGCCTATGGCGGCATCTCGGGCGGCATCGACATCCACTTCTTCGAAGGGGTGCCGACGGCCTGGGCGGCCTCACGCGACGGCTACCGCCGCAGTCAGATCATCCACCGCATGCAATCCGATCGCCAATCGGATGTCGCCTTCGATGCGGACGGCCAGCCGGTGACCCTCGAAGAGATGCTGGTGCCCGGGCCCCAGGGGCTCTACTTCCCCCACAAGCTGTATCTGACGCCGCTTTCCAGCTCCGACCCCTTCGGGCACAAGTCGGCTCCCACGGCGCAGGCCGATTGGGTCGCCGCCCAGGGGCTGGCGCCGGCCTACGAGGCCGAGCTGCTGAGCTTCGAACCGATCGACATGCAACACCTCGTGCGCTACACGCGCATGGCCAAGGCGCTGGCCTGGCTCGGCAACGACACGCTGGCCAAAGACGACCTGTGCATGCAGGCGGCCATCGTACGCCTTTCCTACAACCCCTACGCCAACGAGCCCGGCGGCTTCACCGTCCCGACCAACCTCAAGACGGACATCGACTTCGTCGCCCAGCAGCCGGGCATCGGACTCGACGTGAACCGTGGCGAGGGCTGGATGATGGACACCATGACCAGCGCCTACGCGATCGGCTCCCCCGCCTGGCGCGAGCGCGACCGGCCCTGGTTCCGCAATGTGACCCGCGTGGTCTTCGAAGGGCAGGCGAACTGCTCCGGATTCATCCAAGCCAACGTGAACCTCAAGGTCTTGGAGGGCAAGTACCGCACGCGCCAGAACTACGAGGAGGCCATCATTCAAAACGGCCTGTGGGGCATGCTGCAGACCGTCTACGCGGGCACCGGGGAGGTCGAGGAGGCCCTGCTGACCCACGCGCTGGTGGCCAACGTCAAGGGCATGGTTTCCCCCGCCGCGTGGGACGAGGCCAAGCAGGCCCCCTTGCAGCAGATGGCGGTCGGCCCGCTGGATCTGGCCCAGCCGCTGTTCTGCGGCGCCCTGCCCGCGGACGGTTTCGAAGCGGGCAACTGGGACACGTTCCAGTGCTGGAACTCCTTCGCTTATGCCTTCCGGCTGAGCTTCGACCCGCTGTTCCTGATCCACCCGGCCCTGATGCTGGGCACCATCGAGGTCAAGGACGCTTTGGAGGCCAGCGGCCTCAGCAACATCGAGAACCGCGCCGCGCTGCTCGGCTTGCTGCAGGTCAACGGGCAGTGAGCCCGGCCCCGCGGGCCGGGCGCTGCAGGGCGGAGCCCGCGGACTCGCACAGCCTGCTCCGTCCTTGACCAAGGGCCGCCAAGTCCGGCAGACCGGCCAGCCGGGCTCCGCTGGCGGCCGGGGCCATGGCGACTGTGTCGATGGCGACTGGGTCAATGGCGGCTGTGTCGATGGCGGCCGGGGTTCGTGGGTTGGTGCAGGCGCCTCGACTCCCGCGATCCCTGGGCTCACGGCCCGAGCGGGGCGTGCAGTTCGCGGAGGGTGCCGGGAACCCCGCTGCCGAGCGCCACGGCCAGGCTGAGCCCGGGCCGCGGGCGGCGCACGAACAGACCCAGGGCCTGGCCGGGCCCGCCGGAGGGACCGCGCAGGAGGCGCGCCTGGCGCCAGCCCGCGGCATCCACCTCGCCGAAGGGCCAGTCGAGCTCGAACCAGGCCAGCTCCGCTCGAAGCCCGAGCCCGAGGGCCTTGGAGAGGGCTTCCTTGAGCGTCCACAGGTCGAAAAAGGCCGCGCCGCGCTGCTCGAGCGGCAGGCGCCGCAGGCGCGCGGCCTCGCCGGCCGCCAGGCCCAGGTTGGCCCAGTCCTCGCTGGGATCGAGCTCGACGTGGCGCTCGATATCCACGCCCACCGCCCCCCGCGGAGCGCTCGCCACGGCCACGGCGCCGCGGGTGTGGGACAGGCTCGCTTGCCAGGTCCAACCTTGGGACCCCGCGTCCGAGGGCTCGGCGGGCAACCATCGCGGCGGCGGGCCTTGGATCCAGCGCAAGGCCGCCGGATCCAGACCCGCGCGCCGCCCGAGCTCGAGCCGCAGGGCCAGGTGCGCCGCTAGGTAGGAGTCGCGGTCCTCGGCGTGCAGGAAGCGCTCGGCGCGTTCGCGCTCGCCCAGCTCCAGGCTGGGCAGCGCGGCGCGCGAGCGGGAAAGGTAGGGCCCGGGCTCCGCCCAGGCGACCTGCGGGCCCCCATCGGCCGGGTCCGGACAAGCGGGTGCCATGCGGGGGCGCGCCCTATTGCCAGCGGAAGCGCCGGCTGGCCACGGCAAAGGTCAGCACGGCCCAAGCGCTGAGGATCCCGATTTCGCGCGCGATGCCGACCAGGCTCGCGCCCTCGTTGATCACGCCGCGCAAGCCATCGTTGAGGGCCGAGAGGGGCAGCAGGCTGAGCGGCAGGTGCAGCGCCTCCGGGAAGCGCTCGTAGCTGAAGAAAATCCCCGAGAAGATCCACATCGGCAGGGTCACCAGGTTGATCCAGCCGTTGGCCGCCTCGAGGGTTTCGACCCGCGCCGCGATCAGGACGGCGATGCCGCTGAAGGCCGCCGAACCGAGCAGGGCGACCGCGAAGGCGGCCGCGCTGGCGCCCTCGATGTGGATGTCGAACAGCAGCCAGCCGAACAGCAGCAACGAGAGCACCTCGAGCGTCAGGAAGGTGGCGCGCGAGAGGAACATGCCCACCAGGAAGGTGCTGCGTGGCATGGGCGTGGCGGCCAGACGCTTGAGCTGCCGGCGCTTGCGCATCAGCACGATGTTGTAACCGAGGCCCCACATGCAGCTGCCCATCAGGGTCATGCCGATCATGCCGGGGAACAGGAAGTCGATGTAGCGCGTGCGCGAGGTGTAGGCGCTGTCCGCGGCGGCCAGCGGGTCCACGCGTCCGAAGCCGCGCTGCAGGGCGTCGTCGACCGTGAGGCGCGCGCGGCGGGCCTCGTCCCGATCCGGGTCGAAGCGGTATTCGAGGCTGCGGCCGGTCTCCACGGCCCCGGGGGCCAGGACCTCGGCGGGCCTCGGCTCGGCAGCGGCGGCCGCGGGCGTCTCCAGGCCGCGCACGGCCAGGTCGATCGAGCCGATGCGCAGCCCGCGCGCCAGGGCCGCGCCGCTGGCCTCGACCCGCTCGATCTTGCCGGCATCCTCCAACGCGGCGAGGGCCTCCGCCAGCCAGGCCTGCTGGCCGTCTTGGGCCACGCGCGGCAGGGGCGGCTGCCGCTCGCGGAAGGCCAGGCCCAGACCCAACGACAGCAGCACCGGGAAGCCGAAAGCCCAGAACACCGCGCCGCGCTCGCGCAGGAACTCGCGCATGCGCGCCAGGGTCAGCTCGAGCCAGGCCGGATGGGTGACCCGCGCGGAAGCGGGCCGCGCGGGCTGTGCACGTTCGGGTTCAGCCATCGCGCAGCCCCTTGCCGGTCAGGTGCAGGAACACGTCTTCGAGCGTCGCCTGGTGGGTGGTCAGGGCGGTCAGGGCCAGTCCGCGGCTCTCGAGGCCAGCCACCAGCGCCATGACCGTGGCGCCGACCGCATCCGAGAGGATCACCGGGGCCCCGCCGTGGTCGCGCACGTTCCTGGCCCCGGGCAAGGCCCGCAGCCAGTCCGGCTCGACGGCTGCCGAGGCCGAGAACTCGATCACCGATTCAGCCCCGAGCCCGCGGATCAGGGCCGCCGGGGTGTCGCAGGCCACGATCCGGCCGCCGTCCATGATCGCGATGCGATCGCACAGCACCGCCGCTTCCTCCATGTAGTGGGTGGTGAGCAGCACGGAGCCGCCCTCGGCGCGGTATTGCTGGAACACCTCCCAGAGGCGTCGGCGGGCCTGGGGATCGAGACCCGTGGTGGGCTCGTCCAGGAACAGCAGCTCCGGATCGGAGACCAGCGCCGTGGCCACGGCCAGGCGCTGGCGCTGGCCGCCGGACAAGGCGTGCACCCGGGCGCTGGCCTTGGAGTGCAGGTCGACGCGCTCCAAGACCTCGTCGATGCCTTTGCCGCGGCGATAGAAACTGCGGTAGAGCCGCACCACCTCGCGCACCGTCAGGTTGTCGCCCAGCTGGGTCTCTTGGAGCTGGACGCCGATGCGCTGGCGCAGCTCGCTGCCGCGCCCCGGCCCCCAGGGGATCCCCAGGAGGCGCACCTCACCCTGGTCGGGCTCGAGCAGCCCCTCGAGCATCTCGATGGTGGTGGTCTTGCCGGCGCCGTTGGGCCCGAGCAGCCCGAGGGTCTCACCCCGCTGCACGACCAGGTTCACGCCGCGTACGGCGTGCACGTCGCCGAAGCGCTTGTGCAGTCCGATGGCTTCGAGGGCCTTTTCCGAGCTCGTGTCGCGCATGGTCGCCCCCGTGCGCTGCACCCGCCTGGATCTCCGGGACTCCAGCGGGCGCAGCGCTGCAATTCACTCCCACTCGATCGTGGCCGGCGGTTTCGAGGAGATGTCCAGCACCACGCGGTTGATGCCGCGCACCTCGTTGATGATGCGGTTGCTGATGCGCGCCAACAGATCCCGCGGCAGGTAGGCCCAATCGGCGGTCATGGCATCCTCCGACTCGACCAGCCGCAGGGCGCAGGTGGCCTCATAGGTGCGGGCGTCGCCCATCACCCCCACCGACTTGACCGGCAGCAGCACCGCGAAGTACTGCCACAGGCCCACGTGGGCGCCCACGCGTTCGATCTCGGAGGTCACGATCGCGTCCGCCCGGCGCAGCAGCTCGGCGCGCTCGGGGGTGACCTCCCCCAGCACCCGCACCGCCAGGCCCGGCCCGGGGAAGGGCTGTCGATCGACGACCGCCGGGGGCAGGCCCAGGCTGCGGCCGATCGTGCGCACCTCGTCCTTGAACAGGTCCCGCAGGGGCTCGACCAGGCCGAGCTCGAGGTCCTTGGGCAGCCCGCCCACGTTGTGATGGCTCTTGATCACCGCGGTCGAGCCGCCGTGGGCGGCCACCGACTCGATCACATCGGGATAGAGCGTGCCCTGACCCAGGAATTTCGCGTTGCGGAAACGCCGGGCCTCCTCGCGGAAGACCTCGACGAATTCGTGCCCGATCCGCTTGCGCTTCTCCTCCGGGTCGGTGACCCCCGCGAGCCGGCGCAGGAATCGGGCGCCCGCATCGACCACGGTCAGGTCGAGCTGGAAGTGGTCGCGGAACAGGCGCTCGACCTCGGCGCGCTCGCCCTGCCGCAAGAGCCCGTTGTCGACGAAGATGCAGTGCAGGCGCGGTCCGATGGCGCGCTGGATCAGCAGCGCCGCGACCGAGCTGTCCACGCCGCCCGAGAGGCCCATCACGACCTCGCCCTGCCCGACCTGGCGCGCGACCTTGCCGATCTCGAGCTCGACGATGTTCTCCGGGGCCCAATCGCCGGGCAGCCCGCAGACCTGGTGCACGAAGTTGGCCAGCACCTCGCGCCCGCGCACGCTGTGCGTGACCTCGGGATGGAATTGGATCCCGTACAGGCGCCGAGCGGCGTCGCCGATGGCGGCGTATTCGCAGTTCTCGCTGCGACCCAGCACCTCGAAACCCTCGGGGGGGCGCGAGACCGAATCGCCGTGGCTCATCCACACCACGGTGTGCCCTTCGATGTGCTCGAAGATGCCCGTGGGGCGCGTGATCGCGATCGAGGTGCGCCCGAATTCGCGCTTGTCGGCGGCCTGCACCTGGCCGCCCAGGGCCTGGGTCATCCATTGCAGTCCGTAGCAGATGCCGAGCACCGGCACGCCCAGGGACAAAAGCTCGACCGGGATCTGGGGCGCGTCCGGGGCGTACACGGAGGCGGGCCCCCCGGAGAGGATGATGCCCGCCAGGTCCATGCGGCGGGCGACTTCGAGGGCCCGCCTAGGCGGGGCGATCTCGCACCAGACGCGGGCTTCGCGCACCCGGCGCGCGATCAATTGCGCGTACTGGGTGCCCAGGTCCACGACCAGCACGCCGCGCAGGCTGGCCGGGGCGTCGGCGCGGGAGGCGATGGGAGAGCTCATGGGGATGGGAACGCTGGGCGCGGGCGCGCCCGGGGCGCTCACTCGTGGAAGTAGTTGGGCGATTCCTTGGTGATCGTCACGTCGTGCGGGTGGCTCTCGCGCATGCCGGCCGCGGTCACGCGCACGAAGCGCGCCTGCTGCCAGAGCTGTTCGATGTTGCGCGCGCCGCAATAGCCCATGCCGGCCCGCAGGCCGCCCACGAACTGGAACACGAAGGCGGACAGCTCGCCTTTGTAGGGCACCATGCCCTCGATGCCCTCGGGGACCAGTTTGTCGGCCGATTTGACGTGGCCCTGCCGGTAGCGCTCCTTCGAGCCCTCCATCATGGCGCCGATCGAGCCCATGCCGCGCACGGCCTTGAAGGTGCGGCCCTTGTAGAGGATGCGCTCGCCGGGGCTCTCTTCGAGCCCGGCGAACAGGCTGCCCAGCATGGCCGAACTGGCGCCGGCCGCCAGGGCCTTGACCAGGTCGCCGGAGAACCGGATGCCGCCGTCGGCGATCACCGGCACGCCGCTGCCCTGCAGGGCGCGCGCAGAGCCCAGCACCGCCGAGAGCTGCGGCACGCCGACCCCGGCCACGATGCGCGTGGTGCAGATCGAGCCGGGCCCGATGCCGACTTTGACCCCGTCGGCGCCGGCGTCGACCAGGTCGCGGGCCGCTTCGGCGGTGGCCACGTTGCCGGCCACCACGTCCACGTCGTGGTGTCGCTTCAGCAGCCGCACGGTCTCGATCACGTTGGTCGTATGGCCGTGGGCCGTGTCGACCACCAGCACGTCGACGCCGGCGCCGACCAGCCCCGCGGCGCGGTCGTAGTCGTGCACCCCGATAGCGGCGCCGACGCGCAGGCGCCCGCGCTCGTCGGTGGCCGCGTTGGGATAGGCGTCGAGCCCCAGCACGTCCTTCATGGTGATCAGGCCGCGCAGGCGCTGCTCGCCATCGACGATGATCAGCTTTTCGACCTTGTGCTGGAACAGCATCGTGCGCGCCTCCTCGAGCGAGGTGCCCGGCGGCGCGGTGACCAGGTTCTTGGCGGTCATCACCCGGCTGACCGGGGTGTCGTCGCTGGTCTGGAACCTGCAATCGCGGCGCGTCAGGATGCCGACCACCCGATCGCCGTCCTCGAGGATCGGCAGGCCCGAGATGTTGTGGGCGGCCATGATCTCGCGGGCCTCGCGCATGGTCGCCGTGGGCGGCAAGGTGACCGGGTCGAGGATCACGCCGTTGGCCGAGCGCTTGACCAGCTCGACCTCGCGCACCTGGCCTTCGATGTCGAAGTTGCGGTGGATCACCCCGAGACCGCCCTCGCGGGCCAGGGCCACCGCCAGGCGCCAGCCGGTGACCGTGTCCATGGCGGCCGAAACCAGGGGCAGCTTGAGGGAGACTCGCCGCGAGAAGCGCGAGCGCACGTCGGTGTCGACGGGCAGCACGTCCGAGCGGCGCGGGACGAGCAGCACGTCGTCGAAGGTCAGACCCTCTTCAAAGACGGGTTCCATGGCGAGATCCAGGCTCGGCGCCCGAAGGGGGCGCGGGTCGGGGGATCCCGCCGCGGGGAACCGGGCGCAGCCGGACCCCGGGGGCGCGGCGGCTGCACCCCCCGGGCCGCGGTCCACACCGGGTCGGCGCGGCGGAGGAAGCGCGAGAGACTAGTCTTCCACCGCGGGCGGCCGGCCATCAATTCCGCCGCTTCGCAGGCGGCCGGGCCAAAGCAGCGGGGTCCACGGTATGGCTGGACAGGAAAGCGGCGCGGGCGGGCGGCGCGGGGCCCCCGGTTCGTCCCCGGTCCAAAGGCCTGGGGCGTCCTGGCGTCCCCCGTTCGGGGCCCTGCGAACCCGCGCTGCGCAGCGCCCCGGCCGGGCTCGGGGCGGGCCAGCGCCGCGCCTGCCGGAGCCGGACCGCGGCGACCCGCCCCGGCGACCCGCCCCGGCGACCCGGCCCGCGAGGCTCGGGGCGGGCGCCGGGCCCAGGGGCCTAGAGTGTCGCGATGAACGCCGGGCCCCCGCTCCTCGCCCACGTCTTCCCGAGCTTCGAGGTCGGCGGCTCGCAGATGCGCACCGTGCGCCTGATCGACGGCTTCGGAGCGCAATTCCAGCACGCGCTGATCTCGCTTTCCGGGCGCATGGAAGCCCGGGAGCTCCTGCGCGAGCCGGGGCGGCTCCAGATCCTGCCCGCCCCTCCCAAGTCCGGCAGCCTGCGCACCAGCCTGGCCCTGCGCGCGCGCCTTCGCAGCCTCCGGCCATCCCTGGTGCTGACCTACAACTTCGGGGCCTTGGACGGCCAGATCGCCGCCCGGCTGCTGGGCCTGCCGGCGATCCACCACGAGGATGGGTTCGGGCCCGACGAAGCCCGGGCCCGCAAACCCCGCCGCAACCTGCTGCGCCGGCTGCTGCTGCCCGGCGCCCGCGCCGTGGTCGTTCCGAGCCGCCTGCTGCACTCGATCGCCGAGCGAGAATGGGGCCTCGGGCCGCCCCGGCTGACCTACATCCCAAATGGCATCGACCTCGAGCGATTCGCGCCCGGCGGCCCGCAGGCCGACCTCGGCCGGGTAGGGCTGGTTCCTGGGCGCCCCACGATCGTGGCCCTCGGCAGCCTGCGCCCCGAGAAGAACCTGGAGCGCCTGATCGCGGCCTTCGAGGCCCTGCCCAGGGCCCTCCGGGCCCAGTTGCTGATCGTGGGCGGCGGCGCCGAAGCACAGCGCTTGGCGGCCCGGGCATCCGCTTCCCCGCGCGCCGAGGCGATCGCCCTGGCGGGCCCCCAGTCGGATCCAGCCCCCTGGCTGCGGGCCGCGCAGGTCCTGGCGCTCTCCTCGGACACCGAACAGATGCCCCTGTCCCTGGTCGAGGCCATGGCCGCCGGACTGCCCGCGGCCGCCATGGAGGTGGGCGACGTGCGCAGCATGCTGCCCGCCGAGCAGGCGCCCTACCTGGTCCAGAAGCCAGCCCCCGGCAGCCCCCCGGAAGCCGGCGCGGAAGCCCTCGCGGCCGCCTTGGCCCGGCTGCTCACCGATCCCGACCGCGCGCGCGCCCTGGGCCGAGCGAATCTGGCCCTGGCCCGCGAGCGCTACGCCTTCGAGGGCATGCTGGCGGCCTACCGCGGTCTGTACCTGCTCCACGCGCGCCCCCTGCGAGAGGCGCCGTCCAGGTCCTAAGGATTCGGACCCGGCGCACCAGCGCGCGCCGCGCCCCGACCCCGCGCGCGGCAGCGCCCCGCGGACACTAGACTCCTCGCCCCCTTGCCCCCTGGGCAAGCGGGCCCCCCGTGGCTCCGGATGCCTCCTTGGCCCATGCCCACCCATCAATTGGCAGTCGCCCCCTTGGCCCCCGCCGACCTGGACCTCCTCGAGCGCATCGCCGACCGCGCCTTCGCCCAGATGATCGCGATGATCCACATCGCGAACACGCGCAAGGACAAGCGCCCCGGCGACCCCAAGGTCGGCGGCCACCCGGCCGCCTGCGCAAGCTGCTTCCACATCCTCGGGGCCCTGCACCTGGTGGTGCGCCAGCCCCAGGACTTCGTGGCCTGCAAGCCCCACGCCTCGCCGGTCGACCACGCCTACCACCACCTGCTGGGCCTGTTCCGGCGCGAGGACGGCACCTGGCTAACCGAGGCCGACGCCGAGGGCGTGATGACGCGCCTGCGCAAGTTCCCCGAGCGCGGCGCCGCGGACGTGTTCCAGAGCTACCACGCCAAGAGCGACGCCGACTCGTTCCACTTCCTGCCCTCGGGCACGGTCGGCATCCCGCCGGTCAATTCGGTGTTCCTGGCCCTCGGCCACCGCTACGCCGAGGACCACGGCTACGAGGTGCCCAAAAAGGCCCATTTCTGGTCGCTGATCGGCGACAGCGAGTTCCGCGAGGGCTCGCTGTTCGAGGCCATGCCGGAGGCCGCCGAGCGCGAGCTCGGCAACGTGACCTGGATCATCGACTACAACCGCCAGAACCTCGACGGCACGCGCAACCCCAACGAGGCCGCCCTGGGGGCCAAGGACAACGACCGCATCGAGCGCACGGCCCTGGCCAACGGCTGGAAGGTGATCCAGCTGCGCCACGGCCGGCGCCGCCTGGCGGCCTTCGCCGAGCCGGGCGGCAGCGCCCTGCAGGAGGTGATCGAAAAGGAGCTGACCGACAGCGAGTTCCAATGGCTGCTGTATCGCAAGGACGGCGCCGAAGCGCGCCAATTCCTGATCGCGCGCAAGCCGGCCGCAAGGCGTCTGCTCGAGTCGCTCTCGGACGAGGAATTGTTGGCCGTGTTGTTCGACCTCGGCGGCCACGACATGGAACTGCTGACGCAGGCGCTCGAGGCCTCGCGCGGCGATGAAAAGGTGCCCTACCTGCTGATCGTGCACACGCTCAAGGGCTTCGGCCTGGAGTGCGCCGCGGACCCGGCCAACCACTCGACCCTGCCCAGCGAGGCCGAGGTGCGCGCCATCCTCGAGCGCAACGGCCTGAGCCTCGAGCGGCCCTTTGCCCGCTTCGACCCGCAGAGCCCCGAGGGGCGCTTCCTGGCCCAGCGCGGCGAGCGCTTCCGCCAGGGCCAGGACGAGCTGCTCGACCTGCGCCGCAAGAACCGCGACAGCGCGCGCCAGCGCCTGGAGGATGCCGGTGGCCTGCCGGCCAACCTGGCCCTCGACATGTCGAATTTCCCGCTGGTGCACACCCAGCAGATGTGGGGTCAGGTGGCCGCCAAGCTGATCCGCATCGGCACCCACGGCGAGGGCGGCGACCCGATCGGGGGCGGCGGCGCCGACAAGCCGCTCTCGGACTTCGAGCAGCGCTGGCGCCCGGCGGCCGAGTGGTTCCTGACGCTCTCGCCGGACGTGGGCACCTCGACCAACATCGCGCCCACGATGAACGCGCGCATCTACGGCCCCGCGGACGCCCAGCGCCCGATGCCGCGCTTCGAAGCGCGCCATCCCGAGCTGATCGCCTCCGAAAAGCGGCACGCGCACCACCTGCGCTTCGAGATCGCCGAGGCCAACGCCATGAGCGCACTCGGCTCCCTGGGCAAGCTCGGCGACTACCTGGGCCTGCCCTTCGTGCCGGTGATGACGGTCTACGACTTCTTCATCAAGCGCGCCCTCGACCAGCTCTACTACAACCTCTACTGGGGCAGCGAATTCATCCTGATCGGCACCCCCTCCGGGGCCACGCTCTCGCCCGAGGGCGCCCAGCACTCCTGGAAGAGCGACATCCAGATCCCGAACCTGGTCACCTGGGAGCCGTTCTTCGCCGTCGAGCTGGAGTGGATCCTGTGCGACGCGATCGCACGGCAGATGGAGGAGCGCAACCAGGGCCGCAGCGGCGTGCTGGTGCGCTGCGTCACGCGCGCCATGGGCCAAAAGCCCCTGCTCGAGCTCTTGCGCACCCAAGCGCGCCACAAGGCGGCGCTGCCCGCCGGCGTCAGCCTGGCGCCCAAAGGGGCGAGCTGGCCGGGCGCCAGCGACGAGTCCAGCCTGGCGGCGAAGCCCGACGCGGAGATCCTCGAAACCGTCCGTCGCGATTGCCTGGCCGGGGCCTACACGCTGATCGACTGGCAGGGCTACCAGGGCTACGAGCCCGGCGACAACGTCGTGCACCTGTTCTCGATGGGCTCGCCTACCACCGAGGCGATCGAGGCCAGCAAGGCGCTGCTCGAGCTCGGCATCTTCGCCAACCTGCACGTGGTCAGCTCGCCCGAGCTATTGCTCGGCATCCTGGGCGAAAAGGACGGCTATCGCCAGCTGCGCGAGGGCCTGGGCGTGACCGGCGACCTGCAGCTCGTCCCCGCGGCGCTGCCCGCGGGCGGCGCCGGCGCCGAAGCGGACTGGATCGGCGTCTCCGGCCGGCGCGTGCCGATCGTGGCGATCCTGGACGGCGAGCCGGGCCTGCTCGACAACATCGGCTCGGTCGTGGGCGTCAAGCAGGTCACCCTGGCGACGCGGCGCTTCTCAAAATGCGGCCGGCCCGATCAGGTCTATGCCTACCACGGCCTGGACGCCAAATCGATCGTCGAAGCCGCCGGCCGCGTGCTGGCCGAAACCGCCCTCGAGTCCTTGCAGCTCTCCCGCGGCCTGCTCGCCGCCCTGGCCGGCCGCGCGCCGGAGCAACGCCCCCACTGGCGCGAGCTGTGGCCCGGCGCCAGCGAGTCTGCCGGCGCCCATTGATGACGGGCTGAAGACAATCGACTCGGGCTGCGCCCGAGCAGTCAGACCAGCCCGTCAACATGCCTTTGGGCCGCCATCCGGCGGCCGCAGAGGCTGGCAAGCAATCGTCTCGGGCTGCGGCTTCGGCGGCCGCGCCTCGAAGCCTGCGAAGCGCCGGCTGCGGCCCGCGCGCATGCCTGTTCGCGGGGCCCGCACCAAATCCAGGGCCTGCGACCCCTCCAGGAGCCAGAGGCCTCTCCGCGCAGCTGGACAGGAGGCCGCGTGCAGGGCCCGTCGTCGGCCGATGCCGAGCGGTTACTGTCAGGCCTCCCAAGTCCCCACCGCGCCCGCCTTGAGCCAGCCCCCGCCCGCCGACGCGCCCCTGCCGGGGCTCCCCCACCAGCCGGAATGGTCGAGCTCGGCGCCGCCCCCGGCTCGGCGCGCGCCGGGTGACCCGCCGCCCTTTACGCCCTTCCAGCGGCTGGCCAGCACCCAGATCTACGACTCGCGCTGGTGCGGCCTGCGCCGGGATTGGATCCGGTTGCCGGACGGTCGCGAGCAGGACTACCACGTGTTCGAGGTCACCAACGCCGTGGCCGTGGTGCCCCTGACCGAGGCGGGCGAGGTGTTGATGCTCTGGCAATACCGTTACACCCACGGCCGCAGCCACTGGGAAATCCCCGCGGGCCGCATCCACGCCGAGGAGCCTCCCGCCGAAGCCGCGCGGCGCGAGTTGCTCGAGGAGACCGGCCACCGGGCCGCGTCGATCGAGCCCCTGCCGGGCTTCTTCCCAACCAACGGCATCAGCGCCCACTACGCGCACCTCTATCTGGCGCGCGGCTGCCAGCGGGTGGCCGAGCTGGCCCTCGATCCCTCCGAGCAACTCAGCGTGCGGGCCGTGCCCCGCGCCGAGGTCGAGCGCCGCCTGCGCGCCGGCGAATTCGCCGATGGTTTCACGGCCCTGGCCCTGTTCTACGCCTTCACGGCCTTGTGACCCTCGGGCAATCGAGCGGACGATCCCCGAAGGCTTGGATCCCGGCCAGCCCTCCAGCCCGTTCCCGCGGTTCAGCGCAATCGGTAGAGCTCGAGCCTGGGGCCGGGGCGTTCGAGCTGCCAGAGGCTGCGCAGCGGGAAACTCAATTCGGTCGGCAGGCGGGCCTCGTCCGGCGCTCCGGCGCGGCCCGGGTCGAGGGTCCACAGGGCGGATCCCTCGGGCAGCGCCAGGGGCGCCAGGCGGGGCGCCGGCTGGCCCGCATGGGGCCCGGAAGCGAGCGGCTCCGCGGGCGCCGTGTCCACCAGCAGCGGCCCATGGCCATCGCGGGGATCCCGATCGACCAGCAGCAGGTGGGTGACCCCCTCGGCGGCCAGCAGTCGGGCCGGATCGGGATCCAGGGCGCGCGCGTTGGGCGCCAGCTCGACCGTGCGCTGGCGCTCGTCGAAGCGATAGACGTCCTCGAGCGGCAGCACCGACAGCCCCCCGCTCGCGACTCCGGCGCGCAAGAGCTCGAGGCGATGGCGCTCGCGGGAGCCGAGCTCGCGCAGCTCGGCCAGGCGCTCCAGGCTGGCCAGGTCCAGGTCCGGCAGCGGCCCGTAGCGGTCGATCGCCACGCGGCTGCCGGCCGGCAGCTCCGCCAGGCGGCGCTCGGCCAGGGCGCGCGTGTCGGGTTGGATCAGCACGTGCACGAAGCGCGCGGCCTGCACCAGCGGCAGCAGCAAACACAGCAGCGCCGCGGCGCGCCAGGCGCCGCCCTTCTCGAAGCCGCGCTCGAGCAAGAGCCCGGCCGGCAGGCACAGGAGCGCCCCCACCGGCAGGATGTAGCGCACGTGGTCGTTCTGGTTGGTGAAGAACACGGCCGCCCAGAAGGCTAGGAAGCAGAGCGCCGGCCACAGGCTGCGCCGCCGCACGGCCAGCCACAGGCCCGCCAGCCCCAGCACGGCGATCAGCGGGTCGTAGCCCAGCAGGGCCCAAGAAAGCCGCAGGACCGACTCGAAACGCAGCTGTGGCACGAAGCCCTGCCCGCCGACTCGGATGGCTCCGTCGATCTCGCCGCCCGGCAGCTCCGCGCCGGCCACCGCCTCGCTGGGCGTCGGGCCATAGCGCAGCAGGTAGGGATGCCCGATGCCGATCCCCACCACGGCGAAGGCGAGCAGCGCCAGCAGGCCGATCGTCAGGCGCCGCGAAAGGGCCGCAGAGCCCCGCCAAGGCCAGGGCATCAGGAGCCAGGCCAAGGCCGTCAGCAGGGCGAAGGGCAGCCCGGCCTGGTGGATCGCGAAGGCCAGGCCCGCGGCGGCGCCGGAGGCCACCAACCAGGGTCCCCGGCGGCGCGGATCCTCCGGCGCGGCCGCAGCGGCGCGAGTTGCGCAGGTGGCGCACAGCAGCAGCGCGCTGACCAGCGGGCCCCAGGGGCGCTCTTGGACCGAGAAGTGGATGTGCAGGAGCCCGGTGGCCATCAGCGCGCCGGCGAACCAGGCGCCCGTGCGAAAGCCCGCGGCGCGCGCCAGGGCGTAGGCACACAGCGGCGCCAAGGCGGAGAGCAGCGCCACCAGGACCCGCGCCAGGAAATGCATGCGGCCCGGGGCTTCGAGCACCTGGGCCTGGAACTCCCCGGGCCCGGCGAAGCGCCCGCTCAAGCGGCCCGCGGCGTATTCCCCCGCGAAGACCGGCAGCAGCAGGTACGGCAGCAGGTTCGGATAGGTCGAGTACTTGCCGACCGGCGGGATCGGGTCGCGGTCCTTGGCCATGCCCAGGGCCGCGCGCACGATGTGGGTGTCGGGCACGTAGTTGCGCGGCAGGCCGTGGCCGAGCGGCATCAGGCGCGGCGCCAGGGACAGGGCGAGCAGCAGCAGCAGGGCCACCCAGGGCCGGCGCCGTCGCACGGCGGAGGCGGGCTCCGCGGCGCTCATCGGGCGCCCTCCAGGGCCCCGAGCAGACGCTCGAGGGCCCCGCCGGGCCCGAGCCAATCGATCAGCGCCTGGCGCGGCAGGCTGCCGATCCAGCGCGGCGACCAGTCGCTGCGCCGCACGCGCACGGGATCCTGTGGACCGGCGCCCGCGGCCGGCGGCAAGGCCTCGAACTCGAGCACGATGCGCGGCTCGCCGGCGCGCCCGAAGGCCAGGCTCAGGCCGCTCTCGAAGGCCCCCTCGCTCGCCCCCGCGAGCTTGAGATCGGCGAGGTACAGGGCCTCGAGGGCCACCAGCAGCGCCTCGACCGAGGGGCGCGGCAGCAGAGCCCCGTCGTTGCTTTGGAATTGGCCGCGCGCATCCCGCTGGATGACCAGCTCGACGGGCGCGCCGAGGGCGCTGCCCCGCAGTTCGAGCCGCTCGAGCTCCGCCGCCGGCACCGACAGCAAGCGCCCGTCCCAATAAGCGCGCGGCTCGAGCGCGAGCGGCGCCAGGCCCGGCGCCCCGTAGACCGCGGGGTCCCCGGCCCGGCGCACGTACACCCCCGCGCCGCCGCGCGCCGGGCCGCGGCCCGCCGGCTGGCCCACTTCGAGCTCGGCCAGCGGCGCGCCCGCCGCGTCCGTGCAGGCCAGGCGCAGGGCCCGCCCCGCGCTCAATCCGAACGGCTCGAGATCCGCGCCGCTGCCGACCCGGTCCAGATCGGTCAGCCGGGCCAGCGCCTCGATCGGCCCCGCGATGGCGCTTGGGAGCACCGGAAAATCCTCCAGCGACGGCAGCACGAAGCCCTTGGGACCGCGCACGATTTCGAGCTCAACCCCGCCCCCGCTCAGCCTGAGCCCGTGCAGCGCCTCCAGCGAGAGGCCCGGGAACAGCGGCGCCCCGGAGCCTTCCTCCGCAGCCGGCTGGAGGGCCAGCTCGAGCCCCACGGCCGCCAGGAGGGCGACCCCGAGCAGGGCATTGAACGTGCGCAGTTTCATCGCCGAGGAGCCTAGCAGGCGCGCCGCGCCCGAGGGCCATGGCCGCTGCCTGTGGACGCCCCGACGCTCCCAGCCACACCGACCTCGCCGCTCGGGCCCCGGGTCCGCGGCGCCTGGAGCGTCCGCGGCTTCCCGGCGGCCACATTCCGCGCCGCTTCGTGCGAACGCCGGTTTCCAGCAGCTGCCGGAGGGACCGCGCCTCGATGATCTCGGCGTGCTTTAGAGCTGAATGAGCCTTCCCTTTCCTGCCGTCCACCGCCCCACATCGCTGCCGACGTTGGTGGTACCGGACTGCCCCTTCGCTCACCCCCAGTTGGCGAGCGATCGCCCTCGCGGGCGCCTTCTTCTCGGTCGGCACTCAAATCGTCACGATTTCCTCTCAGGTCAGAGCCGCCATCCGGCCGGTTGGCCGCCCCCCCCCAGGTCAGGGCACACACCATTATCAGGCGAAAATCAGGGTTTACCCGGATTCGTAAGGGTTCCTGTCCCCTAAGCGCTCAGATTCCACGTACCCTGACAGCCCGAGGCCCACGATTGGATCAAGTCCTTGTGGGAGCTGGAGTTAGCCGCGATCGAAGCCCGCATCCAGGATTCCCGGGAAGGCGGCGGCTGAGGTCTTACACAACTCTTACACGAAAGTGCACCATAGCACGGTTTCCGATGGCAGGATTGTACAGCACAGTTTGAAAGTGCTTGAGCCTCGACGAAGTGCTTCTTTCCCTGCCTATCGGATGAGCAGAAAGTACACGTTCAGCCCTAGCACAAGACTTCATCAACAACTTCTGTTCATTGTTCCGAAGAGGTTGTCCGTACCTGTGTGAGATTTGAACGGGGGCTCATCCCCTTGGTAGGAAGGGGTTTACGACGACACCACCTACCCGAGAACGAGCCCCACATGAAGAAGCGTAACCGAACGAACCGTCCCCGTCAGCCCCGAGTCCGCCGTTCCCAGAGGGAAGGGGCGGGCAGCTGCCTTGGCGGAGGCCCTGGCCTTGGGTCCCAGCTTCGGGCCCTGCTGCTCGATGAGCTTCGGGTGTCGTTGGCCCAGACCGCCCGGCAGCTGGTCGAGGACGAGGTCACCCAGCTGGTGGTCGATCCGTGTTCCAGGAAGAGCGACAGCCCGCTGCGCCGCGGTGGCCGCTGCCGTTCCAAGATCTTCCTGGACGGAGAGCCCATGCACCTCGAGCGGACCCGGGTTCGGGACATGCTGGCGGGGCGTGAACACGGTCTCGAGACCGTGAAGGCGCTCACCAGCCGGGACGCGTTGGACCAGGACGTGCGTCGCCTGCTGATCCGGGGGGGCAGCACTCGCAACTACGATCCGGCCTTGGGGGTGCTTGCGGATGGCCTTGGCTTCAAGCGGACTGCGGTCAGCAGCGCATTCCAGCGTGCAGCCCAGAAGGACCTGGACGCAATCAACGGCCGTTCCTTGGCGGAATGGCGGTTCGCGGTCATCTTCATCGATGGTCTCCACTTCGCCGACACGGTCTGCCTGGTGGCCGTGGGGCTTACCGTGGACGGCCGCAAGCACATTCTCGGCGGACGGGAAGGTGCCACAGAGAACTCGACGGTGGTGACCGATTTTCTGGCAAGCCTCGAAGACCGGGGTCTGTCGACGACGTCCCGGGTGCTCTTCGTCCTCGATGGCTCGAAGGCGCTCAGGCGAGCCGTGCTCAAGTCCTACGGGAAACGAGCCCTGATCCAGCGATGCCTGCTGCACAAGGAGCGGAACATCCTCGACTACCTGCCCAAGACCATGCACGCCGAAGTGCGTCGGCGGCTGCGCGCAGCCTTGGGGCTCAAGGATGCGGAGAAGGCCAAGGAATCGCTGGTCGGGGTCCAGAACTGGCTTCGCAGCATCAGCGACTCGGCAGCGGACAGCCTCAAGGAGGGCTTGGAGGAGTGCCTGACGGTTCACCGCCTGGGCGTCACAGGGCCGCTCCGCAAGACCCTGCAGACGACCAATCCGATCGAGTCCGCCTTCGACTTCGTGCGAACACTGACCAATCGAGTCAAGCGCTGGACCGGCTCCTCGATGATCCTCCGCTGGGTCGGTACCGGCCTCACCAAGGCCGAGCAGCAATTCCGCCGCGTCAAAGGCCATGCAGGCCTGCCGGGCCTAGTCGCTGCCTTGGAAGACACTGGCGCAAGCCTCAATCAATCCGTAGCCTGACCCCTCCTCCCCCGCGCGAATCCAACAAGGCCAAGGACATCCTCGTGTTCCGAACAGACTTCGCCCCACCTCCCACCCCTACACCAAGCCCCCGAGATCCATGGTTGCTAGCAGCAGTGTCCTTTTCCTCACTGTTACCGGCGAAATAACCGGGTGGCCGCTGGCGCGAACTTTTACTGAGCAGTCGCCTGATCAGCGCCTCTACAATAGCGCCTCTACAATAATGGGGCGACTGTTCCTCGCCTTCTTCTCAATCCTACTGGTCGGAGCGTCTTGCCTGGCCCAGCCCGGCCTGCTTCATGATGGTGGCGGCGATCCATCTGGGGCTCAACCAGTTCCGATGAAGGTACTTAAATCGGGTTATCAGTCGGGGCTCTTCGACGTCAACACGAGGGTCCCGATCGCTGTTTCCGGGGTGCAGGGGGGGCTCTACTACTCAGGTGGTACCGAAGGTGGCGGCATGACCGGGAAATTCCAGGTGCACCAGCAGGACCTGCTGTCCGTCACCTACGCAGAGGCTATCCAAGTCCATGGCCTTGCTGTCGGTGTCGTGAGGCATTTCGTGCCAACCGTCAGCCCCTACGGTGATTCGCACACAGACATACGCTCCCAGCCGACCGCTTGGCCGTTGGTCCTCGATTGGCATATGGAGAACCCGACGTTGACCATTTCACCGCAGCCAGCAGACTGGGCCCCCTTAGCGCCGCCGAATGGACCCGAAATTCGGGGTCATTTCGCGTCCTTGCACAATGCGGGGGACATCGAGGCTGCGCTGGAATACCAGGGTTACGGTAGAGTTCAACCCCGGCCAGACCTCCTCGTGCTGGATACTAAGGCAGTTACCCTCGCCTCCATAAGCGGCTTTTGGTCTTCCTCAGACATCGAGTCTCCCGATCCAATCTTCAACATCAGTCCTGGTTGCGTTGAAGTGCTATATCCAGATGGAATCCTCGAGCGCATCGACGTTCAAACAGGTGGGGCAATACAGCTCCTCGGCTCGTCCATTTATATTTATTCTTCGAGGAATGCCTTTAGACAATATAATCCTAACATTCAAGCTCCAATCGAGTCTGGACTCACAACGGGTCCGTGCGGTGATAGGGACCCCCCCGTTGCCGTGTACAGTGGAACTTGGGGAGCTGCCTACACTGGGGGCTGCTGGACAGTCCAAACCGTCCTGAACATAACCACATACACATGCAGTTCAACCGGTGGCACCACCTGCAGGCTCGACGTTCGAACCGCCGGAGACCTGGTCACACATCAAGAAGAATGCGGAAGCGGCATCAAGATTATTCATGATTCGACGGCCCGAACCCTTACCGTTTGCAACTGATCATGAGACACTCGGTCTCTATCAACCTCTGATTCCTAGAAAGTTGATAGGCAATTCCGCCTTAAATATCGACTTCGTCCCCAGAACTTCACCGGCCTATGTGCCGATCCTGGGTATCCTTTGAAAGCCAAACTCTCGAAGGACACGAACTGGTCTGTATGGTCATTTCTGACAATCGGTGCCCTGGTTGCGCTGGCCCTGATTTGCGTGGTGACACTAGGGCCTGGCAACCATGACTTCCGCGCAGGGGCCACCGGCCCTAGAGGGACGGTGCCTTCCGATGAACCAGGAGCGGACCTCAAGGGGCTGTCTTTGGAAAAAAAAGCCCAAGCTCTCACAGCCCGACATCATGTCCCCAATGGCCCTCTTCCTGATGACCCAGAAGCGCCCACAGGTGCAGGAGCGGTACGACTGCTGACCCATGACCCTCTGGTCGGCGGAACTTTCAGCTATACCCTCGTAAATTTGGAGAGCCCACTCTCGCGGAGCTCGTACTCGGTGGCTTGGTCCGGAAGTGTCGTGGTGGGCGCCGCTGCGGAATTCGTACTGCCGGCCCCCAAACAGCTCGTAGACCAGATCCTACTCATCAACGAGCTTCGGTTCAGTCTTAAGCTGCCCTACTCTTCAGGAGTCGTGCCCGCTGAAGTGTGGATTCCGGATTCACGTGAGCTGATTCTGCAGCCAAACTACGGCTTGGATCGATTGGATCCGGCTGGAGCGCGGCTGGAATACCGTCTGTCCCTCATGGGAACCGACGGAGTCTCGGCGCGGATGATCGCTGATTATTCCCAAGGAGAATCTGGTTGGATCATCGAGAGTCGTTTCTCGCCAATCGAATTCTCGTTGCAGTTCGATATTTGGACGAGCGACTGGAGGCCCATCCCAGAATCAGGTTCGCTCGATCCAGTTGTCCTGCAATTCAAGCCCGGCGCTTTCGTTCGGCTCGCGCACACAAGGGTGGCAACTAGCCTGGGATGGATCGGCTACCCTCCGAAGATCATCGACGGCAGAGGTGTGAATCAGCACTACGTCTGGCGCAAGGATCCGGATGGATTGCTGATCGGCCTTACCGGGGATGAAGGCGGATCACCGCTCTTTGCACTGATCCCTGGTCACAGCGCCGAGAGCTTCCCATTGGAAGCGATGGCGTCCATCGAGCTTGCGAAGACCGTGCGGGTGCCAAAATGAGGCGGATTCGGAATACGCGAGACCGCGCTCGGGAAATTTGACTTGGCCCCGCTCCTTGGTCCAGTCGCCATGAGGGTGGAAGAGGTTCGCGGGGTTGGTGAGATCTCCCGGTGTGCGGTCGGAGACGGAGCGTAGCGGAGCCGGAGTGCGCACACCCCTCGGCAGACTCGGCGGGGGTCTTACACCCGAGACGCGAGGGAGGCTGCTCGGGTAGAGCGCTGGCGTCCGCCTCTCTCGGACGCCTGGGCGGCGGGGCCCAGGGGTTCTGGCGCGCTCCATTAGGGCGTTTGTCAGCGGCGGCGCCAGACGGGGGCGCGGGCGCGGCGCCAGGCGGCCAGCAGCAGGCCCGCGGGCACGATCAGGCCTAGGGCTCCCGTGGCGGCCATGGCCACGGCCCGGCGCCGCGCCGCGGCCCGATCGGCGGCCAGCTCGCTGGCATCGAGTTCGCCCCGCGCGCGGGCCACGGCGCCGCTCGGACCGGCCAGCCCGCGCCGCTCGCGCTCCTCGGCCAAGAAGTCGCGGATCGAGCGCGGCTCGACCCGCCGCGCCCGCAGGGCCAGGAGCAGCTCGTCGGCGCAGAGCCAATCCACGGCGTTTTCGAACAGGGCCAGGTTCTGCGGCGCCGGCCGCCCGCTGGCGTCGAGGGGCAGCAGCCAATTGGCGTCGCCGACCAGGATCAGCCGCCCGGGCCCCGAGCGATCCTCCAGGGCGCCGGCGGCCGCCGGCTGCGGGTTCCCCTGCTCGTCCAGGACCGGCGGCGGCTCCTCGGCCGGAGCGGGGAACGGGCCGACCCCGGCCGCCAGCAGGGTCATGCGTTCCGCCCGCTGCGAGGCGATCAGCTGGCGCGAATACAGCGCCACGGCTTCGGACTCGAAACCGAGCTTGTCCGGCACCGGCACCCGGAAGGCGCGCGGCGAGCTTTGCAGCACCGGCTCGAGGCCGCCGCCCGGGCGCAGCTCGATCGGGCTGGCCCACTGCAGCAGCACCGCCGGCAGGCGCGCGGTCAGCGCATGCTCCGCCACCAGGCTGTCCCCGCGCAGGTTCAGCATCAGCGGGTAATCGAGCGGCTGCCCGCGGCCGCCGCTGGCCTGGATGCGCGCGGCGCTGTCGAGGTCCCAGCACAGATCGCCGGAGAGTTCGGCGCCCAAGCGGCCCAGCCAGCTTTCGAGCCCCGTGGCGTAGGCCTGCATGGACAGCTCGCGATCGAGGGCCCGGCAGCGATCGCCGGCGATCAGCAGGGCGCCACCC
>JBILNK010000307.1:0-3054 GCA_044375105.1 Planctomycetota bacterium
CCGGCGCGGCCACGACCAGCGCGTCGAGCCCGGGCGACACCGCCAAGCCCTGGTCGAGGCCGCTCACGCTGCTGAACTCATAGCGCGCCGCCAGCGCCTGGCGCAGGGGCTCGAGCCCCGGAGCGAATTGCGGGGAAGCCAAGAGTCCGATCCGCGGCGCCCGCGGCCGGGCGAGCCGCCGCAGGGCCCCCACCAGCGAAACCTCCAGCGAATCGGGCAAAACCAGGGGCAGCACCTCCTGGCGGCCGCGGTGTTTGATCACCAGCCCCAGGAAGACCTCCTGGGTGACCCGGGTGGCGCCGGCCACGGCGTCGACGTCGATCGGCTCGAGCCGATAGCGTTCGGTGGCCTCGAGGCGCGCCGCGCTGTCGCTGGAAGGATCGAAGAAGCGCAGCTCGAGGCGCCCCTTCGAGAGCGCTTCGAGGCTCTCGAGCTGATCGACCAAACGCGCGCGCAAGAGCGCCAGGGCCGCGTGTTCGAGGTCGCGGGTGAAATAGGCCTCGACGCTGGCCAGATCGGGCAGCTCGGCGAGCACCTGCTCGGTGGCCGGCGAGAAGCGGCTCAGGCCTTCCGCGGACAGGTCGATGCGCGCCGGGGCGTGGTCGCGCGCCAAACGCAGGCATTGCAGGGCCAAGAGCCCAGAGAGCAGCAGGCACAGGCAGCGCTCGCGCGCGGCGCGCCGGCGCTCCAGGGCCGCGGAGGGCTCTAGCGCCATCGCCGCGCCTCCAAACTGGCCCAGGTCCAGCCCAGGGGCAGGAGCCACGCCACGGCGAACCAGAAGAGATCGCGCCACTCGAACAGCCCGCGCGCCAAGGTCGCGCCGTAGTGCGCCGAGGGCGCCAGCAGCCAGACCCAGGGCTCGCTGCCGGCCGGCAGGTTGGGCGCGATCAGCCCGAGCACCCACAGGGCCCCCAGGCTCAGGGCGCCCAGCAGGAACGCCAAAAGCTGCTCGCGGCACAGGGCCGAAAGCCAGTGGCACCAGGCCAGGCTGACGCCGCCCAGGGCGAAGGCCCCCAGCAGGCCGCCCAGGGCCGGCCCCGGATCGAGGGGCCCGAGCCACAGGCACAGCGCCCCCAGGGGCAGGAGCGCCGAGAGCAGCAGCAGCCAGAGCAGCGCCAACCCCGCAGCGAACTTGCCCAGCACCAGCGCGACGAGCGGCGCCGGCGAGGAGAGCAGCAGCTCTTCCGTGCCGCGCGCGCGCTCCTCGGCCCAGGCGCCCATGCCCAGGGCCGGACAGAGCAGCACGAACCAGAGTGGCAGCCAAGCGAAGGCCGGCGCCAGGCTGGCCACGCCGCCGGCCCACAGGCCCGGCAGGCGCGGCTCGCCCAGGGGGAACCCGACGATGCAGAAGCCGAGCAGCAGCGCCAGGGAGCCCCCGGCGGCCAAGGCCGGCGCCAGGGCGCCATCGATCGCCGCTCCGAATTCGCGGCGCAGCACCGCCAGGAAGGCCCTCATGGGCGGGCCTCCGCGGCCCGTGCGGCCTGTTCTCTGAAGACCGTTTCGAGCGAGCGGCGCTCCGGCGCCAGCTCCTCGAGCGCGTACTCTCCGCGCGCCACCGCCGCGAGCAGCGCCACCTGGAAAGCGGCCCGATCCGCGGGGCTGACCGCGAAGCGCGGCGCGCCGGACAGGGGCGGGCCCGGCTCGACCAACCCGGCGCCGGGCAGGCAGCGCAGCCAAGCCTCCGTATCGCGCTCCCGCGCCGCGCTGGAACGAGGCTCGAGCGCCAGCAGGAGCCGCGGGCTGTGGGTCAGGCTCGCCAGCGGCCCGTCCGCCAGCAGCCGCCCGCCGTAGAGCATCAACACGCGCCCGCACAGCTCCTCGACCTCCCCCAGCACATGGGTCGAGAGCAGCACGGTTTTGGTGCGGCCCAGCTCGCGGATCAGCTCGCGCAGGCGCGCCACCTCGAGCGGATCCAGGCCGGAGGTGGGCTCGTCGAGGATCAGCACCGCCGGATCGGCGATCAGGGCCTGGGCCAGTCCGGCGCGCTGGCGGAAGCCCTTCGAGAGCTCCTCGATGCGCTGGGTCAGACGCGCCTCGAGCCCGCACTGGCCGGCGACGCGCTCAATGGCTCGCGACAGCCCCGCGCCCGAAAGCCCCTTGAGCTCGCCGCAGAAGCGCAGGAATCGATCGAGCCGCATGCCGCGATAGAGCGGCGTGCTCTCCGGCAGATAACCGAGCGCGGCGCGCGCGGCCCGCGCCCCCTCCGGCAGCCGCCGCCCGGCCACCTCGAGGCTCCCCGCGTCCGGCGCCAGCAACCCGCACAAGAGCCGCAGCGTCGTCGACTTGCCGGCCCCGTTGGGCCCCAAGAACCCGACCACCTCCCCGGCCGCGATGGCAAACGACACCCCCTGCAACGCCGGCACCCCGCGGTACGACTTGTAGAGGCTCTCGGCGCGGATCATGGGCCCCCCCAGGATAGGCCAGAGAGCCCCCGCAGCCAGCGCGGAGCGCCCCAAGCCCTCCCGGGCCCCAGGAACCCAACCCGCTTCCACCCCCTCGCAACCAAAGCCCCCGCGACCGACCGCCACACGCCCCTGGCCCCCAGCACCCGCCGCAACGTCAGCTCGTCGAAGCCGCTCTGGATCTCGAGCACCAGGCCGCTGGGCAGCCGGAGCAACAGGCCCGTGGATGACCTGCTAGGATCCCCAGTCGGCACGACCGGCAGCAGTCCGGCCCGCCTGCCTCGTCCCTGCTCCGACGTCGGAGCTCCGAAGGCTCGACGCCTCCGGGCTGAGTAGAGGGTGCCGTAGGGCACGTCCTTCGAGCGCGCGAACGCGGCCAAGCTCAGGCTGCTCTTGCCAGCCTCGTCCAGTAGGGCATCGATCTCGGCGCCATCTAGGCCGCGTCGGCGGAATTCAGTGGGGGTGCTCATGCACCCAAGGCTGCAGCACCAAAGCCCGGTTCAGGGACTGGTTTGCCGTCGAGTAGGGACGGGCCTATCGGCCCGTCCCCCTCTTCAAACCGGACGTGCGGATTTCCCGCATCCGGCTTTCTCCCGTCCCGTCAAACCTTCGCTCTTGGCAGGTCGGCACGCCGCCGTGGGACGCGGTAAAG